>RECD01000100.1 GCA_007694185.1 Planctomycetaceae bacterium
AAGGGCGAGTTCCTCGCAAAAGGTTCCGGACACTTTTTTACCGCTCATTGCTAAGTTAACAGATGTGACAACCCCGCCGAACCGATGGTTCTGCAAAATCGGATTAGGCAGCCCGTTCTTCCCAAGCGGCCTTTTGTGAACTTGGAAACTCGGCGACACTGGCTAGCCTATGAGGTGGTGGCCGGGTCGAGTCTCGCCGGAGCGAGGCGGATCGACCGGCACCCGCGAACGGGGCCGTCGGGCAGCGAGACCGTTGACACGACAGCCTTTTTCCTCTCCCCCCTGCCGATCCGCTACTGCGCCCCCGGGCGTGATTCCTGCCATGGCTCGATGTAAATCCATTTTGGCTCACAATACCCCTTGGGCCCTGATCACGTTGGCAACGGTGCTGGGGGCGATGGCCTCGGCCGCCATGTCCGGTTGCGGAGCCGTTGCGGCAGATGAGGCCCAGGTCATGTCGGCGTCTTGGCCTCAATGGGGAGGAAGTTCGCGGCGCAACAATCATCCCGTCGGGGTCACTCTGCCGGAATCGTGGAAGCCGGGTCGGTTCGATCGGCGGACTGGTCAGTGGGACCGCGAAACGTCTGAAAACGTTCGCTGGGTTGCCCAACTGGGCAGTCAAACGTACGGAAATCCGGTTATTTCCGGCGGCAAGGTTTTCGTCGGGACCAACAACGGGGGCGGCTACCTCGAACGCTTCCCGGCCGAACTCGATCTCGGCTGCCTCCTCTGTTTCGACCTGGCGAGTGGCGATTTCTTGTGGCAACACAGCAGCGAGAAGCTCGCTTCGGGACGCGTTCATGACTGGCCGTTGCAAGGCATCTGCAGCACGCCGCTGGTCGAGGAAAATCGGTTGTGGTTCGTCACCAGTCGGGGAGAAGTGCGGTGCCTGGATACGGAGGGTTTTCGAGACGGCCGTGACGACGGCTTGGCCGACCCTCCGGAAATCGCTGCGGACCCACGCGAGGCTGACGTGATCTGGGTTTACGACATGATGTCGGAACTCGGTGTCAGCCCGCGTAACATGTCGGCCAGCAGCGTGACCGTGTTCAACGATCTGCTGTTCGTGAACACCGGCAACGGCACCGGCGAGTCGGGAACCGAGCTGCCGGCCCCCGAGGCCCCGAGTTTTCTCTGTTTGGATAAGCGGACAGGCGAGCTGGTTTGGGCTGACAATTCGCCCGGCGAGAACGTCCTTCACGGGCAATGGTCGAGCCCCGCGGCGGCGGTTTTGGGCGGCGTCCCCCAGGTCATCTTCGCCGGAGGCGACGGCTACCTTTACGGTTTTCGGGCCGACCGAGGGGAAGCGGGCAAACCGGAACTGCTCTGGAAGTTCGATTGCAACCCGAAGGCGTCGAAATGGACTTTGGCCGGGGATGGCGATCGCAATTACTTGATCGGCACGCCGGTGATCTACGACAACCGGGTCTACGTCGCCGTCGGGCAGGATCCCGAACTGGGCGAAGGGGAAGGCTGCTTGTGGTGCGTCGACCCGACTCGCCGCGGCGATGTCTCGCCCGAGTTGGCAGTCCGCGTGGTTGACGGCGTTCCGACGCCAATCCCCCATCGCAGCCCTCGCGCGATCGATCCGGATGCCGGCGAAGCAGCGATTCCGAATCCGAACTCCGCGGCGATCTGGCATTACCGCTCTGCCGATTTGGATGGAGACGGCTCGATCGCTTTTGAAGAAACGATGCACCGTACGCTCGGCAGCGTGGCGATCGCCGATGACCTGCTCTATGTGATCGACTTGGCCGGTATCCTGCACTGCCTTGACGCCCGCGGGGAAAACGGGCAGGCTAAGCCTCACTACACGTACGACTTGCTGGCCCAGAGCTGGGGGAGTCCGCTGATTGCCGATGGCCGCGTTTTCGTGCCGGACGAAGACGGTGACATCACCATCTTTCGGCTCGGGGCAGAGCATTCGGAGCCGATCGACGAGATCAACATGGGGGGCAGCCTCTACACGACGCCTTCGGCAGCCGGCAACACGTTATTTATCAGTACCCGTGACAAGCTGTTCGCGATCGGAAAATGACCAAAACGGTAATCGACTGCGGAAATTGTGGTCCCGACTACAACGCGATCCGCAAGTTAGTCCAATCCCGCTTTGACGCCGTCGTTCTGCAAACGGATGCGTTGGAAGACACTTTGGCGCTGCTCGGGCAGCGTCCGGTCGACCTGGTTACGGTCAATCGAAAGCTCGATCGGGACTATTCCGACGGGCTGGATGTGATCCGTGGTATCAAGGCCGATCCCCGTTGGGCGCACCTGCCCGTGATGCTGATCACGAATTACGAAGAGCATCAGGCTGAGGCGATTGCCGCGGGTGCCGTTCACGGTTTTGGTAAGTTGCAGCTTTCTGATCCGGCGACCGCGTGCCTGCTGGAACCCTACCTGGGGGCTCCCAAGTCGGTCCCGTCACGCTAGACATTAGCTGGCGTGACCATCTCACCGTCCGTTTTCGAAACCGGCTTCGCCCATTATCGGAGTTCCGTTAGCATGGTCCGTACCCAATCGACGATGTTGCCGCTTGGCACGGTGGCTCCTGACTTTTCGCTCGTCGACACCGATGGCACGACCATCGCGCGTTCCGATTTCGTCGGTAGGCGAGGTTTGCTGGTCATTTTCCTGTGCAACCACTGTCCGTACGTGAAGCACGTTGCCGACGGGTTGAAAAGGTTGGCCGACGATTACCTTTCCCGCGACATCGCGGTGGTCGGGATCAGTAGCAACGACGTGACCGCCCATCCGGACGATTCCCCCGAGATGATGAGGGCCGAAAAGGAGGCTCGCGGCTACGCGTTCCCGTATCTTTTCGATCCGACTCAAGAGGTTGCCCAAGCTTACCGCGCGGCATGCACGCCGGATTTCTATCTCTTCGATGGCGACCATCGACTCGTCTACCGCGGCCAGATGGACGACAGCCGTCCCGGCAACGACAAGCCGGTGACCGGAGCGGACCTGCGGGCGGCTCTCGATCAGTTGCTGGCAGGTGGCCCGCCGTTGGAACGGCAAGTCGCCAGCTTGGGCTGCAACATCAAGTGGATCCCGGGGGCCGAGCCGGCCTACTTCAACGCGTCCGGAACCGGCTGAAGTGGTGCCGTGAGCCGTTTCCCGAATGGTTCAACGGCCGTACCGAATGACTCAGTCGCCCGTGTTGTCCAGGGCGGGGATCGGAAAGTCGGTCGAAGGGGTCCGGCAGGACATCATCAACGCTTCCAGGCTCGCCACCAACTCCGGGTGCTGATCGGCCAGGTCGGTCGTTTCTGCCGGGTCTTTGGCGAGGTCGAACAGTTCTGTCACCGCCGGTTGCTGCGGGTCTCTGGGACGCGGCTTCAAGCCGCGACGGATCGCCTTCCAGTCGCCGACCCGAATCGATTGCTGGCCGCCGTAACCGGCGAATTCTCGATAGAGAAATTTTCGCGGAGGCTGGGGCTTGCCGAGCAGTTCGTCGGCCATGCTGATGCCGTCGATGTCCGTGGGGATCGCTTCTGCAGCCCCCACGAGTTCCAGCAGGGTGGGCATCCAATCCTCGAATCCCGACACTCGGTGACTGACCGTTCCGGCGGCGATCCGGCCGGGCCAACGAACGATTGCCGGGACGCGAACCCCACCCTCGTACAGCGTTCCCTTGCCGTCCCGCAAGCCGCCGTGGGAGTTGAAGAACAGGCTGTCCGTCCCCGCCAAGCCTTCGTGGGTTCCGTGTAGCGGTCCGTTGTCACTGGTGAAGATGAAGATCGTATCGCGTTCCAAACCGAGTTCTCGAACCAGCTCCATCGTCCTACCGATCTCGCGGTCCATCCGGGTGATCATTGCCGCATAGGCGGCGCGGGGGCGGAAGTGGGGGATGTAGCCCTTGCCGCCTGGGTAGGGCGGGTCGTCGAACTGGCCGTCGTATTCCGCGAGTGAGTCGTCGGGAACCTGCAGGGCGACATGCGGAACCGTTGTCGGCCAATAGAGAAAAAAGGGACGATCGGCCGATTCGCGGATGAATTTCAAAGCGGCGTCGGCGATCCGATCTGCTGAATAGGCATCACCTTGAAAACGCCGATAGCTGGCCGGGTCGGCCGGGTCTTCGTCTTCGCGAAACCGGTCGTGTGCCGGGAAGGCGGCGTTCGGCAACCGCAGCACCCGATCGTCATCCCACAGGTAGACCGGATAGAAGTTGTGTGCGACGGCCTGGCAGTTGTAGCCGAACCAGCGATCGAAACCTTGACGCAGCGGTGCGCCGGTGGTGTGGGGACCGCCCAATCCCCATTTGCCGAAACCGCCACTGCGGAAGCCCAGCGGGCCCAGCAGTTCCGCGATGGTCAACTCGCCGTCTGGGATGGGGAATTGGCCTTCATCGGCGGGAATTCCGTCGACAAACTTTTGGGAGCTGATCGACCGATTGTCGCGGACGGTCGCATGACCGGGATGCTTCCCGCTCATCAGCACATTGCGGGACGGCGCGCAGACGGCGTTGCCCGCGTAATGCTGTGTGAACCGCATTCCCTGTGCTGCTATCCGATCGAGATGGGGCGTGCGAATGACCTGCTGGCCGTAGCACCCCAAATCGCCATATCCCAGGTCGTCGGCCAAAATGAAGATCACATTAGGCGGCCTGGTCGTCTCGGCCGTCCACCCGGTCGCGACTGTCGACAAGAGCAGACAATGCACCAGCAACAAGGTCTCCCACCGCGGGCCGCTTCGATAAACCCTGCCGTTGTGTTGCCCTGTGCGACCGAGATGCCGCGAGCGTTTGTGGGGAGCGTTCGTGGTCATGGCGGGCCGTCGGGTGGGAAGGAACGGATGACTGGCGAAAAGAATCCGCGAACTTCGTACCGCTGCAAGGCCCCGTCCCCGGCACCAGCGAACTAAACGAAATCGATCGAGACATCGCCCGATCCAAAAAAACCGGCAGGTCGCGCGCGCGGGTCAACCGGCTGTTGATGATTTAACTGCGACCGCGAATCGGGTTCATGAACTCTCGCTCCGAAACAACCCAGTCGGGCATCCCGAGAATTGCGAACCTAGCCCTCGATCGGGGCCGACAGGCGGATTGTCGATCAAGCCGGCGGCGGCGGTGGCGGTGGCGGTGTCACCTGATTGACTGCTTCATCGGGTACGTCTGTATTTGCCTCCGGCGCGGAGGCCCCGCCGCAACCGATGGTCAGCCCGCCGAACGCGGTCAGCATCAGTGCGAGGAAAAGTGAAAGTCGCTTCAAGGCTAGGTTCTCCAAAATGGATTCACGTGGCGTCCGCGACCGGCGCGAGCACCACAACGGGCAGGAACAGTCGAAACAAGCAGAGCATCACTGATTGAAGGCTTCGTGGAGCCGGCCATCTCGTACGCCGGATGAGAACAAGAAAAAATTCCTGTCCACTGAGCCTGAAACCGCACGGACCGATCCGTCGAACAGGGTGAACTGGACCACACCGGGGTGCTGGGACCCGTACTGGTACCAGCCCGGCCGGGTCAACTTCGGTGGCAAACGCCAAGCGGAAGGCATCGGCCCCATTCCCATCCAGACGAACCCGAACAGCATTTCGTCTCCGTCAAAACCACCGAGCACCTCGCCAAAAGCGAACGTGTTGCTGGTCCCGTCGAGGACATCCGAAAAGTTGCGTTTGGAGCGGGGCCAGAAGGTGCCGATGTACTGTGCCCAACCGGCGTTGTTGTGAGCTTCGCCGATACCACCGGCTGACGCCGCGTAATTCGTTCGCCCCAATTGTGGCATGTTGGAGCCAAAGTACCCCCCCGTGACTTCGGTGCCGATCGTGTAGGTGTAGGCGAACGTCCAGGTGTTGTTGTAGGGATTCGCTGAGGGGCACTCGTAAGCAGGCAGTTTGGTCTGAGCCGCTGCCCAAGCCGGGGCATTCAGGAACCAGTTTTCGACTCGCCCGGAGATTCCTGAGTAGGTCACCCCAGGAAAACGATCGACGCCGATCTCCAGTTCCGACTTCATCTGGTCGTAGAGCGCAGTCTGCTCCAGGTAGGGCAGCAGATATGCCAACGTGCCGACGTACTGGTGATTGGCGGTGCTGCCGGCAGGCGGATTGGGGACCGGACCGAGAATGCCTGGGGGAAATCGACGGTGGGAATCATGGAAATTATGCAGGGCCAAGCCGATCTGCTTCATGTTGTTCGAACATTGCATCCGCCGAGCCGCTTCGCGAGCCGCTTGCACGGCCGGCAACAGCAGTCCGACCATGATGCCGATGATCGCGATCACGACCAGCAATTCCACCAACGTGAACCCTTGCGACGATCGTGGTTTCCGAGTGAATGTGTTCATCAGAACCACCTTTGCGAATGTAAAAAAAGAAAACGACTCCAAGAAAACAAAAACTGTCCAAACTCTCAATCCGTTAAAAACCGGAGTGTAACCTTAAAAAAGTATGGTTTTTTCAAGAAAATTGAAAAATAACGGTCGATTCATCTTGAAAAATTTCGGGGTGCGGCCTAGTTAGCCAGCTCTGGATTAGGGTGCCTGCCCGAATTCGGGCATCTCGGCTTCGCGTCGTCCGCGCGGAAGTGGTAGCCGATTGAGTTCGGCGAAAACGCAAGACGCCGGCCCCGGACACCTTCTCGATTGAAATGATTTTGCGGATTTTGCTGGTTGTCCCGACCAGCGATCTCAACGGATCTCGACGGTAACCGTGTTCATCTGAGGAACGCCCGGCGTGCTCCGGCCGTCATCGATGATTTCCTGTAAGTGCTTGAGCAACTTCTGGGCCAATTCCGGCTCCTGTTCGATTCGGTTGTTTTGTTCGCCGAGATCCTCGCCGAGGTGGTAGAGCTGATAGCCGGACAGTTCCCTGGCTTCCAGGCTGCCGGGACGCGGTTGGCTCCAGCCGCCCGAATCGGGGCAGAGGAGCAGTTTCCAGTCGCCGAGTCGGATGGCGAAGGAGCCGTTGATGGAATGGGACACCAGCGACGGCCGGGGGAGGGATGGCACCGAGTCGGCCCGTAGCGCGCCGAAAAAGCTGAAGCTGTCCTCGGCGGTGCCGGCGGCAAACTCGTCATGTCCTACCCGATCGCTACCGGCGACCGCTTCGGCTGCGGTGGCGAACAGGTCGGTCAGGCAGATCAACTGGTCCGAGACCAAGCCGGGGGTGGCATGTCCCGGATAGCGGACGATCAGCGGGATTCGGTGTCCCCCTTCAAACAGGTCTGCTTTGTGCCCGCGGAGCGGCCCGCTGGGGAGATGGCCGTGTCGGGACAAGGTGTCGAAATCGGCTTGCGGGGAGCAGCCATTGTCGCTGGTAAAGACGAACATCGTCTGGTCGGTCAAGCCATGACGGTCGACCGCCGCCAGGATTTCGCCGACCGCCCAATCGGTCTCGATCACGAAGTCGGCATAGGGGTTGATCCCACTTTGTCCGATGAATCGCTCGGTCGGCAGGATCGGCGTGTGCGGGGATGCCAACGGGACGTAAAGCAAGAACGGTTGTGGGGAGCCGTCACCGTCGCTCGCGGCGACCCGGCTGTCGATGTATTCGACCGATTTTTTGGCCAGCATCGGCAGCACATCGGCCGCGTCAAAACCGGGTGCGGTCGGGCCCTGGCGAGTTCGCCCGGGTTCTCGACCGAGCATCATCGGAAAGTCGCGGTCTTCGCTCGGAAACTCGGTGACGCGGTCGTTTTCGATGTATGCGTAGGGGACCATGTCGAGCGACGCGCTGATGCCGAAAAAATGGTCGAATCCGACGCTGTTCGGCCCTGATTCGATCGGCGCCGCGTAGTCGACGGCGAATACCTGATCACGGGACTCGATCCCGAGCTCCGTCACTCGGCCCCCCGGTTTGACCTGCCAATCCATCCCCAAGTGCCACTTGCCGATGCAGGCGGTGTGATACCCCTGTCGCCGCAACCATTCTGCCATCGTGATCCGATCGGGCTCGATCAGCCTCGGGCTGAGTCCACCCAAGACGCCCCGTTGCAGCCGACTTCGCCAGTTGTACCGACCGGTCAGCAAGCCATAGCGGGTCGGCGTGCAGACGGAGGAACTGGAGTGCGCGTCGGTGAATCGGACCCCATCGGCAGCCAGCCGGTCGAGATTCGGGGTGGCGATTTTCCCCCCGAAACAGCTCAGGTCGGCATATCCCAAGTCATCGGCCAAGATCACGACCAGGTTGGGAGGCGTCGCGTGGGCGGCCGGACAGTGGCTGATCACCTGGGTCGCGATCCAGGCCGAGACAAACAGAGCCGACGAGGACTGGCGGGCTAGCGATGCCAGAATTTGGAAAGGCGGCATGGTGTGGGGTTTCCGAATGAAAAACGAAGTGAGGAGGAGAAAGTGGGGTCGGGCGAGGGGTTGGGTCAGTCTGCCGGTCGCTCAGGGCAGAAACAGTCCTTTGCCGGAGCGAGTAGAACCCGTTTCAGGCGACCGCGGGTTAGGGGTCCATTGTAAGCTTTCCATGGCGTTTCCATGCCGTTTTCCCGTCCTTGAAGTTGCACCGCTCGTAGGAATGAAGCAAACTTGTTCGGATGGGTTACCGGATTGGGCTGTTCCGCGAGCCCGTTGATTTGTCAAATGGGGAGCCGATCACTGATTGAACACCCGCTCCATTAATCCGAACCGTAGGCGTCGTCGCGCGATCTCACCCATGGTTTCCGCCCAATCGAATCCCAACCCCCCGTCTCCTACCGGGCCGGAGTCCGCGTTGGCGGCGGCTGGTGAAGTCGCCCCGATCACGCCGGGAACCGCGTCCTCGGTCGCGGACGGCCGACTGGACGAACCCCCGGCCAGCCCCGTTCAGAAGAAACGGGGGGTACCCGAGGGGTTGTGGATCAAATGCCCAGGCTGCTCCGAGACGGTCTACCGGAAGGAAGTGGCGGGGCGTCTGAACGTCTGTCCCAAGTGCGATTATCACTTTTACGTCTCGGCGACAGATCGGGTCGCCCAGGTTCTCGACGACGGGACCTTCGAGCCGATGTACGAGGAGCTGCGTCCGACGGACCCGCTAAATTTTGCTGATCGTCGCCCCTACTCGGAACGTCTGATCGCGGAGCAGCGGAGGACCGGACTGACCGACGCGGTCCTGACCGGGATCGGCATGATTCGTGCCCGCCGGGTGGCGTTTGCGGTTACCGACTCGGCGTTCATCATGGGCAGCATGGGCTCGGTGGTTGGCGAACGCTTGGCGCGTTTGGTCGAGCATGCCACTCAGCAGTGCTTGCCGTTGATCATCATCAGCGGCAGCGGTGGCGGGGCTCGCATGCACGAGGGGATCCTGTCGCTGATGCAGATGGCCAAGGTGTCCGCCGCTCTGGCTCGCTACCACGGTTCCGGCGGACTCTACATCAGCGTCTTGACCAACCCGACGATGGGCGGGGTGGCCGCCAGCTTCGCTTCGCTGGGCGATTTGGTCTTTGCGGAGCCCAAGGCCTTGATCGGCTTTGCCGGGCCGCGAACGATCAAGGCGACGATCGGGATCGAACTGCCGGAGGACTTTCAGACCAGCGAGTTCTTACTGAAGCACGGATACATCGACCGGATCGTCACCCGGCCGAACCTGAAGAGCGAGATCGCTCGCGCGATCGATTACTGCGGCAAGTGACGATGAGCCTGATCGATTCCCTCAAATCGCTGTTTGCCACATCTGGGGCTACGAAAAAAAAAGCGGAGACGACTGGAAACGCGGCAGGTGTGCCAGCGGAATCGACGCCGGCGGCGGAAACCCCAGTGGTCCGCGCCCGTGGTGGGATGCTGCGTGGCAAGGTCAACATCGAAGCCCGTTTTGAGCGGCTGCGTTCGAGCGTCAGCGGCACGATGAGCCGTTTTTACGTCGCCCGGGATCGGGAAACGGGCGAGATCGTCGGCGTCAAGTTGTGTGATTCGGAGAAGGTCGATTTTTTCGAGGCCCGGTTCAAGGGGTTGCGAAAGCCCAGCGAGGGCGAGATCGCGTTGGGGATGAGGCACCCGCTGATCGCAGAGACCTTTGAAGTCGGGGTTTCCACCAAGAACGAGCCGTTCTTGGTCATGGAATACATCGACGGTCCGACCCTGCAGAAGGTGATCGGCGACCGCAACGAAGAGTTGATCGCTGCCGGTCGGCTGAACATCATCCGCAACATGGCGGAGGCGATCCATTACGTCCACGAGCGAGGCTACATTCATCGCGACGTCTGCCCGCGCAACTTCATTTGCCTGCCTGACTATTCCGGCGTGAAGCTGATCGACTTTGGGCTCACCGTCCCTGCGACCCCCCCGTTCATGGTCGCCGGCAACCGCACCGGAACGCCGCTCTACATGTCGCCGGAGATCGTTCGCCGACGGCCGACCGACAAACGGGTCGACATCTTTTCGTTCGGGGTGAGTTGTTACAGCCTTTGCGCGTTCGAGTTCCCTTGGCAAGCCGCGATCACGAACGGTCGAGCGGCGCTCAGCCATGATTCGGTGCCGCCCAAGGAATTGCTCGAATACCGAGCGGATCTCGATCCGCGTTTGGCTCGGGCGATCATGCAAGCGATGCACCCGAACGTCAACGAACGCACCCCATCGCTCGACCAGTTTTTGAGGCAGATCCAGTCCGTCACTTCTGCGACCGTCTGAGTCGGTCGGCCGCGGCCACTCCCACACCCTCCCGACGGTCTGTCCGTCGATAGTACCGCCACCAACCCGGAGTCATCGTCGCCGATGGACACGATCAAATCACGGCTAGAGGCCGGCAAGCAGGTGAACGTACTCTCCATCGGCGCGATCCCTGCTCCGAAGTTGGTCGAGTTGGTCGCGTTGATCGGCGGGTACCATGGGATCTGGATCGACGAGGAGCACGCGGCGGTCTCGCTGGAGCAGATCGAGTCACTGACGCTCGCCTGCCGATCCGTGGGGCTCGACTCTTACGTCCGCTTGGCCCCGGTTCATTACGCCGCGGTGATGCGGCCGATGGAAGCCGGCGCGGGCGGGATCATGGCGGCCCAAATCCGCGGCGTCGATGAGGCCCGGCAGATCGTCCGCTGGGCCAAGTTCCCGCCGTTGGGGGAACGGGGATTGAATGCCAGCAACTTCGAGGGCCAGTACGCGACGCGGCCCTTGGCTGCTCACGTCGAGGCTTGCAATCGCGACCGTTGGCTAGCGATGCAGATCGAAACGCTGGAGGCGCTTCAACAGGTTGACGAGATTGCCGCCGTCGCGGGGGTCGACCATTTGTTCGTCGGCCCGGCCGACCTCAGTTTGGCGTTGGGTGTTCCCGGCGAGTTCCTGCATGCCCGCTGCCTTGACGCCCTTCGTCGAGTGAGCCATGCGGTCGAAGCCAACGGCAAGTCGTGGGGGATTCTGGTTCGAGGTCGTGAGCATGCGGAGGTTTGCCGAGAATTGGGGTGTCGCCTCTTCGCCTACGGCAATGACCTGAGTGTCATCCTCGGAGGCCTGCGGGGGCTCCGCAGCACCTACGACGGCTTTTTCGAAACCTGATGTCGGCCCTCGCTCAGGCCACCAGGCCTGCGAGGAACTCGCGAGCATTTCGGGCATTGGCAGTGACGGTCGCGAGGTCGCCGGGGGCGAGCGTTTCGACGACGAGCGGACCGCCGCGGAAACCGCCCGCTTGCAACCGGCTCATCAATTCCGCGAATCGGACCTGACCGGAGCCCGGGTTGATCGAAACCTCCTGAGGTGGTCGAAAATCTTTGACACACATCCCGGTGACCAACCCGGCAACGCTGGCGACGTCGTCCAACGGATCGAGTTTCCCTTCGGAGTAGTAGAAGATATTTCCGGGGTCGTACCACATCCGGAATGCGGGGTGATCGACGCGACGAATGATTTCACGACACTGAGGCCCGGTCGCGTTCAGCCCGCCGTGTGGCTTGATCACCAGTTCCACGTTGTTTTCCGCCGCCAGATCGCAGACGGTCCGGATCGCCTCGAAGTAGCGATCGAAGATCGCCGCTTCGCCGGTCCCGCCCAACACCACCGAGGTGCATCCCGCCCGTCGGCAGTTGTCGATCAATTGGCGGAGGGCCGCGGTCCCTTCGGCGACCGACTGACGCACGGGAGGGCCGCCGTAATACGTTGCGGAAACCGCCAGCCCGTGATCGGCCGCTTGCTTGCCGATCGCTTCGGCTTGGGCAGCGGTGGCATCCGCCAAGGTCACGCTCGCCGTCGGCAGCTTCACCGTCATCAGGCCGACCGATCCGTACCCGGCCGCGGCGATCGCGTTCAGCGTCTCCGCGTACGTGAACTCGGAAAAGGGGCGGGTGAAGCAACCGATCTTCCAAGGTGATTCAGCGGGCGCCGGTTTCGGCTGGGCCGCCGCATCCGGTTCGTCCGCGAACGTCATGTCGCCACCTAACCAAGCGGGTGTCACGAAGCCTGTCATTGCCATGCCGGCGAGCGCTCCGCCGGAGGTCAATCTCCGCAGGAATTGACGCCGATTCGAGTTGTTTTTTTCAACGGGGGGCATGATCGGGCTCGTGGGAAAGGGGTGGGGGTGTCAGGAGTCGAGAAGATAACCGAACGGGCCGAGGGGGCGATCGGGCAGCGGGTTCCGGTCCGTTCAGTCGTCGATTGTCGAGGTTGCGGCGATCCGCCGCGTCACGATGGCCAAGTGGTGTTGGAGGTGGGCTGCGGCCAACCAGGCTAAGGCTCGAACCGTCATCTGCTGGGCATCCACTGTACCGCAACGATCCCAACAGGTAGGACGGAGTCGCCTCAGCAAGCGCAGGTTAGCCTGTCTCAGCAGATCGATTTCCTCGACCAGATGATCAAAATTCCCGAGGCCGTAGCGGCTATCGGCGTAAGCGTTCTCGTCCCAGCCCGGCAGTGCGGTGGCATCACCCGCGGCAATTCGGAGGATACGGTAACCGAACACACGCTCACCTTCCGCCAAATGCGAGAGGACTTGCCGGATCGTCCAGAGGTATGGCGGGTGGACGATGTCCACTTGGTCGGTGCTGATCGTCAAAGCGAGTTGCCGCAGTTCCTCCCGCTGGTCCTGCAGGACGGTCAACGCATCCTCGCCTGGAACGCTCAGCAGGAACTCTCGCAGACGCTCCGAACTCGTATCGGTAGGTTCGCAGCGGCGTGAAGGGGAACGGGGCATGGGAGCGTCGGCGACCGATGGGTGGGGGTGAGAGAACGAGGTCGGGCAGGTCAGGCGCCAAACTTGCCCATCCGGCCGGCGTTGCTCAACGCCAGTAGCATCAGGTACTTGGCTTCGAATTGCCCCAGGCCGCCGGTGATGCAAGTCGACTCGTTGAACGCGACGTGCGGGTCGGGCCGACAGCAATCGCTGGCCAGCAGGGTCGGGACGGGATGCCAGGAGTGGGCCTTCAGGTAGCTCGGGGTGCTGTGATCGCCGGTGACGATCAGCACGGTTGGCGACAGTTTCTCGATCCGCGGCAGGATCGCATCGAGTTCCTCGATCCGCTTGACCTTCTCCTCAAAGTTCCCGTCTTCTCCCGTGCTGTCCGAGTACTTGTAATGCATGAAAAAAAAGTCGTAATCCTGCCAAGCCTGGTCCAGAACATCGACCTGTTCCTCGAGGGTGGTCGCTTGACCGATGACCTTCATGCCGACGAGTTGGGCCAGCCCTTTGTACATCGGGTAGACCGCGATCGCGGCGGCTCGCAGGCCGTACACGTCCTCGTAGCTGGGCATGTTCGGCTTGGCGGCGAAGCCTCGCATCGTGTGAAAATTGGCCTGCGGTTGACCCTTCAGGATTTCTCCGGCTTGGCGGAGGAACTCGCGTGCCACCTCTGCCGTTTTGCGACTTTCCTCATCTCGAGCGACCGGTTCCAGCGGGGGAACGCCGACGGCCTGGGGGTCGGTGTCGTTGACCTCGCCACCTAAGCCCGGTCCGCGGAAGACGACCACGAAGCGGTGCTCTTTAACGGGCTCGACGAAGATCTCGACGCCCGGAATCTGGATCTGCCGCAGGCTGATGGCGATCGGCGCGCTCTCCTCGGAACTGATCCGGCCGGCACGGCGGTCGGAGATGTTGCCATCCGGGCCGAGCGTGCAGAAGTTGCAGCGGATGGCGACGTCACCTGCCTGCAACGCGAATCCGATCCCGGTCGCCTCCAAGGCGCCACGACCGATCTGGTAACGCAGGGGATCGTAACCGAAGAGGCCGAGGTGGCCGGGGCCGCTACCCGGTGCGATGCCCGGCTTGACCGGGATGCTGGCCCCCTGGACGGCGCCGGCGGCGATCCGATCCAAGTTCGGCGTGTTCGCCGTTTCCAATTCGGTTTTTCCGCCGGGGGTCATCGGCAAGCCACCCAAGCCGTCCGCGACCAGCATCACAATTTTGGAATCGTTCTTGGCGATCAAGTCGCGAGTCAACGAATGCATGTCCATGGTGGAGGAACTCGGTGAATGACGGGTGGGGCCGCGGTCGGCAGGCTATGGGAGCGGAATTCTGTACCCATGGTTTAACAAATCGTGGCCGGAGCACAACTCGGCCGCACCCGACCGGTCCCGCCCCGCCCGCGACGCGTCCCACCCCGGCTCACCCGCTTCGATTCGGGACCCCGATCGGATAGGGTATGCGGCCTGTCCGACGGCGGCCGGTTTGGCCGAGAAAGCAACTTTCCGCGGCGATCTTGCTTGGCAAGCCTTGATGAGCCTAATCCGATTCGATCCCGCAGGTGCCCTTCGCCCCGATAGCGGGATCACGTCAGCCGAGCTCGCCGCACTCTACCCGCAATTGGATCGACTCCGCCGGAAGCTTCTTGCCGGCGATTCGGCCGCTTCGGCTGACGCTGATGCTAACGGGCCGACGGGACGGCTTGCGCCGGTCGATCGGTTTTATGGTTTGCCAGATGAGTTGCTGGCCCGATATCGCGAGCTCCGCGAAGGCTCCGAGTTGGGCCAAATTTTTCAAGTTGCCAATACGATCGTCCATCAGCTTGATGCGGTCGTCGTGCTGGGTGCCGGCGGATGGTCGGCGGGCGCTCGGGCGATGCTGGAGGCCTGCTGCGATCCGTATCACAACGAACTGAGCCGGGCGTCTCGAGGCAGTCGGCCGCGAATGTATTTCGCGGGGGATGACCTCGGCAACGACGCGATCCAGGCGTTGCTTGGTAGGTTGTCGGCGGGCGGTTACGGCGTTTTGCCACCCGACAAACGGTATGCGATCACGGTGATCAGCCCGCATGGCGACAACGTGGAAACTGCCATCGCCTTCCGTCAGTTGTTGTCTCACCTGCGAGATTCCTTGGGGGGCGAGTCGGACAAGTGGTTGCCAAAATTGGTCCTTCCCGTGACCGGCGGCAGTGGCAAGTTGCGTGACATGGCGACCGCGATCGGTTGCGAAACCGTTTTTGACATCCCGGACGGGTTGCACGGGCCTTACTCGATCTTCTCACCGGCAGGGTTGTTGCCCGCCGCACTGCTGGGGCTGGATTGCATGCGGTTGCTCGAGGGAGCGGCCACGATGAACCGGCACTTCGAATCGGCCTCGCCGGAGAACAACGTGGTGCTGCAAGTCTTGGCATTCAACCACCTGCTGGCTCGGAAACGCGGCAGGTCGATTCGGGTGCTCGCAGTCTGGTGCAAGGAATTGGAGTCGGTCGGTCGATGGTATGACCGGTTGCTTGCTGAATCCTTCGGCGACTTCGGGTTGGGGGGCGCGTCACGGACGAGGGGCCACATGCGAGAGCTGCCAGGTCGGCACCCATGGTACCAGCCAAGGGGTGACGACAAGGTTGTCAACAGCCTGATCGTTGAACAGCCTCGTACCGACCCGCTCTCGGTCGGTCGAGGCCGCTGGAACCAAGATGGCCTGGATGACTTAGCGGACCTGGACTTGACGGACATCCTGGCGGCCGCCATCAAGGGGGGCCACGAAGCGTTGTGGGCCGATGGTCATCCCACGACCGCCCTCCTGTTGCCGACGATCGATACTCATGTGCTGGGTCAGCTGTTCCAGCTATGGATGATCGCGACGGTGATGGAGGCTCGACTGTTGGGAATGGATCCGCATGACCGGTCGGGCCTGGAACAGTACGAGACCAACCTGAGCCATCATCTGAGGCGTTCCTGAATCATCATGTCCGAACTCGATCAACTCTTCGCGGCGCACCGGGCGGCTGGCCGGAAAGCCTTCCTGCCGTTTGTGACCGCTGGCGATCCCGACCTGGATACGACCGCCGAGGTCTTGCGGGCCCTGGCCCGGTGTGGCGCCAGTGTTGCGGAAGTCGGCGTGCCCTACAGCGACCCGATCGCCGACGGACCGGTGATCCAAGCTTCTTACCAACGGGCGTTGGACAGCGGGTTTCGCCTGCCGCAGGTCTTCGACCTGGCCAATTCGCTGCGTGGCCAATTCGCCATGCCACTGATCACGATGACCAGCTACAGCATCATTCATCGCACCGGCATGAATCGCTACGTCGAGTTGGCTCAGGCGGCAGGGTATTGCGGTACGATCGTCCCGGACTTGTTGGTCGAGGAGGCGCAGCCGCTGGCCGACGTTTGTCGGGCCGCTGACTTCAGTCTGATCCAACTGGTCACGCCGACGACGCCCCGGGAGCGGCAGATTCGGATCGCCGAGTTGTCGAGCGGATTCCTCTATTTCGTTTCGGTCACCGGGATCACGGGGGAGCGGCACCAGATGCCACCGGGGTTGCTCGAAAACGTCGCCTGGCTGCGGGAGCAGACCCCGTTGCCGGTATGCGTCGGTTTCGGAATCAGCACCCCCGAAACGGCGCGAACGTTGGGCCGGATCGCGGACGGCGTGATCGTCGGTTCGGCTTTGGTCCGTCGGATCGCCGAAGCCGAGTCGCGAGCGGCTGCGGTGGAAAGTGTCACCCGATTCGCCAGCGATCTGATTGCCGCGTTGGCAGAGAAGTGATCGTTTCCTCGACCTGAACGGCTATGGGACGGAGGTTGCAAATGAATCGTTTGCGTCAAGCTGCGGTCTCCTTGGCCCGCTCGTTCTCGTTCGTCGGCTTGGTTTTTGCGGGGTTTTTCTTCGCGGCTTCGGTCACCCCTTCGCTGCTTCCCAGGCCGTTCATTTTCCAGGGTCTGCTTTCCGGTTTCGCCATCGCGGTCGGTTACGGGATCGGCGTCGGTTTGCTGCATGTTTACGAGTTCTTGGAGATCCCGCCGCCTGCGACGCGATGGCAACCGGGTCTGCGTTGGACCGCCGGCATCGCGGTCGTGGTGGTCTTCCTGTATTTCCTGAGGCAGATGACCTATTGGCAAAACTCGCAGCGGGAACTGATGGAGATGCCGCCGGTCGAGAGCGTCTATCCGACATCGACGGCCGTGGTTGCGCTCGTGTTCGGCGGTTCGTTGGTGCTCTGCGCGCGAGGCATCGCGTATCTCCGGCGGCTGGTGGCCCGGCAGTTGAAGCGGGTCGTCCCCAGGCGAGTCGCCCATGGGCTCAGCGTCACCTTCGTCGGCTTGATGCTGTTTTTTATCGGCAACGGGGTGATCGCTCGCGGCTTGCTGACGGTGGCAGATGCCTTTTTTCAGCAGGCAGATGGGTTGGTGGATGAAGGGGTGGCTCAGCCAGTTGAGCCGCTCCGTTGCGGCAGCCCGAATTCGCTGGTCGATTGGAACTCGATCGGGCGGCGTGGAAAAGACTTTTTGGTGGAGGGGCCCACGGGGGAGGAACTGGAGAAGTTTTCGGGCCGGGAATCGCGGCAGCCGATTCGGGTTTACGTCGGCATGCGTTCGGCCGATACCCGACAGGATCAGGCGAGGCTGGCCGTCGACGAACTGATCCGTGTCGGCGGTTTCGAACGGTCGGTGTTGGTGGTCGCGACCCCCACAGGGACCGGGTGGCTCGATCCCGGAGCGGTCGACACGGTCGAATATCTGCATGGTGGCGATACGGCCATCGTCAGCATTCAGTACTCGTACCTGCCGAGTTGGATTACCATTCTGGTCGACCCCAAGCGGTCGATCGAATCGGCCGCCTACCTGTTCGAGGCCGTTCATGAACATTGGAAAACGTTGCCGCCGGAAAGCCGCCCGAAGCTCTACCTGCACGGTTTGAGCCTAGGATCACTCGGTTCTGAGGTGTCCGCCCCTTGGTATGCCATCTTGGAAGCCCCGCCTCACGGGGCGGTGTGGAGCGGCCCGCCTTTCCCGAGCAGCCATTGGGCCTACGTCACCCGCACTCGCAATCACGATTCGCCTGCCTGGTTGCCCCGCTATCGTGACGGTTCGATCGTCCGTTTCACGGCTCAGCAAAACACGCTCGATGAGGCGCCACGCTGGGGGCCGATGCGGACGGTTTATATCCAGTACGCCAGCGACCCGATGGTCTTTTTCTCACCGTCGCTGATGTACAAGCGACCGGAGTGGCTGACCGGCAAACGCGGCCCGGATGTCTCTTCCCATTTGGAATGGTATCCGGTGGTGACTTTTCTCAAGGTTGCCTTCGACTTGCCGATGGCGATCGCGGTACCCAATGGCTACGGTCACAACTACGCGGCGAGAAACTACATCGACGCTTGGGTCGCGGTGACGCAGCCCAGCGGTTGGACTGCGGAGGACACGGAGCGGTTCTTGGAATCATGGACACCGGCCTCCGGTCCGTGATTTGTTCGCGCCGAATGGCCTGCGAGATGACTCGTCGGGAAAGGAAGCACCGCCGAGGCGACGTTTGGCGAGCGTTGTCGAGTTGTTCGATTGGGTAGCCTGTGCGGATTTCGCTGGTGGCAGTGGCGTATCGGTCCGCTCCGCGCCGATTCAACCGATAGGGCTGGCCGACAAGGCTGGTCTCTTTCACTGTCGGGTCCCGATACTCCCTTGCCGCAAGCACCGGACTTCAACAGGCACCGATGGGCTTACCGCGAACGCTGCCGACCCTGCTAACGCTCGTGCTCTGCTCGATGGCCGTGTTGGGGTGCGGGACGACTCGGTTGACCGATACCACCCGCAGCGCGTCGGAAGAGATGCTGTTGTCCCATTCGATCGATCGTTCGGTCGGCAAACTGGGGTTGGAGGTGTTGGCCGGGCAAGCGGTTTATCTCGACGTCAGTCATCTTGGGGATGTTCAATATCGGGGTTACTTGACGGGGGCCCTTCGGCAGCACCTGTTGGCCAACGGGGCACGCCTGGTCAGCGATCCGGAACAGGCCGGGGTGGTCGTCGAAGCTCGTGCGGGGTCGGTCGCCACGGCCCGGCATGATTCCTTGGTCGGTGTTCCGCAGACCACGATTCCCACTCCGTTGCTAGGCGTTCCGTTCACCGTTCCCGAGTTGGCGATCGTCAAGAAGGCGACGCATATCGGGGTGACAAAGGTCGGCGTATTCGCCTACCGGACCGACAACGGCGCTGGGATCTGGCAGTCCGGTATGCACCAGAGTCAGAGCGTGAGCCACAGTCGCTGGTTCATGGGTGTCGGGCCGTTCTTGACCGGCGACATCGTTCTCGACGGTTACCCACAACCGGGTGACGAATTCGGCGGCACTCGCTCGGTCGCGTCCCAGCCCAGCCCATTGGAATGTGAAAGCTGGATCGGTGCAGCGAGTTTTGACGGCTTGTTGGTCGCCCCCTCGGTGGAGCCTGCGGAACAGGAATTCAGCCAGGAAGTGTTCGGCGAATCTTCGGAACCGGGCGAAGAGGCCGCCGCCGCAGGGCGCTCCGATTGGCAATCGCTCCCGCCGCCCGTCGTGACGGGGACTCGTCCGATCCCGCTGGCGCGACCCCCAATCCCCAGCTCGCCGCCGCCCGCCGCCGACCGATGAGTCGCTGAGCAATCCGGCATGCGGACCAGAAACGCTGCTCGCAAAATCGGCATCGGGCGTTTCTTACCAACCCAGGCGCGGCGTCTCTACCGCCGTTCGTTCCCGAGCGATCGTCCCGTTGCTGGTGTTTCCGTTCCCGTCAGCGGTCGCTAAGTCCCCGGTCGCTCCGTTAGGGGAAACCGCACCGGATTCGACATTTGCCTGCGGGGTCTTGGCACTGGGTTTGCTCCACCTGAAGCGGTGCGGAGCAACTCGCCCTGTCGCTGATCGTGAACGCTGGTGTTGGGGCGGCGCGAACGGTGGGAGTCGTCACGGCCGGCCGGGGCGGCGAGTTTCATGCTTCGTGCTGCCTTTTTTCATAACTTGCAGGACTGATTCTATGAAACGTCACAATGGGTTTCGAAAACCCGGCTTCACCTTGGTCGAGTTGTTGGTTGTGATCGCGATCATCGGGGTGATGGTCGGTTTGCTGCTGCCGGCGGTCCAGTCGGCTCGGGAAGCCGCGCGGAGGATGAGTTGTCAGAACAATTTGAAGCAGCTCGGTCTGGCTCTGCACAATTACGAGAGCACGTTCAAGCGATTTCCGGCCGGCCGTCTGAGTTTGGGGACGTTGGTCGGGAATGGCGCCGGCAACTTCCGGCCGGACCCTCAAACCAAGAACGTCCATGGCCTCGTTTCGCTATTGCTGTTCATGGAACAGCAACCGCTTTACGACCGTTTTAATTTCAGCGGGGCGTTCGGGAATTATCGTGCCGGCGCGGCGTCTCCGTTGGCTACTCCCGATGCCATCGCGAGCGGCAACGCCGCTTTATCTGTGACCCCTGTGCAGGCATTCCTTTGTCCTTCGGACGGCGGTCAGGCGGACATCAACCCGTCGACGCATTATAGCCCGGATTTGGGGGCGGGCGGTATCCGCGCCCACAAGACGGGGTACGACTTCGTCATGACCCATACCACTTTGGGGACCTACAACCTCCACAACGGCACGTCGACGAACACCCGTTACATCTTTGGTGAGAACAGTTACACGAAGATGGCCAGCATCACGGACGGGACCAGCAACACGTTGGCGATGGGTGAAATGACGCTCGAATTATTCAACGGGGTGACTTCGGCTTGGTCCTATGCCGGCTGGGTTTCGGTCGGGATCGATCCGGTCGGATCATGGAACCTGACTTTCCCCGCTCGCGGATTGAATATCTGGAACTACAACAATCACACCAGTCCGCTCAACAACAAGCGCGGTCGCCGGGCGTCTTGGTACAACTCCGCCAGCTTGCATCCTGGCGGGGTTCAATTCGTCCTGGCGGATAGCTCTGTGCGGTTCATTTCGGAGTCGATCGACATCCCGAGTTTGACCAACTTGTGTCGCATGTCGGACGGGGAAGTGATCGTCGGCGAGTTTTAGTCGTGGCCGGTTTTTATGGCTCAGCAGGTTGCCCGGGAGTTCTTTTCTTGGGCGTCTGCTGCGAGAAAGTGGATCAAGATAAGGAGCTTCCAGTGGTTACGCGTATTGCCGGGTTGGTTTGTGGCACGTTGTTGTCGGTGATCGTCGGTTGTGGCGGTGACGGCGTAACCCGGGTCGGAATCGAAGGGGAATTGCTTGCCCAAAATGGCCCCGTTCGGAACGCCACGGTTCAGTTGATCCCGCAGGCGGGTACCGAGGGCGAGGGGGCGATCGGGCTGGCGGATGAAGGTGGCAAGTTCACCGTGATCAGTTCCAGAAATCGCGATGCGGGTTTGCCGCCAGGCCGTTATCGCGTGCGGGTCAGCCAACTGATCGACGGTGACGGATCGGTATTGTCGGCTGAAGCGACACAAGCGGAGTACCCTTTTTCCCGTGAGGGCGTGCCGCCCCCCTACTCTTCACCCGATTCACCTCTGGAGATCTCGGTTCCCGAGCAGGGCGGCAAGGTGATCATCGAACTGCCGGTCCAGACGCTCGGCAAATGACGCCTTAACGCCGTCCGGAGACGGCGAGTGGCGAGGGTGAAATCGTTCGGTGGGTGGCGGGTAAATCGATGAGTCGAGAGCGAGTGTTGGCGATGGTTGCTGAACGAGGTCGGCTGCGAAGTGGTTGGGGGTGTTTGCTCGTCGCGACCGCCGGATGGTTGGTGAGTGGCGGTTGTCAGCCGTCGGATCCGGCCACGGTGCCTGTCATTCGGGCGACCACTGCGGGGCCGGCCGAGCCGGGTGCGATCGAGCTGTCTGAGCCCCGCGCTCATTTCGGGCCGGACGACGTGCTTCAATTCGAAGTGAAGTATCGTTTCACCAGCGGGGGGCCGACGAACTTTTATTGTGCCGAGGTGCAATTTCCAGGATCTGAAAGTTTTGGGGTCAAGTACATGGAGGGTTGGGAACTCAAGCCCGAAGGGACCCTTCGTGACGGTTTGATTCTGCAGTCGCCCGACGTCGAAGATTTCGAGATCCGGGTGACCGAGGCGTTCTTGCCTCAAGATGGTTACAAGCCGATCTCGAATGTGGTTCGCGGTAAGGTGGAACCGAGATCCTTCCCGGTCGCTGCGGAAGCTGACTGACCTGCCCTTGCTTTGGGCCCTTGCTGCGGCCCGGCCCGCATTGCGAGCGGAAGTCAGTTGGGCAGCTGCCGTGGCCCGGAGGCTGTGTCGCCGGTCAGCGGACTCCATTGCGGAGGAGTCGGCTGGGGCCCCGTTTTGGTGGCAGTACCTGGGTGATAGGATGCGACGCCGTTTACCATGTGGTGAACTTCGCCCTGACCGCAGGATCCCGTCCGCTCATGTCGCAACTACCGCCTTTTGCCATCCTCTGCTGCCAAAACGGCGTGGAATCCGCCGTCAAAGCCGAGGTTGCTGACCAAGGTTGGCGTCTGGCGTTCAGTCGGCGAGGTTTCGTTTCGCTCAAGCATGCCGGCGTCGCCACCGAGTTGCCCAGCGGAGTTTTTGTCCGCACGGCCGCTTGGTCCTACGGCTTGATCGAAGGGGCTGAGGCGTCCGCCAACGTCGACGCCCTCGTTCGTCGGTTGGCCGAAGCGGCTCCGAATGAGGCTTGGGATCGGTTGCACGTTTGGCCACGTGACCGTTTGACGGTTGGCAAATTCGGATTCGAACCCGGGGTCGATGAGATGTCGCGACTGGTCGGGGAGTGCGTCGCGCCGGTGTTGCATTCGCGGGGGTTGCTCCGTCAGTCGGGGTTCAACATCATGGCGGCTGCTGGTGAACGGGTCCTCGATTTGATTCTGATCGAACCGTCGCGATGGGCGATCGGTTGGCATTCGATCCCCCCGACCGGAAGCGGGGAGCGATCGGGCTCTGATCCGCCAGGGCCCTTCTTGCCGGCGACCTGGCCGGGCGGCGTGCAGCCGATCGCGCCGACGGTGCCGGTCGTATCCCGGGCTTATTTTAAGGCGGCCGAAGCGATCGCCTGGAGCGGTTTGGAACTGCGGGCCGGTGATTTGGCAATTGAGGTGGGGGCATCCCCCGGCGGTGCCTGCGGCCGCTTGTTGGAACTGGGGATGCGGGTGATCGGCATCGACCCGGCGGACATCGATCCGGAAATCATGGAACATCCGCGATTTCGCCATATTCGGGCGCGGGCCGGTGATCTGCCGCGCCAGGAGTACAGTGGCGCCCGTTGGTTGCTCGTCGATTCCAACGTTCGGCCTGACCAGACATTGACGACGGTCGAGCACATCGTGACCCACCGCAGGTCGACGATTCGCGGGCTGCTGCTGACCCTCAAGTTGGGCGGCATCGCCCATGCGGATCGGATCCCCGGATGGGTTCGCCGGGTCCGCGATTGGGGCGCGACGGACGTGAAGGTTCGGCAATTGGCCCGCGGCAAGATGGAAGTTTGTCTCGCCGCGGCCCTCCCGCGTTAGCGGATGTAGCCCTTTTCGGACAACATGCGAAGGATCGCATCCCCGCAGGAGTCGATCGAATCCTGGGACGCGTCGATCACCAGATCGGGTTCGGGAGGCACTTCGTAGGGCGCGGTCACGCCGGGGAAATGCGGCAATTCGCCGGCATCCGCCCGAGCGTATTGGCCTTTCGTGTCGCGCCCACGGCAAACCTCGAGCGGTGTGGCGACGTGGACGACCAAAAAGCGTTGTTGTCCGATCGTGTTGCCGACCCGCTGGCGAACGGCATCGTTGGGGGCGACGAAGGAGGCGAGGCAGATCAGTCCGGCGTCGTTCAGGGAAGCGGCGAGATGGGCCCCGCGACGCAAATTTTCGCTGCGATCTTCGGCGGTATAACCGAGTTCGCTCGACAACCCGCGACGCAGTTGTTCGCCATCGATCCGGGCCACGGCGCGACCGGCATCGAACAACTTACGTTCGGTCGCGACGGCGATCGCCGTCTTCCCGCTGCCGGTCAAGCCGGTCAGCAGGACGGTGACAGGTTTTTGGCCGAAACGGGCTCGGCGTTCGTCCGCGGTGACCAAGGAGGCTTCATCGCTCGTGACCGGTTCGCCGGCCGCGGGGACATCGTCCCAAATGGCCCGACGGGCCGGATCCGGGGTGTGTTCCAAGATCATGCCGGCACCGACGGTCGCGTTGGACAGTCGGTCGATCACCACGAACGAGCCGGTGCCGCGATTATTGCGGTAGGGGTCGAAGTGGATCGGCGCATTCAGGCTGACACGGACCCGCCCGATCTCATTCAGTTCCAGGTTGGGTGCTGGTGAGCGATGGAGTGTGTTGACGTCGATTCGGTAGGCTAAGGTCTCCACCGTACCCGTCAAGGTTTGGCTGGTGTGTTTGAACAGGTAGGTTTTGCCAGGCACCATCGCGTCCTGATTCATCCAGACCAGCATCGCGTCGAATGTATCCGCGGAGCGAGGCAGGTTTCCGGACCGGACGATCATGTCGCCGCGACTCGCATCGACTTCGTCCTGGAGCGTTAGCGTCACCGCCAGCGGGGCGAAGGCTTCGGCGAGATTCCCGTCGAAGGTGACGATGTCTTTGACCCGAGATTTTTGGCGACTCGGGAGGATCGTCACTTCTTCACCCGGTCGGATCGTCCCGGCGGCGATGGTTCCGCAGAAGCCACGGAAGTCAAGGTTGGGACGATTGACCCACTGGACGGGGAACCGGAAGTCACGCAGGTTGCGATCGCTACCGATGTAGACCGATTCCAAGAAGTTCATCAGCGTGGCGCCTCGATACCATGCCATCCGTTGGCTCGGTTCGACCACGTTATCGCCATCCAGGGCGCTGATCGGAATGAAGTGCAGATCAGGCAGATCAAGCCGGGCTGCGAATCCGCGATACGACTCACAAATCTGGTTGAACCGGGCCTCGCTGAATTCGACCAAGTCCATCTTGTTCACCGCCACCACGACGTGGCGGATGCCCAGCAGCGAAACGATGAAGCTGTGTCGTCGGGTTTGGGTCAGCACGCCATGGCGGGCGTCAACGAGGATAACGGCCAGATCTGCGGTACTCGCCCCCGTGGCCATGTTGCGGGTGTATTGCTCGTGCCCCGGCGTGTCCGCGATGATGAACTTGCGTTTCGCGGTGCTGAAGTACCGGTAGGCGACGTCGATCGTGATCCCTTGTTCGCGTTCGGCCTTCAGCCCGTCGGTGACGAGCGCCGGGTCGAACTTTCCCCCGGTCGTGCCGACCTTGACACTGTCCGCTTCCAGTTGGGCTAATTGGTCCTCGTACAGCATTTTGCTGTCGAACAAGAGGCGGCCGATCAGAGTGCTTTTGCCGTCATCGACACTGCCGCAGGTGATGAACCGGAGCAGCTGCTTTTGCTCGTGCTGCTTCAGGTAGGCCTCGATATCGGAGGCGATCAGGTCGGACTGATGAGACATCGGCGGATCGTTCGTGGCGGGGAGAGTTGGTCGTGAAAGGCGTGGTTTCGGGTCGGTCGGGCCCGGTCGGGGCCGGGCAGTCGTGGTGGCGGGGCGTTAGAAGTAGCCGCGACGTTTTTTCTCTTCCATCCCCGCACCCCCTTCGTCGCGATCGATGATCCGACCCTGACGCTCGCTCGTCTTCGCCAACAGCATTTCTTGAATGACCTGCGGCAACGTGGTCGCGTCGGACTCGACCGCGCCACTGAGTGGGTAGCAGCCAAGAGTCCGGAAGCGGACATTCAGCAATTCTTCTGTTTCGCCGGGCAACAGTGGCATCCGGTCGTCATCCCGCATCAACAACACGCCTTCGCGACGGATCACGGGACGTTTTTCAGCCAGGTAGAGCGGGACGATCGGGATCCGTTCCAGATGGATGTATTGCCAGACATCCAGTTCCGTCCAGTTGCTCATCGGGAACACCCGGATCGATTCACCCTTGTTGACCCTGCCGTTGTACAGGTTCCAAAGTTCTGGGCGTTGGTTCTTCGGGTCCCAGCGATGTTTCGCGTCACGGAAGCTGAACACACGCTCTTTCGCGCGGCTCTTTTCCTCGTCTCGGCGGGCGCCGCCGAAGGCGGCGTCAAAGCCGTATTGATCGAGCGCCTGTTTCAACGCGTCGGTTTTCATGATCTCGGTGTGGCGTTCGCTATCTTCCCACGGCTTGATCCCGAGTTTCAGGCCGGCCTGATTCGTATGGACGAGCAGTTCGAGACCGAGTTCCTTGCGGACGTAATTCTCCCGAAACGCGATCATTTCGCGAAACTTCCAGGTGGTGTCGACGTGCAGCAGAGGGAACGGCGGTTTGGCCGGATAGAATGCCTTCAGGGCCAGCTGCACGAGGACCGCCGAGTCCTTGCCGATCGAGTACAGCATCACCGGCTTGCGGAACTCCGACACGACCTCGCGGATGATGTGGATGCTCTCGGCTTCCAATTGCCGCAGGTGGGTGAGGCTGTAATCGCCGATCTCCCCAGTCGATTCGGTGTCGGAGTGGGGGGGCGTGTCGGAAGAGGGGCTTCCAGGTCGGGCCATCGGTGGTGGATCGTTGAAAGGGTATGATCGGGGCGCTGCTTATCAGGACGGGCGTCAACGGATCGGAGTAGCCGGTCGAAAGTTTACCTGGCCGGGCCACGGACCTGCCAGGGGCCGATCGCACCGGGACGCTTGCAACCGGGCCTGCGGGCACCGTCGTCGGCCTCGTCACCGCGGGCGAGTTGCCCGTCGTTTCCAACGTATTTCAGGGATCCGGTTCGGTCATGTCGCAGCCTCCCGAAGTGGTCTTCAGCGTCACGGGCTTGAGCAAGGATTACCCGCTCGGGGACCTGGTCGTGCGGGCGTTGCGAGGCGTCGATCTGGAGATTCGGGCGGGTGAGTTCGTCGTGATTTTGGGCCCCAGCGGCAGCGGCAAATCGACCTTGCTGAATCTGCTCGGCGGCCTGGACGTCCCGACTGCGGGCACGATCCGTCATCGCGATCAAGATTTGACGACGGCGACGCCCCGGCAGTTGACCTGGTACAGGCGACGCTGGGTCGGTTTTGTCTTTCAGTTTTACAACCTGATCCCCAGCTTGACCGCCGGGGAGAACGTTTCCTTGGTAACGGAATTGAGCCCCGATTCGATGTCGGCGGTGGAGGCGTTGCGGTTGGTCGATTTGGCCGATCGGATCGACAGTTTTCCCTCCCAGCTATCGGGCGGTCAGCAACAACGGGTAGCGATCGCGCGGGCGATCGCTAAGCGGCCGGAGGTGCTGTTGTGCGATGAGCCGACCGGTGCCCTCGACGTGGGGACGGGGATCGGGGTGTTGGGGGCGATCGAGGGCGTCAATCGTCAGTTCGGCACGACCACGGTCGTGATCACTCACAACGTCGCGATCGGCGGCTTGGCGGACCGGGTACTGACCATGCGAGACGGGCGAATCGTCGAGGACGTTCGCCCCCCCCGCCGTCTTTCGGTTCGGGAGCTAACCTGGTGAATCGGGGACCGGCCTGGTGGCATGGCGGATTGTCGACGCGGACGTTGGATCGCAAGCTCTATCGTGAAATGCGCGATTCTGCGCTGCCCTGCTTGGCGATCGCCGCGGTGATCGCGGCCGGGGTGGCCGTGTTCGTGATGGCGCTGAGCACCTTGGCTTTTCTCAACGAGTCGCGTGACGCCTACTACGAACGCAACCGCTTCGCTGATGTCTTCGCCTCGCTCCGTCGGGCGCCGCAGGATTTGGTCGCCGAGATCGAGCGGATTCCCGGGGTGGCCGTGGCGGAGAGCCGGGTGGTCGGCGAGGTCACGCTGGAGGTGCCTGGGCTCGCGGAACCCGCGACCGGGAGGATGATTTCCCTGTCGGAGGATCGTCACCAGGTCGCCTCAAGGCCCGGAAGCGGCGGCCTCCCGCCGGGCGGGCTGAACCGGGTTCACTTGGTTCGTGGCCGTTGGCCCGATCGGGACGCCGCCGACGAGGTCATCGCGGGGCTGGCCTTCGTCGTGGCCAACAACTTGGATTTGGGGAGTGAATTGCGAGGGGTGATTCATGGTCGGCAGCAGCGGTTGCGGATCGTCGGGGTGGGGCTGTCACCGGAGTACGTCTTTCAAATCCGGAGTGGCGATTTTCTGCCGGATGACCGACGCTTCGGCGTGTTCTGGGCCCCGCGTCGGCAACTCGAAGCGGCCTTCGATTTGCAAAGCGCCTTCAATGACATCTCGCTCCGCTTGGTAGGCGGTACGCAGGTAAGGCCGGTGATCGCGAGCTTGGACCGGCTGCTTCGTCCCTACGGGGGCATCGGGGCGTACGGTCGTGAGGATCAACTGTCAGCTCGCTTTCTCGACGACGAGATTCGACAATTGCGGGCGACCGGGCTGATCGTTCCGCTGATTTTTCTCGCCGTTGCCGCCTTTCTGTTGCATTTGGTCTTGGCCCGTCGGATCGACTTGCAGCGGGAGGCGATCGCGACGCTGAAGGCCTTCGGCTACAGCGGTTTCGAGATCTCGCGACATTTCCTCAAATTCGCCCTGGTGGTCTCGATCGTCGGCGCGGCGGTGGGTGGGGTGGGGGGCAGTTGGTTGGCCGCAGAACTTTGTCAGTTGTACTCCGGGTTTTTCCGGTTTCCGTCCTTCGACTTTCGCCCTTACCCGCAGGTGATCGGTGCGGCCGTCTTCATCAGTTTGGCGGCCGCCTCTGCCGGGGCCATTTTTGCGGTCCGGCGGGTGGTTCGCTTGCAACCTGCCGAGGCGATGCGCCCCGCGGTGCCGCCCCGCTACCATCGTGGCTTGGTCGACCTGCTGTGGGGCTGGCTGCGGTTACCGACACCCGCCGTGATGGTGCTCCGCCGTTTGGTCCGCCGTCCTTTGGCTACTGGGTTCTCTGCGGTAGGCATCGGCTCGGCGACGGCGGTGCTGATGGTCAGCGGGTTCGCGGTGGCGGCGGTCGAGGAGATGATCGATATGCAGTTCGCTGTCACACAGCGGCAGGACTTGCGGATCACCTTCCGCGAAACGTCGGCGTCCCCATCGATTCAGGAATTGAGAAATCTTGAGGGCGTGTTGCGGGTCGAATCGTTTCGCGCGATCCCGGTGCGGTTGCTCCACGGCCACCGTGAGCGTCGGGTCAGCATCCTCGGGTTGGAGGAGGAGACGGCGCTGGGTGGTCGACCGGAATTGTTCCGATTGGTCGATACGGATGGTCAGTCGATCTCGTTGCCCCCCGGCGGTTTGGTGCTGTCTGACAAGTTGGCAGAGTTGTTGGACGTCCGCCCGGGGCAAGCGGTGTGGGTCGAGGTGTTGATCGATCGCCGCCAGCGGTTTCGGGTCCCGGTGGTCGGGCTCGCCAAGGAATACGTTGGCACAAACGCTTACGCGCAGCGGGCCACCCTGCACCGCTGGTTACAGGAGGGGCGTCGGGCAGACGGCGCCTTTCTGGCGATCGACTCGGAACGCGAATCGGCGCTGTACGACGCGCTGCGGGAGTACCCGATGGTGTTGGCGGTAAGCAGTCGCTCGGCGGCGTTGGAAGCCATCCGGGGCACGGTCCGGGAGAATCAGGCCAAGATGCAGGGGTTTCAAGCGTTCTTCGCCGGGATCATCGCGTTGGGAGTGGTGTACAACATGGCCCGGTTGACGCTTGCCGAACAGCGACGTGAATTAGCGACGATGCGGGTGATCGGGTTTTCTAGGTCGGAGGTTTCTGCGATCTTCCTGGGGGAAGTGCTGACGGTCACGGCGATCGCTATCCCGTTGGGGTGGATGATCGGGGCCGGGTTGTGTTTCGGAATGGTCAAGGCGTTTGAGTCGGAATTGTACCGAATCCCCTTCGTGATCGGCCCGCGAAGCCTGATTCTGTCGGCCTGGGGGACCGGATTGGCCGCCGTAGCCAGCGGGCTGGTGGTCCGGCGGTCGATCGATCGACTCGATCTGATTTCTGCGTTGCAGGATTCACGGTAAAACGCCCGGCAGCACGCGAGCCGTTCAGCATGGTGATGTCATGGTGGTGAGGATCAGAGGATGAGTCGATGGCTGTGGCGAATCGTCGGAGGGGCCGCGGTCCTGACGCTGGTGATGGCGAGCGGTTGGTGGTTGCGTCCCGCCGCGGTGGCGGTCGACTGGGCGGTCGTCGATCGGGGGCCGTTGACGGTCACCGTTCGCGAGGAGGGGCTGACGCGGATTCGCGAACGTTACGAGGTGTCGACACCGTTGGCTGGTCGGTTGATGCGGATCACCCTCAGCGTCGGTGATCGGGTCGAGGCGGAACAGACGGTCCTGGCCCGGATGGAGCCGAACTTACCGTCGCTGCTCGATCCCCGAGCGATCGCGGCGGCGGAGGCACGCGTTCGGGCGGCAGAACGCCGACAGCAGGTCGCACAACTGCTTTGGGATTCCGCCAGCATCGAGGCCGAGCACGCCGAATCCGAGCGGGCTCGGTTGTATCAGTTGAAATTGCAGGAGGCGGTCGCTGATTCAGAAATGGATCGGGCGGAATTGGAATCGCGGCTAAAAGCGGATGCCCTGCGGGCCGCGCAGTACGGTATTGAGATCGCTCAATACGAACTGGAACTTGAAAAGTCGGCGTTGTTGTTGACGAAGTCCGACTTGACGGGAGAAGCGGAAGCGATGGAGTTGGTGATCCGGTCTCCGATCGACGGTCGCGTGCTGCGGTTGCACCGGGAGGACTCGGCGGTCCTCCAGGCCGGTACGGTGTTGATGGAGATCGGCGATCCGGGAGACCTGGAGGTCGCTGTCGACGTCCTGTCGCGAGACGCGGTTCGGATCCGCTCCGGCGCAGAGGTGCGGATCGATCGCTGGGGCGGTGACCAACCGCTCGCGGGGCGGGTTCGCTACGTCGAGCCGTCGGGATTTACGAAGGTCTCGGCGATGGGAGTTGAGGAGCAGCGGGTCTATGTTGTCATCGATCTGGAAGGCCCCCCGGAGCAACGCGAGTCGCTCGGGGATCAATTTCGAGTCGAAGCCGAGATCACCGTCTGGCATGCGGATTCGGTCGTCCGACTGCCTACCGCCGCCCTGTTCCGGAGTGACCGCGATTGGGCGACGTTTGTCGTAATCGGCGATGTGGCCGAGCTCCGGCTGCTGGAGATCGGCCAGTTGAACGAATCCTTCGCCGAGGTGCTGGCGGGAATCGAAGTCGGCGATCGGGTGATCGCCTACCCCAGCGATCGGGTGACGACCGGGGTTCGGGTCGCACCTCGTTAGTGGCAAGCCGGTGTCGCACCGGGTGTGGCGACGCCACCACCTATTTTTCCTTCTAAATGGGATCGCCTCGCAGCACCGATGGGGAGCCGCCGCCTGCGGGCCGCGCCGGTTCGCGGAGTGCCTTTCGCCGCTGACGCAGTTGGGGGTCGCCTTGCGATTCCCTCAGTTCCTCTCGCAACTCCTGATCGGTCATCTTCAGGTCCTCCTCATGACGCCAGCGCTGGAAGCCGTAGTCGAACGCACCGAGCAGAAGCAGGACGAGTGCGATACGGAGCGCGATGTCGGACAGGTTTTCGAACAACGCCGGGACAAGGCTCGGAAGCGGTTCGGACCCGAGGGACAGCCAGGCCTGGCCGTCAGCCCGGAGCGTCAGCCAGGCCACCCCCAGGATGGCCGCAATCTTACCGATCCCGAAAACGATCCGTAGCCAACTGCGAGGAGACACGAGCCGTCGGAAGCCGGCCAATGGGTCGATTCGGCTCCACTGCGGCGTGACGGCGGGTACGGCCAGCAGTGGCCCGGTTTGGGCGACATGGACGAGGATCGCCGCGAACAGCAAGACGAGCAACAACGGCAACACGGCCATCGTCGCGATCGCCGCCACGCCGACCAATCGCTGGACCGCATCTTCGACGCTCCAGGAGGGATCCAGCCCACGTGCGAAGGCATCGGACCACAGCGAAGTGAGGCGATGGCAGAGCGGTCCGCCCAGGTACCGAATGGCCAAGAGGGCGACGATCAGCGATCCGGAGGATGCGAGATCATGGCTCTTGGGGACTTGGCCACGTTCCCGCGAGAGTTGACGTTTGCGCTCGCTGGCCGGATGTTTACGCTCTTCGCCGTTGGTGGACATGTGATCCTAGCCCGATTCGTTCATTTTTTTCTGGAGGCGACCGGTCGAGACGCCCTCGGTTTCGCGAGAGAGTTTCGGCATGGTCAGCCAATTTTCCATTCGGTCGTCCATGAGCCCGCTAGTCGGGTCCGAACCAAACCTGGGACAGGCCGTCGACGGCGCCTTGCAGTTCTTCGCGGAACAGGTAGCCGGCGGAGCCGATCGTCAGGGTGGTCACAGCCAGCAAAGCGAGCACGTTCAGGCTCATCCCGACCGCCAACACGTTGAGTTGGGGCAAGGTGCGACTGACCAACCCGGTCACGATGTTGCTGAGCAGCAGTGCCAGCAAAACCGGCGCGGCGACACGAATCCCGGCGGCCACGGAGTTCGTCCACTGGCCGATCAACAGGTCGAGCATCGGCTCCTGCACGCGAACTTCGCCCGGCGGCATGGCGACGAAACTGTCGATCATGGCGGCGAGCACGAGGCGATGACCGCCGATCGCGAGAAAGATCGCGACGATCAGCAAGCCGATCCAGCGGGACAATGTCGGCAGCGATTCACCGGTGTTCGGATCGACCGCCACTGCCAGTTGCAGGCCGCCGGCACCGGACGTCAGTTCTCCTGCGGATTGCAAACCGAGCATGACGATCCGGACGGTCGAGCCGATCAACCAGCCGACGATCGCTTCCCGGGTTAGCAGCAGCACCAGTTCGATGGGATGGAGTCGCGCGGCATCGGAGGACTCGCCGAACCCGGCGACGGTCGGCAGGATTAGCAGCGTGATCAGTAATGAAAGGGTGGCCCGGATGCGATAGGGGACGCCGTTTCCGATCGCCGGCATGGCGATCAGGGCGGCCGAAATCCTGGTCAGTACCAACAGGACGAGCAGCGGGTGCTGTTCGGACAGGTTCAGCAAATCGTTCATCGGATTCAGGGCATGGCGGCCGAGACGAAGATCTGCTGGGCGAACTCGACGAGTCGCCCCATCAGCCATGGCAGGCACGCGATCGTCACCGCGGACATGGCGACCAATTTCGGCACGAACGATACGGTTTGGTCTTGAACTTGGGTGAGGGCTTGGAGCAGCCCGACGATCAGGCCGACGGCCATGCCGACCAACAGGATGGGGGCGGCCAACAGCAAGGCTGCCAGCAAGCTTTGGCGACAGAGATCGACAGCGGTGTTGGCGTCCATGGTTGGTCTCGTCGGGTAACTGAACGAAAGCTCGGTTTACGGGGCGGTGGCGAGGGCAAGTTGGTCGGCGGCTAGCCGATCGTTCCGAAGGAGTCCATCAGCATCTGGACGACCAATCGCCAGCCGTCGACCAGCACAAACAGTAGCAATTTCAAAGGCAGCGAAATCACGGCCGGTGGCAACATCAGCATGCCCATCGAGATCGTCACGCTGGCGACGACGAGATCGACGATCAGGAACGGTAGGTAGATCTGGAACCCCATCAAAAACGCGGTTTTGAGTTCGCTGATCAGGAACGCCGGCAGCAAAACCCGTAACGGGACTTCCTCAAACGTTTCGGGGGACGGGCCTTCGGGACGTAGGTAGCCGAAGAACAAATGGACGTCATCGTGATTCCCGGCGATGTCGATCTGATGTGACATGAACTCCCGGATCGGAACCACTCCCGCCTCGACCGCGTCTTCCCAGGACATGTCGATCGCAGGGTCGATGTAGGGTTCGATCGCCGCTTGATGCACGCGGGTCCAGACCGGGGCCATCACGAACAGCGTCATGAAGAGGGCCAAACTGGTCGTCACCTGCGCCGGCGGCAGCGATTGCAACCCGATGGCCTGCCGCAGCAATCCCAACACGATGACGATCCGGACGTAGCACGTCGTCATCAACAAGATGGCCGGCGCGAGGCTGAGTACGGTCAGGGCCAGCATCACCTTGAGGCTGCCATCCAGACCTTCCGGCCGGGTCCAACTGTCGGGGTCGGTCCAATCGTCCGAACCGCTCGGCTCGTTCGTATTGGCGGTGGACTTCAGCAGTTCGCCGACCGAAACGAGCACGGCGGGGGGCGGTCGGGTGACGATTTCCGGTGCCGGCTCTTCGTCCGCTCGGGGCGGCGTCGCATGGCCGTGCGCCGTGGTGACGGGGAGCAGGAGTGCCGCCAGCAGCGGCACGATGCCCCACAACGTCGCGCTGCCGATCGATCGGAAGCGGTCAGCGATTGGCTGAGTGGTTGACGGTCGGCGCATGGCGCGAATCACGATCGTGCTCTCGACGAAGGAACCGGGGCGACGGAGGCGTCGAGTGGTCGAATCCCCTCCGCCCGGTTTCCGCAGGAGCTTAGGGAATTGGCGAGCGGCGACGAAAGGTCGATCTCGAACTTGCCCCAAGCGGCCCGGCTCGGGCGAGTTCGAGCGATAGCCGGCAGACCAGACGGACGAGAGAAGCGAAGGGCGATCTCCGTTGACGCCCGGTCTGGGGTCTCCCTATGGTCGGCCAGGATTGGCCGGTCGGCGTCGCGTCTGAGCATGAATCGCAACCGAGGGGCTGACGACGGTGAAACGGTTCCGACGCGCAGGAAGGAAAAATGAAGCAGGGTTGTCACAGGATCTCGAACTGGCTGCGGACCCAGTTTCGAAAGGGTCCGCTCCAGCGTTTGCGGCACCGGTTCGAGCATGTGGCGCTGCGCGGTATGGCGTGGGCGATCCCGCGGTTGTCTCGGGCCAGGGTGCTGCGGCTCGCCGATCGGATCGGTTCGATCGCCCTGCGTCTGGATCGCGACGGACGTCAACGTGGCCTGCAAAACCTCGAAGCGGCCGTCCGTCACGGAGGGCTGGATTTGCGTGGACGCCATCCCGATGAAGTGATGCGGGACTGCTATCAAAACTTTGCCCGGGGAATTCTCGACCTTTTTTGGTTCTCCCGATTGACGCCTGAGACCATGGGAGATTGGGTCGAGATCGAAGATGAAGCCCGGCTGCGGGGATTGTTGGAGACAGACCAGGGGGCGATCTTTTTGACCCCGCATTACGGGATCTTCGAGTGGTGCAGCTTGGTGATGGGTTTTCGTGGGCTGCGGTTGAACATCGTCGCCCAAGACTTCGCGAACCCGTCGTTGACCGACCTGTTCCGACGGGCGCGGGAGCACAGCGGGCACCGAATCCTGTCACGACAGGGGGCGATGTTGAAATTGCTAAGGGAGGTCAAGCGGGGCGGGTTCGTTGCCATGTTGCCGGATCTGAACATCCGGCCGCAGGGGGTGGCGAGCGAGGTGAACATGTTCGGTCTGCCCACCTACCTGACTTCGGTCCACACCGAGATCGCCCAGCGGTGCCAGACGCCGATGTTCGTCGCCGTCTGCGAACCGCTGGCGGATGGACGGGCCAAATTGCGGGTATTGGACGTGATTCGGGTCCGACCCGATGCCGACCGCGAAACGGTGGTCCAGACGACCCAGGCGGTCTGGGATCACTTCGAAGAGGCGATCCGTCAACGCCCCGAACTTTGGCTCTGGATGTATCGCCACTGGAAGTATGGGCCGAGCGAAACGCCGAGCGATCGGGCGACGGATCGGGCGACACCCGCCGGGGTAACTCGGCCGGCCGCCGAGCCCTTGCGAGCGGCCGGTTGACGAATGCCTTCCCGGTCCCGGCAATGCCGCTAGGTCGGATCGGCTCGGTGGTCGGGGCAGCTTGGAGCGACTTTTTTCGGCATGATTTCCAGAGATCCTGCGGCCGGCGCTCCGCCCCGGCTCCTCCCGGATCGACCTGGATTCGGGGTGCCGCGGTGGCCTAGGATTCGGCCGGACACCGAAATCGATCGTCGATCACTTGTATGGTTGGAACTTCCGATGATGGGATGGTTGTTGAGGCATCGGGATCTCGTCTTGCCGCTCGGGATTGTCGTCTGTTTGGGCGTGATCTTGGTCCCCCTGCCCCCCTGGCTGATCGACCTGTTGCTGGCAGGCAACATCGCGCTCGGGATCCTGGTCTTGCTGACGACGCTGTGGGTGGCGAAGCCGCTGGACTTCAGCATTTTTCCGTCGCTACTCCTGGCCACGACCCTGGCTCGGCTTGGGCTCAACGTCGCGACGACACGGCTGATCCTGACCGGTGCCCAATCGGGGGGGGCAGAAGCCGCCGGCGGGATGATTCGCGGTTTCGGCGAGTTCGTCGCGGGGGACCGAGTCGAAGTCGGGTTGGTCCTGTTCGGGATCATCGTGTTGATCCAATTCATCGTCATCACGAAGGGCGCGACGCGGATCAGCGAGGTCGCTGCCCGCTTTGCCCTGGACGGGATGCCGGGTAAGCAAATGGCGATCGATGCCGAGTTCAACGCGGGCTTGATCGATGAGGGTGAAGCCCGCCGCCGCCGTCAAGAACTCTCGGACCAAGCCGACTTTTATGGGGCGATGGATGGGGCAGGCAAGTTCGTGCGGGGCGATGCCATCGCCGGGATCGCGATCATGGCGATCAACATTCTCGGCGGATTGTGGATCGGCATCGTGCGGATCGGGATGTCGCCTGGCGAGGCGGTTGACCTGTTTACCAAACTGACCATCGGTGACGGTTTGGTCAGCCAAGTGCCGGCGTTGTTGATCTCCTTGGCCGCCGGGCTGTTGGTAACCCGCGGCGCCGCCAGCAGCGACCTGCCTCGCGAGTTCCTGACGCAGTTGTTCAGCAGTCCGCGGGCGTTGATGGTCGCCGGCGGCTTCATGATCTTGATGATCGTAACCCGCCTTCCGGCCCTGCCGATGGCGACGTTGGGATTCGGCTGTGTGGGGTTGGCTGCGGTGATGACCCGGCAATCGGTCCGCGATCAAGCCGCGGCGGCCAAGTCCGAGATCGACGCGCTTTCCAATCCGCCGTCGGCTGTCAAACGGGTCGAAGACTACCTGGCGGTTGACCCGATGGAATTGGCGATCGGACTGGGATTGTTGGATCTTGCCGATCCGAGTCGAGGTGGCGATTTGATGGAGCGAATCGCGTCTGTTCGAAACTCGATCGCGTCCGACATCGGCATCGTGCTACCCAAAGTTCGTGTGCGGGACGATGTCTCGCTGGGGGATCAGGAATACGAGATTCGCATCGCCGGCAACCCGGTGGCGAGGTCGAGCGTCCGTCCTGCTTGTTGGCTGGCGATCGACAACGGTTCGACCACCGGCCTGATTGCCGGGGAGCCGACTCGAGAACCGGTCGACGGCAGGGCCGCGGTTTGGGTGCAACCGAGCCATCATGACCAAGCGGGAATTTACGGCTACGAGACGCTCTCGCCCGGGGCCGTCATCGTTCGACATCTCCGCGAGATCGTGCGAAGGCACGCGGAAGAGCTGTTGACGCGGGATGCGACGAAGCAGCTGATCGACGAACTGCGTCGGGTGTCGCCGACGGTCGTTGACGAATTGATTCCGGATGTGCTGAAGCTGTCCGAGGTTCAACTGGTTTTGCAGTGGTTGCTCCGGGAGGATGTGCCGATTCGGCAACTGGGCGTGATCTTGGAGACGCTCGGCGACCGGGCGGTGAAGTCGGCGGAGCCGTACGCCTTGGTAGAGGCCGTGCGGCAACGGTTGGCTCGCACCATCAGCGGCAGGTATCGCGATTCGCAGGGGATCTTGCATGTCGTTACGATCGACCCGGGCTTGGAGGAACGGCTCGCTTCCGAGGTCGAACCGGGGGAGCGAGGTCTTTCCGTGAGGCCGGCACCCGGAGTTCGGGAACAGGCTTGCGAAGGGATCGAAAAAAGCGTTAAGGAACTGATCGGTCGCGGGCATCCGCCCGTGTTGTTGGTTTCCCCGCGGGTGCGTCCCGCGGTCCGGCAGTTGACTGCCCCCCGGATGCCCGGGGTCGTGGTCCTGTCGTTCGATGAGGTGACGGCGGACACGCCGATCGAGTCGCACGCGGTAGTGAACGAATCCGAAGCGACCATTTAGAAGCAAACGATCTTTTTTCAACCACCGTCCTCCCGATTATCATCCCCCGGCCATCACCGATCGAAACATGCAGATCCAAACATTCCGCGCCGCTAGCTTGCAGGAAGCGTTGGACGACATCCGCCGAGAATTGGGGGATGACGCTTCGGTTTTGCACACACGTCAGGTCCGAGAGGGCTGGATGGGTTGGCTGGGCAGAACATCGGTCGAAGTGACGGCCGGGATCCGAGCGGAGGCGACGCCGACCGGGCCGCGGCCCGAGAATCGGGCGACAGATCGACTCTCGACACGTTTCGGGTATCCGTTGGAGTTGCAAGACCTGCGAGACCTGTTGACCCTAGCGGGTGTCGAGGGCCAACTCGCGAACCGTTGGATCGAGGAGACTTACTCGCTCGGTTCCACGCTGTCCAACGGGGTCGAACCGGGCCAATGGATCGACGGATTGCGACAGACGGTCGCCCGCGGGATCCGCATCGCCGGTCCGATCCAATGCCCCCCTGGCGAACGCCGTGTCGTGGCGTTGGTCGGCCCTACCGGGGTTGGGAAGACGACGACGATCGCCAAGTTGGCCGCGGGGTTCCGTTTCGAATCACGCCGGAACGTCGCGTTGCTGACGGTCGATACCTTTCGGATCGCGGCGGTCGATCAGTTGCAGGCCTACGCAGATGTGATGGGCTTGCCGATGGAGGTGGTTCAGGACCCCGGAGAGATGCGTGGTGCCCTGGAACGGTTGAGTGCCGCCGATTTGGTGTTGGTCGACACGGTCGGCCGCAGCCCTCGGAGCGAATCTCGGATCCAACAGTTGAAGCAAATGTTGGATTCCGCGGGGCCCAACGAGACCCATTTGGTACTCAGTGCTACCAGCAGTCGCGAGACGATCCTCGGCATTTTGGAGGGGTTCGCGGCGGTCCGGCCGACCGCCACGATCCTGACCAAGTTGGACGAGACGCCGCAATTGGCGGGTGTGCTGGGGGCCTTGGCCGGCCGGGAGTTGGCGATCAGTTATTTGACGACCGGGCAACAGGTGCCGGACGACATCGAGCCGGCGGATCGGGAAACGTTGGTGAGCAACCTGCTCTTCAACCCTGTCTTGGCGGTGCCGCTGAGCGTTTCGGTCCGTCGTCAGGCAGCTTGAGCGGATGTGGTAGTCCCCTGCCGGTAGGTTGGGGGGAATTTTCCGTGAAAAAAAGCTTAATTCCCAGCCCTTCCCAGGCCGATACGAATCAAGCCGCAGCACGGACCTGATCGGATCTCCCGGCGAGTTCGGTCAGTGAATCAAAAAGAAGCCCAAGATGGGCTTCGAATCGGAAAAGCGTTTGATCACGGAGGATTGGATGGCAACGACAGTTATGCCCGACGAAGAGATTCAACAAGTTTGGGCCACTTATCGCGAGCTGCCCAAGGATTCGCCCGATCGGGAGTCGTTGCGCAATCGGTTGGTCGAACGTTACATGCCCTTGGTTCGGTACAACGGCGAAAAGATCTGGCAGCGGTTGCCCGACGGCGTCGAGTTGGACGACCTGGTCAGCGCCGGCATCTTTGGCCTGCTCGACGCGATCGACGCGTTCGATCTCGAGCGGGGAGTGAAGTTCGAAACCTATTGCGTTCCCCGTATCCGGGGCGCGATGCTGGACGAACTCCGCACGATGGACTGGGTGCCGCGCCTGGTACGGAGCAAGGCGAGCAAGCTGAATGAAGCCAAGAAGCAGCTGGAGACGAAGTTCGGCCGGGCGCCGACCGATCAGGAACTCTCTGCTCACATGGAGATCCCGCTGGCGGAGCTCGAGAAGATGCAGCAGGAGGCCAACGCGGTCGGGTTGGTTTCGCTGAATAAGAAATGGTACGAGACCGACAGTTACAAGGACGTCCGAGAAATCGATGTCCTCGAAGACAAGAAGGGTGAGGACCCGACTCGGCGGGTCCAAAAGACCGACCTGATGCGGATGGTCACCAAGGGTCTGAATCGCAACGAGCGATTGATCATTATCCTTTATTATTATGAAGAGCTGACCATGAAGGAGATCGGCGCTACGCTCGATCTGTCCGAATCACGGGTTAGCCAGATGCACAGCGCGATCGTCAGCCGCCTGCAGGAGCAGTTGGGCCGGCGCCGGGCCGAGTTCGGTGCCTGATCCGGCGGGCACCGTCCCGTCGAGCGACGATCGGTCAGTTTGGAAATGTGTCCCCAACGGCATAGAATTCCAGGATGCTGATCTTGATCGACGGGTACAACGTGATCGCGCCGACCGCGCCACCGCGGCGGGCAGACCCGACCGGGTGGCTGAGAGCCGAACGGCGACTGCTGATCGATCGGCTGCTCGCCCATTTGGATGATCGGTTGGTCCGGGAAACGTGTGTCGTGTTCGACGCACGTCCCGGAGCGGTCGGTCGCGGCGATTCGCGTCAGTCCTATCAGGGCCTCGAAGTTCGGTTTGCGGTCGATCACGACGAAGCGGACGATCTGATCGAGGAACTGATCGCGGGTCACCCGGCCGCCAAAAGGCTGACGGTCGTGACGTCAGACCGGCGATTACGCTCGGCGGCCCGTCGCGCCGGTGCGCGTTCTTTCGATTCGCAGCGATGGCTCGACTCGCTGCTCGACGATCGCCTGCTGCTGGCCATCCCTTGGCCTTCCCCCGCGAACGGAGACCGCCGCGATCGGCAACCGGACCTGTCGGCGGGGCAGCGCGAGGTCGAAACCCCGATCGTCGTCGACGAGTGGCTGAAACATTTCGGGCTGTTGCCTCCGACCGCGGCTGACGCTCCGAAGAATCTCGAGCCCGCTCGCGAGGGCCGACCACAGCGGACACGCGAAAGCCCAAAGCGGGCACCCGAAAACCGCCGGCGGACTCCCGAAGGTGTCGAGCCTTCCGACGCGAGACCCTCCGGGTTGAGGGAACTGGGCGATGAAGAAAGTCCTTTTCCTCCCGGCTACGGAGAAGACCTGCTGGCAGATAACGACTGAACTTCGGGCGTCCTGGGAGTGGACGGTTGCCTGATGTCCTGCCGGCGATCGGACCTGATTCGATCCGATGATCGGCTGGTCGCGAGCCGATTCGCGTCAGAGAACTGACTGGCACGCTCAGCAGATCTGGCGGACGCCGGGCGGATGGCTATACCCGGTTCGGGCGACACCGCCTAAACTTGGCGGCTGAGGCGTGCGCGTCGGGCCGAATCCGATTGGGCCTCCCCGGGGGTCTGCGGGCGATCCGGGGGCTTTCGGCGATCCGTCGCCTGCCGCCTTTTGTTCCGATCCCTGGTTCCGAATTCTGGTCCGACATGGCATTGATGGAAGATATCGTTTCGCTCTGCAAACGCCGGGGCTTTTTGTTTCAATCGAGTGAAATCTACGGAGGTTTGCAGGGGTTTTGGGACTACGGCCCCCTGGGCGTCGAACTGAAGCGGAACCTAAAGGAAGCATGGTGGCTGGACATGGTTCGCGGCCATAATGAGCTGCGAGTTCCTGCGGGGGCCCCGGCGACCTACGAAATGGTCGGGCTCGATTCCACCATCATCATGCACCCGCAGATCTGGAAATGCAGCGGCCACTTCGACATGTTTCATGACTACATGGTCGATTGTCGGGAGAGCAAAAAGCGGTACCGGCACGACCAGGTACGGGGACGTTGGGTCGAATTTCGAGATGCGAAGATCTTCGTCACGACCTTGGCCGAGGCGGAGCAAGAGCAGGAGGAGGTCCAACGGCGGGCGTTGAAGTTTTTCAAATTGCGTCCCAAGGACGCAGATTCGTTGGCTTTCGACGGCCCCAGCACCACGCTGGATCGGGTCGACGAGTTCGAACGGGTTCTCGGCCCCGACGCCAAGGAACTCGGAACGCTGACGCCCCCGCGTGAGTTCAACCTGATGTTCAAAACGACGCTCGGGGCGTTAGGGGGCGAAAGCGATTATGCCTTTTTGCGTCCGGAAACCGCGCAGGGGATCTTTGTCAATTTCAAGAACGTGCTCGACAGCACGCGGGTCGGGTTGCCGTTCGGCATCGCCCAGATCGGCAAGAGTTTTCGGAACGAGATCACCCCGCGTAATTTCACTTTCCGGTCGCGCGAGTTCGAACAGATGGAGATCGAGTTCTTTTGCCATCCGGGGGACTCTCAGGAATGGTACCGATATTGGCGGGACCGCCGATTGGCTTGGTACACGTCGCTGGGGTTGGCCGAGGGCGCGTTGCAAATGCGTGAGCACGATGTGGCAGAATTGGCGCATTACAGCGTCGGAACCGCCGACATCGAGTACGCGTTCCCGTTTTTGGCTGAAGGGGAATACGGAGAGCTAGAAGGGGTCGCGCACCGCGGCGATTTTGACCTCCGCAGCCATATGGAGGGGAAACTCGATCCGACGACTGATCCGATGGTGGTCGAGCGGGATGAGCACGGCAAGCCTCGGCATCGCGGCAGTGGTCGCGATTTGACCTACCGCGACGACCTGACAGGCGAACGCTTCGTTCCCCACGTGATCGAGCCCTCGGCGGGGGCTGACCGCGCGGCCTTGGCGTTCCTTTGTGATGCCTACGACGTCGACGAGGCCCCCGACGAAAATGGCCAACTGAAGAAGCGGGTGGTGATGCGATTCCATCCCCGCTTGGCGCCCGTCAAAGCGGCGATCTTTCCGCTCGTCAAAAAGGACGGGATGCCGGAATTGGCCGGTGAAATCTACGGGGAACTGAAACGCAAAATGGCGGTCGATTACGACGAGAAGGGTGCGGTCGGACGACGGTATCGCCGTCAGGACGAGGCGGGTACTCCGTATTGCATCACCGTCGATGGCGAGTCGCTTAAGGATCGTACGGTCACCCTGCGAGATCGGGACACGCTGCAGCAAGACCGCATCAAGATCGACGAATTGGGGGCTGAGTTGGAACGTCGGATCGGTTGCTGAACCCTGCTGCGGAGTGCCCCGCCTACCTTCGGCCTTGGTCGCTTCCGGTCGGAAGGCTGTTCCGCCGCAAGCTGTTGCCCTTCATTTGACCCGCGTTCCTATCGGAGTCCGTTTGGTATGTCTGTCGAAATCACGGCCATTTACTCTGGCAGCCTGCGTTGCTCGGCCACCCACGGGCCCAGTGGGTCAGTCGTCGTCACCGATGCCCCGGCGGACAACGGCGGGAGCGGGGCGGAATTTTCGCCGACCGATTTGGTCGCCACCGCGCTGGGAACGTGTGTGCTGACGACCATGGGGTTGGTGGCCCAGCGGCACGACATCGACTTGTCCGGAATGCGGGTGAAGGTGATCAAAGAAATGGCGCAGCGTCCGGTCCGACGGATCGCGTCGTTGCGGACAGAGATTTGGGTATCAGCCGCGGCCGTCCCCGAGCAGTCGGACCGCGACCGGTTGGAAGCGGCTGCGGGGAAGTGCCCTGTCCACGCCAGCCTGCATCCCGAAATCGATGCGCCACTGGTCTTCCACTACGAATGAATCTCGCGGCTGTGGCTCGGCCGGATTATGCTCGCCTCTGCCCGCCCCATCCCCGCCTTCCCATGACGGAATAAGCCATGACAACCCGCTCGAACCCCCGTCGCTTGCCTTCCTGTTTGGTCCTAGTCGGCCTGGCGTTGGCATGGGCGGTTTCCCCCGCGTCGGCCCAGCCGCCGGTTGCCGCGGCGTCGGAGGCTTCCGGGGACGAAGTGACGGCGGGTGGCTTGGCGGCAGGTGATTGCCGACGTTTTGGTGCCGTGGGTGACGGATTGGCCGATGACTCGGACGCGATTCAGCGGGCCGTCGATTCTGGGGTCGGGCGAATCGAGTTTTCCAAGGGGGTCTATCGGATCACCCGCCCGATCGTCGTCGATTTGCAGCGGGTCGGCTACGTCGCGTTGTCTGCGGCCGGCGTGGCGCGGATCGAAATGGCTGCGGCCGGACCCGCGATCCGAATCGTGGGAACCCATTTCGCGTCTGCCGACCCCGAGAAGTTTTCCGACGAAGTTTGGCAGCGCCAGCGGATGCCGTTGGTCGATGGCCTAGCGATCGTCGGCAAGCATCCCGAGGCCTCCGGCATTGAGGCCAGTGGCACGATGCAGTTGACGTTATCGCGGTTGCACCTGCGCGATTTGCTTCATGGGGTCCGGTTGGCTGACAACAACCGCAACGTGATTTTGTCGGAATGCCACATCTACCAGAACCGTGGCGTCGGTGTTTTTTATGATCAGGTCAACCTGCATCAGTCCAACATCGTCAATTGCCACATCAGCTACAACGGCGGCGGCGGGATCGTCTCCGTGGGCGGGAACGTTCGCAATATCCAGATCGCCGGTTGTGATTTGGAAAGCAACATGAGTCCGCAGGGGGACGCGACCGCCAACGTGCTGATCGATTGCCGCGGCAGCCGTTACGGAACGGCCGAGGTCGCGATCACGGGCTGCACGATCCAGCACAACAACCCTTCGCCCGATTCGGCCAACATCCGGATCATCGGCAACAGCGACCCGACCGAGCGATTGCCTCGGGTCCGCGAGGGAAATGTGACGATCGTCGGCAACGTGCTGAGTGACGTGCAGGTCAATCTGCACCTGCGGGAATGTCGTGGCGTGGCGATCACCGGCAACACCTTTTGGCAAGGCTATCGCCACAACCTGTTGGTCGAATCCTGTTCCGCGGTCGTGATGGCCGGCAACAATCTCGACCGCAACCCGCGGTACGACTACGGCAACACCGCCGACGCGAACAATTCGGTCGTCTTCCGAGATTGCGAAGACAGCACCATCAGCGGCTTGCACGTGACCAACGTGTGGCGGAACCCGGCGGGGGTGCTGGTCGAAGGTTGTCGCCGGATCAACCTCACCGATTGCACGATCTTGGACTGTGACGGCGTCGGGCTGTGGCTGAAAGACGTTTCCCACAGTCGCGTTTCGGGCTGCCTGATCCGAGACGACCGGCCCGCCGTCGGAGACGAGCGGCGTTCCGTGGCGATTCGGGTCACCGGCGGGGAAGCGTTGATGATCACCAACAACCTGCTGGATACCGAAGTGGATGCCGCCGACGACACGGCGCACCTGGACGGGAATCTGGTCCGTTGAACGTCGTGACCGAGATGATCGGCTGGGGTTTGCCGCGATTCGGACCGTCATCGTGAACCCCTCAGGATCTCGTACCGTGCCGCCAGGCCAACGCATCGTATCGATTCCCGCGCTCGAATATCCCGACGACCTGCCGATCGTGGCCCAACGCGAGACGCTCGTGCGGATGATTTCCGAACATCGCGTGCTGGTCGTTTGTGGCGAGACCGGCAGTGGCAAGAGTACCCAGTTACCCAAATTTTGTCTCGAAGCGGGACTGGGGCGAGCCGGGATGATCGGACATACCCAACCGCGGCGATTGGCGGCGCGAAGCATCGCGGCGCGGTTGGCGGAGGAACTCGATACCGTTGGCGATTCCCGCGTGGCCTACAAGATTCGCTTCGGCGATCAGACGTCCGATCAGACGTTGGTCAAGCTGATGACGGACGGCATCTTGCTGGCCGAAACCCAGTCGGATCGGGACCTGCGGGCTTATGACGCGATCATCATCGACGAGGCGCACGAGCGTTCGCTGAACATCGATTTTTTGCTCGGTTATCTTCGCAGGCTGATCGATCGCCGACCGGAGTTGCGGGTGATCGTCACCTCGGCGACGATCGACGCGGGGCGCTTCGCCGCCCATTTCGCGGACGCCGGTCGCCCGGCGCCGATCGTCACCGTGGAGGGACGCGGGTTTCCGGTGGAACTCCGTTATCTGCCGTGGACGGACGTCGCGACGGCGGAGGACGATTACGACGATTGTGATTTGCCACGGCACGTGATCGCGGGGATCGATCAACTCGTTCGCGTCGGGTCGGGCGACATTTTGGTTTTCTTGCCGACCGAGCGAGACATCCGAGAGGTTTCCCACCGGGCTGCCGGTCACTTCAAACGCTTGGGACTCGACGGTCGCGTTGATCTGTTGCCGCTTTACGCGCGGCTGCCCCAAGCGGAGCAGCAGCGGATTTTTCATCCCACGGGCCAACTGCGGCGCATCGTTTTTGCGACCAACGTCGCCGAGTCCTCTTTGACCGTTCCGGGGATTCGCTACGTGGTCGATTCGGGGACTGCTCGAATCAGCCGCTACAGCCCCCGCAGTCGGGTGCAACGGTTGCCGATCGAGGCGGTCAGTCGGGCGAGTTGTGACCAGCGGGCCGGCCGCTGCGGACGGGTGGCGCCGGGCATCTGCGTGCGGCTCTACTCCGAGTCCGATTATGAGTCGCGGGATCCGTTCACGACCCCCGAACTGCGGCGGACGAACTTGGCCGCTGTCATCCTGCAAACGCTCTGCCTAAAACTCGGTGACATCCACGAGTTCCCCTTCATCGATCCGCCTCGGCCCGATGCGATTCGTCAGGGCTACCGGACGCTGAGAGAGCTGGGGGCGGTCGATGAGTTCGATCGGCTGACCGAACTCGGCCGTCGGCTGGGGCGGTTGCCTGTCGACCCACGCGTGGGTCGCATGATTTTGGCGGGAGATGAGTTCGGCGTGTTGCCGGAGGTCTTGGTGATCGCCGCGGCGCTGGAGATCCAGGATCCCCGCGAGCGGCCGCCGGATCGCCGGGAGGCGGCGGACCAAGCACAGGCCAAGTTTCTCCATCCCCGCAGCGATTTCCTCAGTTACCTGAAGTTGTGGCGGTTCTACCACCAGCAGCGGGACGCGGTCAGCCGCAGCCGTTTGGACCGAGTTTGCCGGGCCAACTTCCTGTCCCCTCAGCGGATGCGGGAGTGGGGAGACGTTTATCGACAATTGCGCGAATTAGCCGGCGGGATCGGGACGGAAGGTCGCCGTTCGGCGAAGGGCCGTTCGATCGGGCAGGTCCGATTTAGCGAGGATGAGGATCAGGTGATCGACGCGGGCCGTTACGCGACCCTGCATCAGGCGCTGTTGACCGGCCTGCTGACCGGCGTCGCGATGGCGGGGGACCAGCGGGAGTACACCGGTGCGGGAGGTTTGAAGTTGCAGTTGTGGCCGGGGAGCGGGGTGTTCGCCGCCAAGCCGAAGTGGATTGTCGCCGGGGAATTGGTCGAAACGTCCCGGTTATTCGCCAGGACGGTGGCGGCCGTTCAGCCCGAATGGATCGAACCGTTGGCCGGCCATTTGGTGAAACGGAACTACAGCGATCCGCACTGGAGTTCCAAAGCGGGGGCGGCGATGTGCTACGAGCAGGTCAGCCTGTTCGGGCTGCCGATCGTCAGTCGACGCCGCCTGCCGCTTGCGCCGATCGACCCGGGAACGGCCCGCGAACTGCTGATCGAGGAAGGCTTGGTCGGCGACGAATTGCCGACCACCGCCCGTTCGGTCCGCTTCAATCGCCAATTGGCGGGCTGGATCGGTGATTTGGCGGCCAAGACTCGCCGTCGCGATTTGGTCATCGATCCGCTGACCGTGCGCGACTTCTATGCGACCCGGTTGCCCGAATTCGTCTGCGACCGCGTCCGATTGGAAAAGTACGATCGGGACTGGCCGCCCCCCGCTTGGACTCGGACGTTGAAGGATCCGGGTGATGTAGCGGCCTGGTTGGAGTCCCCGCCGCCTGTCGATCCGCAGATCGACTCGGCGGCCGAGCCTGACTTTCCGTGTCCGTTCATGCGCCCCGAGGAACTGGTTCCCGAAGCCTGCAAGTCGCTGCCGCCGGCCGAATTTCCGGATGAACTGGTCATCGGCGAAACCCGCTTGCCGCTCGATTATCGGTTCGAACCGGGTGACGAGGAGGACGGTATCCGTGTCACCGTTCACCGTTCGGCGCTCGCTCAAATCAGCGACGACCGTTTGGGTTGGTTGGTGCCGGGACTGTTGGATGCGAAGTTACTGGCGATGATCAAGTCGCTTCCCAAGCGACTTCGTCGGAACCTTGTTCCCGCCGCCGACGTCGTCAACAAGGTGGTGGCGGAATTGTCGGACCGCCAAGGCCAAGTCCCTTTCATGGCGACGGTCTGTGAGGTGCTGTCACGCGAAGCTCAGACGCGGATCACGCCCGAGGACTTTGCTCGAGACAAATTACCCGCCCATTTCGAGTTCCTCGTTCGGGTGGTCGACGATGAGGGCCGCACGATCACGCAAACTCGCGGCGTGGAGCAAGCGCGGGCGGAAGCCGGGATCGAGGCGGTGGAGGAACCGGAAACGCCGGTCGAGGAGGCGGCGGATTGGCAGCGGTCAGGGTTGACCGATTTCGAGCCGGAAGTGCTTCCCGAACAGGTGGTCCGGGTTCGTGGTGGCGTTCGGGTTGCTCAATTCCCCGCGTTTTGCGACGAGGCGACTTCGGTGCAAACCCGCCTGTTCGCGGATCGGGCGATGGCGGAGCGGCAGCATCGACGAGGTCTGGTCCGCCTCTTCGCGTTGACGCAGCAGAAGGAATTGCGATCGCAGGTCCGGCACCTACCGGGTTGGGATCTGGCAAAGATGAAACTGGCTCCCGTGCTGCCTGTCGCGACGATCGAACAGGCGTTCATCGATCTGCTCGCCCGACGGGCATTCGTGGAAGGCACGGGCGAGATCAGGACACGCGAGGCGTTTAAGGAATTGGTGGCACAGCGGAGCCGCCGGATCGCCGAGGCGGCGTGTGAAATCGGACCCTGGTTGCCCGCCTTCGCGGAAGCCTTTCATCAGGCGAGGCGGCAATGGGAAGGATTGCCGTCCCAAGATCGCTCGGGAATCGTCGAGGATGTCCGACTTCAGGTGGAAGGTTTGACGCGCGCGGGCTTCCTGTCGGGCACGCCCTGGGAGTGGCTGCGTCACTACCCGCGGTACTTCCAGGCGATCGCTTATCGGTTGGAAAAGTATCGCGCCGGTGGCGTGTCCCGAGATACCGAATCGATGCGGGTCGTCCAAGACTTGTGGTGTCGCTGGTTGGCCAAACGGCCAGCGGACGAGCTTGCGGCGGACGAGTTGGCCGAGCACGAGTATCGCTGGTTGATGGAGGAGTTGCGGGTCAGCCTGTTCGCGCAGCCGCTGGGGACGAGCGTCAAGGTATCGCCGCAGCGCTGCGAGAAATTGCTTCAGTCCACCGCCGGCTGATTCCGGCGTTTTCCGCTCCCCCCGATCACGATCGTCGGCTCATTCGGTCGGTACGTAGGATTCCCGCGCGTCGGATAGCCCGCTCGTGGTCGGTGGGATTCACCGCTCCGCGGTCGCCAGCGTCTTCAGCCGATCCAGCAGCCGTGGCACGTAGGAAGCGTAGCGATTGTGAGGTGTCGGTCCGGTGCTGGGCAATTGGGCCAGCGCCGGAGCGAGGTCGGGTAGCCGATCCTCCAGAGTTTCCAGGGCTGCCAACGCGGTCATCGAGGTGAAGACATCATGCTTCGACCAGTCGGCTAGGACGAGTAACGTTTCGATGGCGGCGGCCTGTTCCGCCTCCGTGCCGAAACGGGCCAGACTCTCCGCGGCGACGACGCGGACGGAGGGTGATGGGTCCCGCAGCAATTCCAGCCAACGCCGGCCGCGGGGTGCGACGGCGGGTTCCCCTCGCATCAACACGCCGAGCGTGCCCCAATAGCGCAGGACGGGATGATCAGATCGCGTGTACTCGTCCAGCTGTCCCAGCGTCGCGGGGGTGCTGACGTCGATGGACGAGGCGATTTCAGCGGCTGCTAAGACCGCCTCGAGCGGGTAGCGGTCGGGGGCTTGTCCCAATTCCCAAGGCGCCTGGTTACCCGCCATGCGGAATCGTTCGCCTTCGGGGATGAAGCCGATGTCTCGAATTCGCAGGGTGTGATCGCGGAGCGCGGCCCGCAGTGTTTGCAACGTCGCTTGATGCCCCGGCGATTTGGCCAAATTGGTCACTTCATCCGGATCGCTCTGCAGGTCGTACAGCTCCTCGGGATCTTTCGGAACTTGCCAGAACCGGGATTGGGCGGCGTTCAATCGGCCTTGATCAAAAAGCTCTCGCCAATGCCGTGTTGTCGGCGTCTCCATCTGATAGGTCACGTGTTGGCCTTGCGAGAGGTGGGGCATGTAATTTCGCAAGTAGACGTAACGTCCGTCCGAGACACTCCGGACCAAGTCAACCCGCTCGTCCATCCGGCCTCGGAAGCCGAACAGGTATTCAGGGCCCTGTTCAGCATGGGCCCCGAGAAAAGCGTGCCCCTGCATCCAGTCGGGGGGCCGCACCCCGATCAGACTGAGCATCGTCGGGGCGAAATCGACAAAGCCGATCGGACGTTCGGAAGTGCCGCCGGGCACGTAATCGGCCGGCCTCAGGTGGGCAAAGGACTCGGGGATGTACACGATCAACGGGACTCGCAAGCCCGAGTCGGACGGCCAACGCTTGAACCTCGGCATGCCCGAGCCATGATCGCCCCAATAAAAGACGATCGTCGAATCCGCCAACCCGGCCTCTTCCAGTTCTTGCAACCGCTGGCCCGCGATCGCGTCGGCGGCGGAGACGGTGTCGTAGTAGATCGCCCAATCCCGTCGCGAGATCGGCGAATCGGGATGGTAGACGGGGACCCGCATGGCGGCTGGATCGTGGTTCGGCTCCCCGCGAAAGTTGCGGATCGCACTTTCGTGGCTGACCGTCGAATTGAATACGGCGAAGAAGGGTTGGTCGGCGCCGCGATTCTTGTAATGGGCCGTCCGCGAAGATTCGTCCCACAGGTCTCGGGGGGCCGCCAGGTTGTAATCTTCCTTGCTGTTGTTCGTGCAATAATAGCCGGCTTGACGCATTCGCTGAGGGAACATCATGGTGCCGGGCGGCATCGCGACATGGCTGCGCATGTCTTCGGCACCCAGGCTCGGCGGGTACATGCCGGAAATGATCGTCGTCCTAGCCGGGGCACAGACCGGCGCGTTGGACCAGACGTGCCGGTAGATCAGCCCCCGGGCCGCTAAACCGTCGACTTTCGGGGTATCCGCGAGCGGATCGCCATAGCACCCCATTTCCTGGCCGTGATCCTCGCTCGAGATCCACAGGATGTTCGGCTGCCTGTTGGGAACAGTAGGTTGGCCGCGAACCGAAGTGAGCTCCGGCCCGGTAACCAAGGCGAACCAGGCGAGCAGAACGGGCAGGGAGAGCCGAGCGAGCGGTTGGGCCCAGCGATGTCGAACGAGGAGAATGGTCATGTCTTGGCGAGAAGTTGAAGTAGGGTGGGGTGTTGGGTCAAACTTTGCTCAGTTGTTCCCAGATCAAACGGTTTTCCTGCATGGCGGCGGGAATGTCCGCAGGAATCGCCCCTTCCTCGATCAGCGTCCAACCCGTGAACCCGGGCGCGTCACAGACCTTCAGGCGGTCGAACAGGGCTTGCCAGGGGTAATTCGCTTTGCGCAAATCGTGGATGTGGACGGTGCCCATCCGGTCTTTGACCAAGTCGTAATTGTGATCGAAGCCTTCGCCCTGCAAGTCTTGAGGATTGCAGTTCCAGCAGACGACATTCCCCGGGTGGTCGGCGACATCCATGATCGTCTTGATGTTCGGTAGCTCGGCGGTGCCTTGGCCATGAACTTCCAAACGGATTTGGACCCCGTAGTCGGCCCCGTACGCGGCGACCTCGTTGAGTGCCTTGCCGATCTGATGGAGCGTCTTCTCGATCGGCACGCCACGCGGCAACCCGTTCGGACGAACCTTGACTCCGCTCGCCCCGACGTCGTGGCAAAGGTGGATGAATTCCTTCGTTTCGGCGACATTTTTTCGAACCACCGCGGGGTCGGCCGCGTGGTATTCACAGGCACTTCCCAGGCCCATCAGTTCGACATCACTATCGGCGAACCGTTTGCGAACCTCTTCGCGTTCGGCGGGGCTGAGTGAAATCTCAACCCCATGGCGGTGGGTGCTCCGCAGTTCCACGCCGGTAAACTGGGCCAGCGAACAGTTTCGGATCAACTCCTCGATGTCCCAATCCTTGCCCCAATTGTAGGTCACCAGGCCCAGCTTCAGCGGGGTCGGTGCGGCCGGCTGGGCCGCAAACCCGTCACGTGTCAGGGTGGCGGCAGCAATGCCGGTGGCGAGGCCGGTGAGCATCACGCGGCGGGAGACGTGTCGATCGCGACTGGGTAGTGGCATGGCGAGATTCCGGAAAAGCGAAGGTTGGGGTGAGTCCCGAAAGGCGAATCGGCGGCCCCGTGAGGAGCGTGCCGTGCCGACGGGGCGTGTGAATCGACCGAGGTTGAACGGGCAGGTCGGGGGATTGTCCGATCCGTGTAGCGGCCGGGCACCTCCCGGCGGATGGGACGCCCGCGGACCGTCAGTTTAACCGATCCGTCGGCCGGATGATTCGGGATGCCACCCGAGTCGAACAGGCCAGTCGTTCGTCGGATTTGCTGGGCTGGCCAGCGGTGCCTCCCTTCCGGCATTGGTCGATCAAGCGTTAATCGTTATCGTTGAAGAAACCGCCCTTCGTGTCGGCGGTATCCCTTGGCAAATGAGAAACAGGACCGATCGCGATGTCGAACGTTTTACCGCTGGCCGATGCCCCCGTTCGAGTCCGTTTACCGGACGGAACGATTCACGCTCATCCGGCCGAGACGACCCCGCTGGCGATCGCGGCCGGAATCAGCCAGGGCTTGGCGCGGGCGGTGGTCGCGGCCGAGGTCGCGGGGAAGGTGGTCGATGCCAACCGGTCGTTGGGCGAGTTGGCAGCGGACGGTGGCTCGGCAGTTGGTGAGGAGCCGTTGTCGTTGAAGCTGTTGACCAGTCGTGACCGGGAGGCGTTGGACGTGTTGCGGCACTCCGCGGCTCACGTCATGGCCCGCGCCGTCATGCGGCTGTATGCGGGCGTGTCGCTCGCCTTCGGGCCGACCACCTCGGGCGGTTTCTACTACGACTTCGATTTGGCCGAGAAGATCAGCGAAGACGATTTTCCGCGGATCGAGGCGGAGATGAAGAAGATCATCAAGGAAAAGGAGCCGTTCGAACGGGTCGTTTTGCCACGGGATGAGGCACGGCAATTGTGCCAGGACCTGCGGCAGGACCTCAAGGTCGAACACATCGACACGGGATTAGCCGATCAGGGTACGGTCAGCATTTACCGCCAAGGCGAATTCGTCGACCTCTGCCGGGGCCCGCACATCCCCGATGCCGGCCGGATCAAGGCCGTCAAATTGTTGAGTGTCGCGGGTGCTTACTGGAAGGGGGACGCATCGGGACGCCAATTGCAGCGTCTCTACGGGACGGCTTTTTTCGACAAAGCCGAGCTCGACGCCTACCTGGAGCAGATCGAGGAGGCCAAGCGCCGGGACCACCGGGTGCTCGGAAAAAAGCATGGCCTGTTTGCGATCCATCCAGAGGTCGGCCAGGGGCTTTGCCTGTGGTTGCCAAAGGGGGCTCGAGTCCGGGTCACCTTGGAAGATTTTCTCCGCAAGGAGTTGCTGGGGCGAGGTTACGATCCGGTTTATAGCCCCCATCTGGGGCGGGTCGAGTTGTACGAGACGAGCGGGCACTTCCCCTATTACCGAGACAGCCAATTTCCGCCGCTCTTCGGCAGCGAAGCCGGCGGGCTGCTCGACGCCTGGAGCCGCCGTTTGGAGCTCGGGACGTTGACCCGCGACGAAGAAGACAAATTGATGGCCGCCGCTGAGGTGCTGGGTGTGCTGCTGCCCGGCTATCAGCCGTCGGCCTCGGCGGAAGCCCGGCGGGCGGTGTTGCACGACTGGCAGGCGGCTCATGAACGCTACCTCGTCAAGCCGATGAACTGCCCCCACCACTGCCATATCTTCAAAGCCCAACCGAGATCCTATCGGCAGTTGCCGCTGCGGCTGTTCGAGTTCGGTACCGTTTACCGGCACGAGCAGACCGGGGAGTTGAACGGCATGCTTCGCGTCCGCGGTTTGACCCAGGACGACGCACACATTTTCTGTACCGCGGATCAGGTGGAGCAGGAGTTTCGGGCGACGATCGAATTGACCAAGTTCGTCCTCGAGTCGGTCGGGCTGAGCGACTATCGAGTGCAATTGAGTCTCCGTGACCGGGACAGCGACAAGTACGTGGGCAGCGAATCGAATTGGGACCGGGCCGAAGGTGCGCTCCGCGGCGTGCTTCGCGATAGTGGGCTGGAATTCAATGAGCAGCCGGGCGAGGCCGCTTTTTATGGACCCAAGGCGGACTTCATGGTCCGTGACTGCATCGGTCGATCCTGGCAATTGGGGACGGTGCAGCTCGATTACAACCTGCCGGAAAGGTTTCGGCTGGAGTACAAGGGGATGGACAATGAAGCCCATCGGCCGGTCATGATCCATCGAGCCCCGTTCGGATCGCTGGAACGTTTCACCGGCATGCTGATCGAGCATTTCGCCGGCGCCTTCCCGATGTGGTTGTCGCCCGAACAGATTCGGGTCCTGCCGCTGTCCGACAAGTCGCTCGACTACGCGATGGCGGTCGGGAGGCAATTGGAAGAGGCCGGCTTGAAAGCCACGGTCGATTCCCGCGACGGCAAGGTGCAGGCCAAAATTCGTGATGCCCAGCTCGATCTGGTCAACTACATGGCGGTCGTTGGCCCGAAGGAGGCCGAGGCCGGTACGATCGCGCTGCGTGATCGGATCGACGGCGATCTGGGCACGATGCCGGTCGCCGCGGCGATTGCCAAGTTGCAGGCGGAGATCGCCAATCGCGAAGTCCGTCAAGCCGTCAAAAATCAGTTGGCCCAAACCGAAGAGGACGACGTAGAAAAGAACATTTACTGAGCTAGTGAGCTAGTGAGTCAGCGTTTTCCGCGTTTTCGTCATCATTCGACACCCTCGCCCGGGGAGCCTCCGCCGTGTCACCTGAAGCCCGCAAGGCCTTTTTGTCGATCGCTTTCGTCGCGGTGCTCGGCGCCCTGGGCTGGGCGTCGTTTTTCGAATCGCTGCCACCGGCGGAGTTCAGCCTGCAGTCCGGCTCCGATGCGAAAACGCTCGATCCGGCACGGGCGACCGGCAGCGTCGAAGGTCGAATCCTGTTCGAGCTGTTCGAGGGTCTGCTACGGATGATGCCCGAGGGCGATCCGGACCCGGTTACCGGGTTGCAGGGGATGACTCCCCAACCCGGCATGGCGGAGTCGTTCGAGGTGAGCGGTGACAATAAACGCTACACCTTCCGGCTCCGAGAAGGGGTGCGTTGGAGCGATGGGACGCCGGTCACCAGCCAGGATTTCGCTTGGTCCTGGCAACGGGTGCTGCACCCGGCCACCGCTTCGGAATACGCCTTCCATCTTCATTCGGTGCCGTTCGCGCGAGCGTACAACGAGGGAACGGTCGAGATCGGGGATCGGGTCGAAGTCGAGTTGTGGGATCGGCCGGGCGATGTCCCGGGTGGGCCCGGCAGTTATCAGAATTACCCGCGGGGCACGGTCCTGTACGGAACCTTGCGAGAAATTCGTAAACCGCCCGAACCGACGGATCGGCAGCGGAAAACCAACCCGGGAATCGAGGGGGAATGGGCCGAAGCCTTCGTCTATGTCGTCGACATCGCTCAACTCGGTGAGGACGGCCAAGTCGATTGGGACGGCGAGACGACTCGTCGATCCTTCAGCGCCGCGCTCCGGACACCGGTGGCCGATCCGGAAACCGAGCGGACGCACGGGGTGTTGGTGGCGTTTGATCAGTTAGGCGGGCTCGAAACGCCCGATGAGCGGACGTTGATCGTCAATCTGACCGACCCGATTCCCTATTTTCCCAATTTGGTCGCCTTCTACACGCTGTTTCCGGTCCATCGGGGCTGTGTCGAAGAACACGGCAACCCGCTTTGGACCAAGGCCGAGAACATCGTCACCAACGGTCCGTATCGCCTGCAATTACGGCGGCTCCGAGATCGTTTGCGATTGGTGAAGAACGAAGACTACTACGACGCCGACCGGGTTGCCCTGAAGACCGTCGACTTCCTTTCGATGGAAGGCGAAAACACGGCGCTAAACATGTACGAGACCGGGCAATTGCACTGGGTGACCAATCCGCCGGAGACGTTGTTGGAGGACCTCAAGAAACGTGAGGATTTTTACAACGCGCCGCAGTTGTCCGTCTATTTTTATCGGCTCAACGTCGCCCGTCCGCCGCTGGACAACGTATTGGTCCGGCGGGCGATCGCTAAGGCGATCGATCGGGTCGAAATCGTGGAACAGGTCACCAAAACCGGTCAGATCCCGGCCACCACAATCGTCCCGCCGGGGCTGGCCGGTTACCAAAGCGCGGACGGATTTCACCCGGATGTCACCCAGGCCCGGGCCCTGCTGGCGGAGGCGGGTTTCCCGGGTGGGCGAGGGATCCCGCGGCTCACGATCCTGTACAACACCAGCGAGGGGCACCGTTCGATCGCCGAGGTGATTCAACAACAGCTTCAAAACAACCTCAACATTTCCATCGAACTGCAGAACATGGAATGGGGCAGTTTTCTCGACAAGGTGCATCAGACCGATTACCAGATCGCGCGGGCCGGCTGGATCGCAGACTATCCCGATCCGAACACCTTTCTCGACATGTGGATGACCGGGAATCCGCAGAACAACACGAATTGGTCCAATGCCGAATATGACGAATTGGTTCGAGGGGCGGCCAGTGAAACCGATCCGGCGGCACGACTGCAGCGGTTGCGAAAGGCCGAACAGATCTGGGTGGATGAGGTCCCTGCGGTGCCGATCTACTTCTACAGTTCCGTCAATCTCGTCAAGCCGAACGTGATCGGGTTCTTCCCCTCCGCTCAAGACCTGCACCCCCTTCAGTTGTTACGCTTTCGCGACGAAGAACCGTAGGTGACTCGGTTTCGCTGTGCCGCCTCGCTCGCCACGCCTCGACGGTTTCCTGCGAGTGGCCCCACCGACTCTCGATTGGCGGGCTGGAGCCTGTGGAGGCTACGAGGGCGGTGTCGGTGTACAGGGGCTGGAAAGACGGCTTACAATGAAGGGTCGATGTTGCCCTCGACGTCCTGCCCCCGGACGTTTCGGGCGGTCGGCGGCAGCGGCGGGCGAAAGCCCCAGGTCCGCACAGCGTATGCGGCTGTCGCCCAGTCTCTCTGTCCCCAAAAAAACTCATGCAGGAGCCTCCTCAACATGTCCACGACCCTTGCCGGACCCGCTCGGTCGATCCGCATCGAGCAGACTCAATGCTTCATCGATGGCCGCTGGGAGGATGCCGCGAGCGGCAAGACCTTCGCCACTTACAATCCGGCCACCGAGGAGGAGATTGCACAAGTCGCGGAAGGCGACGCGGCGGACATCGATCGGGCGGCCAAGGCGGCCCGTCAAGCGTTCGACTCGGGGCCGTGGTCGCGGATGGATGCACGCGATCGTGGACGTTTGCTGTATCGATTGGCGGATGAGATCGAGCGGCAGGCCGACGATTTGGCCGCCCTTGAAACGCTCGACAACGGCAAGCCGATCAGCGAGAGTCGTCGCGGCGATTTGCCGCTCGTCATCGATTGTCTTCGTTACTACGCCGGGTTCGCCGACAAGATTCAAGGCAGCACGATCCCGATTCGTGGCAATTTCCTTTGCTATACCCGACGTGAACCGATCGGGGTGGCGGGCCAGATCATCCCCTGGAACTTCCCGATGCTGATGACAGCCTGGAAGTGGGGGCCGGCGTTGGCCGCGGGCTGCACGATCGTGATGAAGCCGGCGGAACAGACGCCATTGACCTGCTTGCGGATGGCCGCCATTGCCCAGGAGGTCGGTTTTCCGGCCGGCGTCATCAACGTCGTCCCCGGCTTCGGCCCGACGGCGGGCGCCGCGACGGTCAAGCATCCCTTGATCGACAAGATCGCCTTCACCGGCGAACACACGACCGCGCAGATCATCACCCGCGATTCGGCCGCGACTTTGAAGCGGTTGACGTTCGAGTTGGGCGGAAAGAGTCCCAATGTGGTGATGGCCGACGCCGATCTGGATGCGGCGGCTCAAGGGGCCTACATCGGCTTGTACCTGAACCAGGGCCAATGTTGTTGTGCGGGCAGTCGGCTGTTCGTCGAGTCGAGCGTGCGAGATCGGTTCATGGAAAAGCTGACCGCCTTGGCTTCGGCGCGACGGGTCGGTGATCCCTTCGACTCCGAAACGGAACAGGGGCCGCAGATCGACCAGACCCAGTTCGACAAGATCCTGTCGTACATCGGGAAGGGCCAGAGCGAAGGGGCCAGATTGCTGACCGGCGGTTGCCGTGTCGGTGACCGGGGTTATTTCATCGCGCCGACGATCTTCGACGAGGTCACTGACGACATGTCGATCGCTCGGGAAGAGATCTTCGGACCTGTGTTGAGCGTGTTGACGTTCGACGACAAGGAGGAATTGATCCGTCGTGCGAACGACACGTTCTACGGTTTGGCAGCGGCGATCTGGACACGCGACATTTCGACGGCCCATCAGTTCGCGGCTCGGGTCCGGGCCGGCACCGTGTGGGTGAATTGCTACGACGCCTTCGACGCGGCAGCCCCCTTCGGCGGGTTCAAGATGAGTGGCCATGGTCGAGAGCTTGGTGAGGAGGGTCTGCGGGCTTATACCGAGAACAAGACCGTCACCGTCGCGCTCTGACCCCCTCCCTGCCCCGCTGGCGGCGGACCAGCCTGACCTGCTAATCGAGGGCCCGTAATCGCGGGCTCATAGTTGCGGGCCAAAAAGGGTGATCGTACCGAGGGAGTTGGCTGTGAGGCACTCCCGCGATTTTCGTTGACTGATTGTTTTCCCCGACTTTTTCTGAGAGCGGATCATGACCGAACGGCATGCAGTCGACCGTCAGCCGGCACCCGATCGGCGTGTTTTCCGAGCGATCTCACGGCGGACTTGGCTAATCGCAAACTCCACGATGGTTTGGGGAGCTACCACCGGTTCGTTGTCGTTAGCGCCTGGCGTCTTCGGACGGTCGCCTGCGGTTGGGAATGATCCTGCCGCCACGGCCGCGAGCGGCTGGTGGACCTGGCGTGGTCCGCTGGGGAGCAACGTCGCGGCGGCGGCCGAGTTTGCGAGCGGGGCGATCTCGCCGGAGCGGATCGTTTGGCGGGCCGCGGTTCCCGGACGGGGTCACAGTTCGCCGATCGTGACCGATGCGGCCGTTTACTTGACTACCGCAGACACCGTAGCGGGCACACAGTCGGTGCTTGCTTGGGATCGCTCCAGCGGTTCGCCGTTGTGGCACGAGGTGGTGCATCAGGGCGGCTTGCCGAAGGAAAACCATCGGAAGAATACGGAGGCGACCCCGACCGTGGCATTCGATGGTCGGCGGTTGTTGGTCGCGTTTTACAATTCCGACGCGATTTGGGTCACGGCCCACGGACTCGACGGCAAGCGGTTGTGGCAACGGTCGGTCGGTCGGTACACGCCGACACGATACAAGTACGGCTATGCGGCCTCACCGACCATCTACGGTGACCTGGCGATCGTCAGCGGGGAGTCGGATGGCCCGGCTTTCTTGGCGGCGATTTCGGTCGAAACCGGCGAGACGGTTTGGCGGAGTGCACGGCCGGAGTTGACTAGTTTTTCGTCGCCGATCGTGGCTCGGGTTGCCGGGCGGGATCAAGTGTTGCTCAGCGGCGCGTTGAAGATCACCAGTCACGATCCGTCCACGGGTGACTTGTTGTGGGAAGCTCCCGGGCCGGCGATGGCGACCTGTGGGACGGTCGTCTGGGACGATCGAAACGTCTTCGCCAGCGGCGGGTTTCCGCAATCCGAAACGACCTGTGTTCGGGCCGACGGTTCGGGTGAAGTCGTCTGGAAAAACAATCAGAAGTGCTATGAGCAGTCGATGCTCTGTGCCGGCGGTCACCTCTATGCGGTTACCGATCAAGGCGTTGCGTATTGTTGGCGAGCTGACGACGGGACGCTGATGTGGCGAGAACGCTTGGGCGGGAATTACAGCAGTTCGCCGATCTTGGTTGGTGACGTGATTTCCATTTTCAACGAAGCCGGTCAGGCGTTTTCCTTCAAAGCTACGCCGGATCGATACGAGCGGATCGGCGAGGGCCAATTGGGTAGCGAAGCGTTCGCCAGCCCGGCGGTCGTTGGCGACACGATGTACATGCGGATCGCAGAGCACGAACCGCAAGGGCGGCAAGAGTACTTGCTCGCGCTGCGTTGACGCGGCTGCCGAAATTTCGTTGCCCCGTCCGTCAGGCTGCACCGGCAACTGGCGTCGAGACCTCGGCGATGTTGCTCGTCGCTTCGTTCGGTCCGCGGGAAGCCTGAACAAGGATCGGTACACCGGCGATGTGGGCGATTCGAACCGTTACCGCAATTGGTCGCCCCGAGCATGTTTGGCGATTGTCTCTTGGAATCGCCTTTTGCCCGCTTCGACCGTGGTTCGGATCTGTTTGGTCGCTTCCTCGCTTTCCTTGCGGAGCTGGGCGATCGTTTCCAGGGACTCGATTTGGAACTCGCTGATCGAGTCGACCAGCTTTTGGACGCTGGCCGGATCGACGGTCGAGCCGTAACCCGCCTTGAGGGCCGCCCGTTCGAGTTCCCGTCCTAAAGTGGCGACATCCTCCAATCCCTTGTTCACACCCTCCTTCATCGCCTCGGTCGCCTGGGTGATCTCGTTCAGGCCATACTGGCTGGTGTAGACGGTCCGTAGGATCGTGAAGACGTGTTCGTTGGTGGTGAAAAAGGTCACCGCACGGCGGTAGACGCGGGTTTTGACGTCGTTGGTCTGTTTCAGTTTGGCGACCAACGTTTCTCCGACGTCGTAACCGATCTTGAGATTTTCGGAAATGTCCTTCAGCAGTTGAAACGTTTCGTCTTGTTTTTCGAACTCGTGCCGGGCCTGATCTCGCCGCAGTTCGAGCTGGCTTTTGGTCGCCATGTCCTGGCCCGTGAAAGCGTCGATCGCCGATTGGGCCTCGGCGAGGGCGGTTCGGGATGCCTCCAGCACCGGTACTTGCAGGTCGTACAGTTCGCCAGCCAGGACTTCGGCTTCTTTGAGCGCGAAACGGAAGTCGATGTAGGCATCCATGATTTCCTGTTCGCGGCTGAGTGCCACCTTCGTGTCTTTGGAGACGTCGCGATACAGGCTTTCGATTTTGTCGAATCGGTCGCTGGGGGTGCCGCGACGCATCTTCATCCACAAGTTCTGCATCTTCTCCGTCATACTGAACTTGCCGTCCTCGAGCTGATTGATCAGCGTCTTGCTGTCCTCTCGGATCGAATCGAACATCTGGCTGATTTCGAGATATCGGTTGCCGACCGAAATGTTCTCGACGTTGTCCCGCACCAGTTGATTGAAGCTGCTCATGTGCTTCAGCACCTCGGCGATCGCCAGTGTCTTGCCCTCGTCCAGGTGCTTGACGTCTTCCAGCAGGTGAACCAATTCGCTTTCCTGGTTCGATTTTCCGCTCACCCCGAACCGTTCGAGCGTTGACAACGCACGATCCAGATAATGCCTCATCGTCCGCTCATGACCGGTCTGCGTCGCGGTCGCTGGAGGCTCGGATTGGGTTTGCAACGTCGGTTGGGCGGATTGGGCTTGTTGGTTCATCACGATTCGGTTGGAATTGAGAAGGTGGAAAATGGGTCGGGGCCCGCGACGGTCAGCCAGCCAGGAGGCCTTTTGCGAAAGGCCCTTCGCTAACGGTCCTGTCAGGGAGCCAAACGGCCGACTCCCCACCGACCGTTACGTCGATGCTTTAGATTACGGGTGGCTGGGTTAACGGGCAATCGACAGCGGGAAAACATTTTGGTTGGCAGGTACCGGGCTTCCGGTTGCCACAGGCCGCTCGACGGGGCATCACGAACCTTAGCCAAGTTCGCTTTCGCTTTTCCATTCTCCATTACGTTCGGGTTGCTTTCGTCATGGCTTCCACCAAGTCTTCGCAGGCGGTTCAGGCCGATCCGTCGGCGCCCCCCGTTTCGGCAGATCCCGCGCACCGATCGGTCGGCGTGGTTGGTGATCGCCAGCGGGCCGTCCAAGCGGCCGAGCGTTCCGTCCGTTTGCCCGGTGAAGACCTGTCGCTGAACGAGATGCTGAGGGTGATGGATGTCGCACGCGAGATGCGGCGAAACCGCGTGGTGGCGGAGGAGATGTTTCGGCGCGACGAGGTGCGGGCAGAGCTCCGAGACAAATTGATGCGATCGGCCCAGATCGCCGGTGACCAGGTGACGGTCGCGGAGATCGACGCGGCGATCGAGCAATATTTCACGAACCTGCATGCTTACGCAGACCCGCCTGGCGGGTTCCGGCGGCTTGTCGCGCACGCATGGGTTTGGCGAAATCGGATCGCCGCGGCGGGACTCGCCTTGGCGGCCACGTGGGGCGCACTCTGGATTTTGTTCTCTTAGGTGAGCGTGGCTTGGACCTGTATTACACCGACCACTTTGAGCTGCCGCTGCCGTCCGGGCATCGGTTTCCGATGGACAAATATCGGCGGTTGCGGCGCCACATCGCCACCAGCGATTCGCACCGGGGCGACCCCTTGCTGGTCCCACCTGCGGCCACGGATTGCCAGTTGGCGACTTGTCATCATCGGGAGTACATCGAGCGGGTGGCCGCTGGGCATTTGAGCCCTCTGGAAATCCGGCGGATCGGATTCCCGTGGTCGCCCCAGATGGTCGAACGCTCGCGACGGAGCAGCGGAGCGACGATCGCGGCCGCACGATCGGCGCTGCGTGACGGGGTCGCGGTCAACTTGGCTGGGGGAACGCATCACGCGCAGCCCGCTTGTGGGGAGGGATATTGTGTTTTCAACGATGCGGCGGTCGCGCTGCGGGTGCTGCAGTCCGAGGGGCTGATTCGCCGCGGCTGTGTCATCGACCTGGACGTGCATCAGGGGAACGGCACGGCGGCGATTTTTGCGGACGATCCTTCGGTATTCACCTTTTCGATGCACGGGACCAAAAATTTTCCGCTTCGCAAATTTCCCAGCGACCTGGATATCGACTTGAATGACGGCACAGAAGACGAGTTTTACTTGGCGGCACTGGATCGCGGTTTGGAGCGGGTGTTGGCCGCGGGGCCGTATGATTTAGCGATCTACCTGGCCGGCGCCGACCCGTTTGAAGGGGATCGTTTGGGTCGGTTGAACTTGACCTTGGCAGGATTGCGGCGGAGGGATGAGCGGGTATTCCGATGGTGTGCCGCTGCCGGGCTCCCGGTCGCGGTCGCCATGGCGGGCGGCTATTGTCCTGATGTCGACCTGATCGTGCAGATCCATGCCACGACGATCGCGATCGCGGCGGGTCAGCGAATCGGGTGATCTCGCCCTAGCGGCGCTGCCACCTGGTTTTGGCCACCGGCTGATGCCGGACGAGATTTCAGTTGTGAGGATTTTCGTGAGGGGGATTTCTGTTGACTTCATGTGACCGGATCATCGGCGAGTTCGACCTGGCGGTTGTTGGCGGCGGGATCGTCGGCTTGGCTTCCGCGGTTCGCGGATCGGAGGAGTTGCCGGGGGCGCGGCTGGTCGTGCTGGAGGCGGAGTCGGAGGTCGGGCGGCACCAAAGCGGTCACAACAGCGGCGTTCTCCATTCGGGCGTCTACTACCGACCGGGATCGCTCAAGGCGGTCACCTGTCGGGCCGGCAAGGCGATGATGGAAGCGTTTTGTGCGGAACACGGCGTGCCGATCGATATTTGCGGCAAGGTGATCGTCGCGACGACGGCGAAGGAAATGGAATCGCTCGAACGGATCGAGCTGCGGGCGGCGGCCAATGGTGTCCTTTGCGAACGGATCGATTCCGACCGTCTCCGGATTTTAGAGCCGGCCGTCGCGGGGATCGCGGCTTTGCACGTGCCGGAAACCGGAATCGTCGATTATTACCAGGTCTGCTTGGCGATGCGGCGATTGATCGAACGAACCGGGGGCCGGGTGATCACCGGGGCCCGAGTCGACCGGATCGACGTCACGGACGATGGATTGAGGATCGGGACGTCGGCCGGTGAGGTCCGGTCGTCCTGGATGATCAATTGCACGGGGTTGCAAAGCGATCGCATTTTGCGGTTAGCGGGAGGAACCCCGCTCGCTCGGATCGTCCCTTTTCGTGGTGAGTACTACGAGTTGGTGCCCGGCCGTCAGCAGCTTTGTCGCAACCTGATCTATCCCGTGCCGGACCCCGCCTTTCCGTTCCTCGGGGTGCATTTCACTCGGATGATCGGGGGTGGCGTCGAATGCGGTCCGAACGCCGTGTTGGCGTTGTCGCGAGAAGGATACCGATGGCGTGATCTGAATCCGATGGACCTGGCGGAAACGCTCGCTTTTGGCGGTTTCCGCAGGTTGGCGCTGAGGCATTGGCGGATGGGGGCGGGGGAGATGTGGCGGTCGGTCAGCAAGGCGGCATTCGTCACCGCCCTGCAACGGTTGATCCCCTCCTTGCGAAGTTCCGACCTGCAGCCGGGCCGTAGCGGCGTACGAGCGCAAGCCGTTTCGCCCGCGGGTGAAATGATCGACGATTTCGTCATCGACCGGACGCCTCGAGCGATCCACGTGGTCAACGCTCCCTCTCCTGCCGCCACCGCCTCGTTGGCCATCGGCCAGCGGGTGATCGACGCGCTGCGGCGGTGCCAGGCCGATTCCGACGTCACGTCAGCAGGGGGTTTCGATGAGTGAGTTGATCATCAGTGTCAGCGGATTGCGGGGGGTCGTTGGCGATTCATTGACACCCGAGGTGTTGGTTCGTTATGTCGGCGCGTTCGCCGCGCGGCTGGGGGCGACCGAAGCGGGGCGTCCGGCGGGTGGTGTGCCGCCGCGGGTGATCGTCGGTCGGGATGGCCGGGCAAGCGGCCGGCCGCTCGCCGATCTGGTGACCGCCACGTTGCAGGCTGCCGGCTGCGAAGCGCTGTCCGCGGGGGTGGTCGCGACGCCGACGATCGGGATTTTGGTTGTGGAAAAGGCGGCCGCCGGGGCGATCCAGATCACCGCCAGCCACAATCCGGCGGCTTACAACGGGATCAAATTGTTCGGCCCTGATGGGCGGGTGCTCGATGCCCTGGCCGGCGCGGACGTCGCGGCTGCCTACCGAGAGGGGCGAACCGCCTGGGTGGCTCATGACCGGGCGGGTGGTCGGCAGCAGGTGTCGGACCCTCATGCCAGGCACCTCGACCGGGTGTTGGCTACGGTCGATGTCACTCGCATCGTCGCTCGGCGGTATCGCGTGTTGCTGGACAGCAACCATGGTGCGGGAGGCGAATTGGGCGAACGCTTGCTGCGTCGGCTCGGCTGTGACGTCGTGACCGTGGGACGCGAGCCCGACGGCCGGTATGAACACCCGCCGGAGCCGACGGCGGAGAACTTGCGTGAACTGGGTGCGCGGGTGTTGGCGGAGGGCTGCGAAGTCGGGTTTTGTCAGGACCCGGACGCCGACCGTTTGGCACTGGTCGATGCGGCCGGGCGTTATGTCGGGGAGGAATGCACGTTGGCGCTCTGCGTCCGCCGCGCGTTGGACAACCCGTCCACCCGCGGCCCGATCGTCATCAACCTGGCGACCAGCGGTGTCAACGAGCGGTTGGCGACGGCCGCCGGCGTTCCGCTGCATCGCAGCGCGGTCGGCGAGGCGAACGTTGTCGATCGGATGTTGCAAGTCGGCGCGGCGTACGGCGGCGAGGGAAATGGCGGGCCGATCGATCCTCGCGTGGGGTTGGTTCGAGACAGTTTTGTCGGGATCGCTCAGGTGCTCGACCTGATGGCGACGACCGGCCGGACGCTAGCCGAATTGGTTGCCGAGTTGCCGCCGTTGGCGATGCACAAATCGAAAGTGACCGTCGCCGACGCCCCCTTGCCGGCGATTTTGAAGGCGGTGGCGGCGGCCTGTCCGGACGCCCGAGCGGACTGGGGCGACGGTTTGCGTTTGGTTTGGCCGGATTCCTGGCTGCTCGTGCGTGGCAGCAACACGGAGCCGATCGTGAGGCTGATCGCGGAGGCGGCGACGCCGGCGCTGGCGCGGGAACTCTGTCAGCGGGCGGAAGACATCGCGGCCGCCATCTGAACTCATCGCCGCTTGCAATGCTCGCGTTTCGCTCGGCTCGCATTGCCCGCCGCTTCGGCATACACTAGCGGCCATCACCAGTCGTGCGGCTGGACGAGACTCATACGGGGAATCGGAACCGAAATGCGGCGTGCGTTTGAGACGGCCCGGGTGCTCCGTGAGAACATCGAACGCGTCGTGCTGGGGAAGCCCGAACTGGTGCGGTCTTTGGTCGTCGCGATGCTGGCGGGTGACCACGTGTTGTTGGAGGACGTCCCGGGGGTCGGGAAAACCTTGGCCGCCAAGGCGCTGGCGCGAAGCTTGGAAGGGGCATTCACCCGGTTGCAATTCACCCCCGATCTGCTGCCCAGCGACATCACCGGGAGCATGATCTATCGGACGGACACCCGGGAGTTCGAATTCAGTCGGGGGCCGGTCTTCGCCAACGTCGTGCTGGCGGATGAGATCAACCGCGCCCCACCGCGGACCCAGAGCGCCTTGTTGGAGGCGATGAGTGAGGGCCAGGTATCGGTGGACGGGTCGACCTATCCGTTGCCCCAGCCCTTCATCGTCGTCGCCACCCAGAACCCGTTCGAGTTCGACGGGACCTACGTGCTGCCCGAGAGTCAGATGGACCGTTTCCTGATGCGTTCGAGCATCGGCTATCCGGTCCGCGAGGTCGAGCGGGACGTGTTGATGTCGCACCGCTTGGGCGAACCGGTCAATCAGTTGCAACCGGTGGTCTCGGTCGATGACATTCGTCATGCTCAAGAGTGCGTGCGACAGATCGCGTTTGACGCCTCGTTGGTCGAGTACCTGTTAGAGATTGTCGCAGTGACTCGCCGGACCGAAGGGATCCGGGTCGGCGTCAGCACGCGGGGGGCGTTGAGCTTCTATCGAGGTTGTCAGGCGCGTGCGGTTACCGAGGGGCGAGAATATGTCACCCCGGATGACATCAAGTGCTTGGCCGTCTCGGTGCTGGCACACCGGATCGTTCCGGATTCGGTCTTGGGTGTGGTTTCGCGGGGCCAGGTCGAGAATCGGGTTCGAGAGTTGGTCGAGCAACTGGCGGTGCCTGTGTAGTCCCCGATCAGATCTCGCGTCCCGCGTGCCTGGTGAGGGGAATTGTGACGCGAATGGGTGACGCGAATGGGTGGCAGAATCGAGTGAACGCGTCGATCTCATTGACCCGATTGGGTTGGCAATTTCTCTTCATCGGCCTGTTCGCGATGATCGGCGGGGTGATCCGTGCCTACAACCTGCCGTTGGCGTTGGCGGGGTTGATCATCGCCGCGACGCTGCTGCATTGGAGGTGGTCACGTCATACGGTCAGGTCGTTGGCCTTGACCCGTGATCTGCCGGAAGAGGCCTACGCGGGTCGCCCTTTCCTGGTCCGGTTTCGAGTGACGAATCGGTCCAAGTGGTTGCCGGCTTGGTTGATCCGGATCGACGATTCGGTCGTGGGCTCCGAAGCGGAGCAACCGCGATCGGGGGGACGGGTCGCGCGGCTGGTGGCCTGGGCCGTCGGCACGCGAATTCCCTTGATGGAGCGGCTCCTTGGCAGCGTCTCCAACCGGCGTCCCCGAGGGGGGGGGCGCGGTTGGCGTCCGAACCGTTCTTGGGTCGGGAGCGGGATCGGCATGATCCCACCGGGCGGCACCTTGGCGACCTCCTACCGATGCGTCGTTTCGTGTCGTGGGCGTTACGATTTTGGCCCGGCATCCGTGTCCAGCGGCAGCCCGTTGGGGCTGTTGATCTATTGGCGAAGGGTTCCGCTGGTTTCGAGTCTGTGGGTTTTTCCCGAATGCCTGCCGCTGCGACCCGAATGGCGAGAACGCTTGTCGTCCCGTGGAGGGGGAGATGCGCTTTCGGCGCGTCGTAGCGGTGGCGTGGACGGTGAGTTTTTTGGGATTCGTGGTTGGCGAGCCGGCGATAGTCGTCGCTGGATCCACTGGCGGACGACAGCTCGCATCGGTGAACCGGCGGTTCGCCAATTCGAACAGGATCGGCGGTTGCAATTCTGCATCCTCCTCGATGCCTTCGTTCCCGATCCCGGGCGGTTGCCGGAGGAGCCCTTGGAAGGACTGGCGAAACGGGATGCAGAAGCGGCCCTGGAAACCGTCATCCGAGTCGCGGCCTCGATCGTGACGCAGTTGAGCGGGGTTTCCGGCAATCGGATCGGTCTGGTACTGGCGGGTGACCGAACGACCCCGATGGTAACCGTCGGCGGACGCGAGCAAACGATCGGCATCTTGCGCGCCTTGGCCGAGTTGGCTGGGCACCCGAACCCTGACCTGGAAGAGGCGATCCGGCAGGCTCATCACCAGCTGGGTAAGCCACGGGCCTGGTTGGTGCTCAGTCCTCGGCGGCAGAGCGACCTGCGAAAAGTAGCGTTCGCCGGTTTGTTCGTCGACGGGGTTTGCACTTGGTTGAGCACCGCCGATGGTAGTCTGGACGGCCTGCTCGAAGGGTCCAGTTGGGGCCCGGTGGCGGTATCGGGAGGATCGTCCGGGGACGCTTCGCCGGCCGGGCCGAGCCAGGTGGTTGCCGAGCGAACGGCGACGGATCGGGAGGTCAGGGTGGTCGGATGACGCAGCTACCAAAGCGAACCGGTGCGGGGAGCGAGGCTTCGGGCCTGTTGGAGCGGCGATTGAAGCTCCGCATGAGCTTTTGCTTTGCCTTGGCCACGAGCCTGGCCGCGCTGACTTTGTCGGGCAATCCGGATACCGAATCGCTACCGGTGATCGCCTGTTTTTTCGCACTCATCGGCTTCGTGTTCGTCGACTGGCTAGGCTGGTTCGCGCTGCCGCCGACGGCCGCGTACCTGTCGCTCGGGGCGATCGCGCTTTACAGCGTGACTCGTTTTCCGCTGCTGTGGGGCGAGGACATCTCGGTCGCTGACGACGTGCAGATGGTTTTGGTAGCCGAATTGCTGGTGATGGTCCAAGCGGTCCTGATGCTGCAGCGGAAGAACCGGCGGATCTTCGAACAATTGGCGATCTTTTGCCTGTTGGAATTGGTGGTCGCGGCGATCTTCAATGATGCCATCAGCTATGGCTTGTTGTTGATCCCGTTGGGGGTGGTCGGTGCGGCCGCGTTGGCGATGCTACAAGCCCACTCGGTCATTGAGGAGGCGTTCACGAAGGATCCCATCGACCGGGATGGGGGTGTGAATCAGGCGGCTGCGTCTGGGGTAGATGGGTTGCCGGATTTGCGACCGCGGGTGCGCACCAGTTCGGTCGGGGCGGCCGATTCTTTTCGCCAATCGGGTCTGATCCTGCCGCGGGTGACCACGATCGTCTTGACCCCGGCTGTCATCTTGGTTTCCTTGCTCTTTTTCTACGGTTTGCCGCGGACGAATCCGACCGCGCAATCGGCTGGTGGCAGTCGGGTTTTGGTCGGGTTCACCGACAGCATTCGCTTGGGCCAAATCGGCAGGATGTTGCAAAGTGACACGCCGGTGCTCAAGATTGAACTTGCCGATCGCGGTTCCGGGAAAGCCTACACCTCGATCGGGCGACTTTACCTCCGTGGCGCGGTGCTGGAAAAATATCACCCGGAAGACCAAGCCTCCGGGGCTTGGTCAGCTATCCAGACGGCTTCGTTGGCTTTGGGCCGATTGCCGCTCCAGCCCAACCCCAGCTCCGAGCGGCGGTCGCCGGATGATGTTCGGGTCCGCATCACCGCCGAGCCGACCAACAGCCCGGCTCTCTTTTCCATCGCGCCTTACCACAGCGTGGGGCGGGGTGGGAGGATCGCGCACCTGCCGGATCGGTGGTTGTTGCGGCGTCAGGCTGCGGGTGCTTTTTTGCGTTCCAGCCGAGCCGAGTATCGATTTGGGACGACCGCTTTTCGCGGCGGTTTGCAAACCCGATTGATCCCCTGGGAGCCTTCACTTGGAACCCGGGGTATCGATGGCCGGCCGTTGGCAGAGGAAGTTCTTGATGAATATCCCTGGGCCGGGGACCCGTACGTTTGGCAATGTCACGCCTACGATCCCTGGCGGGTGCCGTCGGCAAAGTACGTCAGCGACCAGGTGCTGGGCGGTGAGGAACTCAGTCCCTTGCAAACTGCCCTCCGTTTGGAACGGTACCTCGCGTCGTCTCCGGAATATCAATACACCCTCGACTTGAGCGGGCAGGACGTCCCAGGGCTCGACCCGATCGAACGATTTCTGCGCCAGGATCGGCGGGGTACCTGCCAACACTTCGGATCGGCGCTCGCGTTGATGCTTCGCAGCCAAGGGATTCCGTCTCGGCTTGTTGTCGGCTACTGCACCGACGAATTCAACTCCTTGGGCGGGTTCCACGTCGCGCGCCAGTTGCACGCTCATGCCTGGGTCGAAGCGTTGATCGCATCCCGTTGGATCCGGTCCGAGGATCTGTTGGGAGGCCTGCCGGGTGACCCCGCAGCGGCCTATTGGGTTCGTTTGGACCCGACCCCTGGTGGGGGTGGGGTTCAGCGGGGGAGCGGCGGACGGGTGTCCGAGGTGTTGGATCTGGCCCAAAACATGTGGACCGATTACGTGGTCGAACGGGGGGCGATGAATCGGCAATCGGGCGATCCGGGCGACGAACCGGTCGGCGACCTGCGTTCGATACTGAACCGGGGAGTCGACTGGTTAGAAGGAGCGTTCGCGGCGCTTCCTGTTAGCCGTTCGGCCCCCTCGCAATCGGACGGTTTCGGGCGATTCCGGTCGGTTTTGGCGCTGCTGGCGATCGTCGGTGGTGGCGGTTTGTTTTGGTTGGGGTATCGGCGGTTGGTCCGGAGTTCGGTCCGAGAGGGAGACGGGGGGACTACCCATGCGGTGCAATCGGAACCTGCCGAGCCGCACTTCGCCGAAACCGTTCGATTGTTGGAACGGATTGGGATTCGCAGACCGATGGGGCAAACACCGTTGGAGCTGACGACACGGGCGGCGGACGAGTTCACCCGACTGGGAAGCGGGTCTTTGGATCGGCCGTTGCGTATCTTGACCGATGCGTTCTACCATGCACGCTTTGGCCGAGAAGTTTCTCCGTCGCCGGCTAGTACCAAACCCTCGACCGAGGAACTCGAAGCGGCTTTGGACTCGGTCCGCGAGGCGGTCCGTGAGATCCGAACGCAGGCCGCTGCCCACCCGAACTCGACCCCTGAGAGAAGCTGAGAGCGTGATCGTCACGATTGATGGACCTGCCGGCGCCGGCAAAAGCAGCATCGCCCGTCAATTGGCCGATGCCATGGGGTTTGATTTTTTGGATACGGGCGCGATGTATCGGGCGATCGCCTTGGCGGCGATTCGTGCCGATTTGAGTTGGCACGACCGCGACGCGATCATCAAGCTCGCCAAACGCTGTCAGATCGAGTTCCGCGAACGTCAGGTATGGTTGAACGGAAATGACGTGACGGAACTGATTCGGACCCCATCGGTTACCGACGTGATTCGGCATGTGGCGGACCTCCCTGAGGTTCGTGAAATCTTGACGCAACGGCAGCGGACGTTTGCCAACGGACGGGATATCGTGACGGAGGGCCGCGACCAGGGGAGTGAGGTCTTTCCCGACGCGGACTGCAAGATTTTTCTGACCGCTTCCCCCGAGGAACGGGCTAAGCGACGGCAGCAGCAACTGGCCGAAGTCCAGCGGTACGTTCCGCTCGAAGACATTTTGGCTCAGCAGAACCGTCGAGACCTCGAGGATCAGTCCCGGCCGGTTGGCCGACTGAGGCCGGCCGATGACGCTTTCGTCCTCGACAGCGACGGGTTGTCCTTGGAGGACGTATTGTTAGAGGTCTTGCGGGTCGTGAATCGAGTCAGGTCTGAACACGCCGCGTCGGCCGACGAGCGTTAAACGTTTTTTCGGCTGTCGGATCGACGTTCGGTCGGGTAGGCTGTCGGTTAGGAAAAAACCGGTGGCGGTTGGCCGCGCGGCGGACTGGCCGTCGCCAGCCACTTCAGGCCAGCCGTCTTTGTCCCGTTCTTTGCTGCGGACCCATGCAACTGCCGATCGTCGATGATACCCAAGCCCCGAACCGTCGCTTGGATGCCGGGGTTGATCCGGCAGGGGCCGCAGGCCCACCTTTGGGTGGCAGACGGTACGCCGTGATCAGCCTGGGGTGTCCGAAGAACCTAGTCGATACGGAGCAGATGCTGGGGCGGTTGCAGGCCGACGGATATCGGCTGACCGATTCGGTCGACGGGGCCGATTTCGTCGTTGTGAATACTTGCGGCTTCATCGAATCGGCTCGCGAAGAGTCGCTTGGTGCGATCGACGAGATGCTCGAGTTGAAACGTGCGGGCAGGATTCGTGGGGTCGTGGTGACCGGCTGTTTGGCGGAACGCAGTCGCCAAACGCTGTTGGAGCAGCGTCCCGAGATCGATGCCTTGGTCGGGGTTTTTGGCCGCGATGAAATCGTCACGGTCGCGGATCGCTTGTTCGGTGGTTTGGAGGAGCAACGGACGGTATTCCGGCCGGCCCCGATCCGTGCTTTGGCAGACAACGTGCGCGTCGCGGTCACGCCCCGGCACTTCGCGTATCTGAAAATCAGCGAAGGGTGCGATCGGCTGTGTACCTTTTGTGCGATCCCCAAAATGCGTGGCAAGCATGCCAGCAAGCCGCTGGAGCAGGTCGTCCAAGAGGCGAAGATGCTCGCCGACTCGGGGGTTCGTGAAATGGTGATTGTGGCCCAGGACACGACCTACTATGGCCTCGATCTGTACGGCGAGCCGAGGCTCCGCGAGTTGCTGGAACGACTTGACGAGGTCGACGGGATCGACTGGATCCGACTGATGTACTTCTACCCGATGTACATCGATCAACCGCTGTTGGACACGATCGCCCAGGCTCGGCGAATCTTGCCCTACATCGACATGCCGCTCCAGCATGCCAGTGATCGGATGTTGAAACGAATGGCGAGGCGGGTCGATCGACAGGCGATTGTCGACATCATCGCGCAGATCCGGAGCACCATTCCGGCCGTTACTTTGCGAACGACGATGATCACAGGGTTTCCTGGGGAAACCGAATCGGACCATCGGGAATTGGTCGATTTTGTTCGGAAACAGCGTTTCGAGCATCTCGGTGTGTTCCCTTATTCGGTCGAACCTGGAACTCCGGCGGAGAAGTTGCCCGACAGGGTTCCCGCTGGCGTGACGCAGCGGCGACAGGATGAACTGATGGCCATGCAGCAGAAAATCGCCTTTCGGCGAACCCGCGCCCGGGTCGGGTCGACCGAGGAAGTGCTGTTGGACCGCGAGCTTCCTGACCAGGCGGGGGTCTGGATCGGCAGGACCAAGGCTGAAGCTCCCGACATCGACGGGTTGGTCTACGTCACGGCTCAGCCGGACCAGCCGCTATCCGCCGGTCAGTTCGTGCCTTGTGAAATGGTCGCGGCGGATGGCTATGACCTGATCGGTGTGCCGGTCGGGAACGTTCGCTGATTTCGCAAGAATTTTTTGCCGCGGGGTGCCCGGCTTCGGGTGCCGTTCAGCGGGATAAAGCCACTCCGGCCCGCGTTGCCTCGAACCACCCATAGCGCCTGCTTGGACTTTGGCGACCGGCTGTCAAAACCGGACTGGATAATCGGCCCGCTATCGGCCGATACCGGAAAACGAGGCGAAAGGTGTCTGCGAGTCGCTCGCACCACCCGGAAAGGAATTCGTTCGCTGTGACGGGAAGCGAGTCATTCATCATGCATTTACAGTTTCGGCGTCAACGGTTGCCGTTGCATACCTGGTTTTTCGGCAGTTTGACGCTGGTTGCTAGCCCCTTGGCTCGGGCTGGTGACGACGGGAATTGGATCAGCCGCGGCATGGGAGCGACACCCGCTGAGGCTGGCCAGGCCTTCGGTGGCGTGCGGACACTTCCATTCTGGAGTGACGAAGCGCTGTTCCCTTGGGTTGTCCCGGTTGCGCATCCCTCCACGCCGCTGTCGCAGACGGGCCGCAGCACGCTGAAGCTGGTCGTCGAACCGTCTTCCGTGGCGGCTACCGAGACGACCGAGCACGGTGGGATTGGCCAGTTGGAACTGGCAGCACCCCTGACGGCATCGTCCCCGATCGCTCCAACACCGATCGGTGGAGGCCCGGCGCAAGAGGCAACCACCGCGACGCCAGCCGCACCGGACTTCGGTTTGGCGTTGGAGGGGCCGCAAAATCAGGCGGAGGATGTGCCACGTGTCGCTGTGAAGCCGTCCCCGAGCCAGCCATCCGAAGGACCTGGTGGGCCCGTTCCGGTCGGAAAGGTCGGCGAGGAGAAGCTCGCCGATCTCCCTTCGATTTCTGTGGAACCAGAGGCGCGGAAGGCTTCGGACCCTAGCTTGGTCGCTGAAGACCGACCGCTCCAGATGCGGCGATTGAGCGGTACGGCGGTTTCTCAGGTTGTCGGAGACCTGCAAGATGACTCGGGCGAGCGAGGGGCTCCGGGGCGACGTGCCTTCATCGGTGATTGGGATCCGACCACGGGGGGGCAACGCCTCGCGGATGCGGGGAGTCGACAGGCCGATCGTCCGGCGGGGCTCGAGCGGAGCCGGCAGCAGGCGGCCACGGGTGGCGACACGTCGGCAGTCGATGAGCGAACCGAGCCGGAGTTGTCGATCGGCGAAGACGAAGACGGCTGGGCGGAACCTTTGTTACTTAAAGAACTCGCTGGAGATTCGGGCGAGGTTGCCGTCGAGCCTGATCAGATCGATCAACCTATCCGAGGTGATCGCATCACCGCTGCGGGTGAATTGATGCTGGCATCGGGTCGGACGGCCGCGTCTGCCCCGCTGACTCCTCAGGCGGCGAAGCTGAAGCCGATCATCGAGCGAGTTCTGAAGCACCACTGGGAGCGGCCCGAAGATGCCGCGATCCGAACCCACTGGGGTATGATGCATACGATCATGGTGTTCGACAAAGACACCGACATCCTGTGGAAGCAAGATCGGTACAACGCGGTCGCCTGGATGGCGGGCAACAACCCGTGTCGAAACGAATTGCTCTTCTCCGAGGACGAGTACGGGATCTCGGTGCGAACGGGCGTCGGTTTGCAGGGGCACCAAGCCCAATTGTTGGCGATCTTTGGCCAGATCAACGTGCCGATCCGTTACCCGCTGTATGTCGGCAAGAACCAGTACTCCGTTGCCGACGTCCTGCAGCGTGAAATGCGGGACTGCAAGGAAAAGTCCGAGCTGACCTTCACCCTGATCGGGCTGTCGCATTATGCCGACACGGACTCGACGTGGGTTGCCGCAGATGGCCAGGAATGGGATTTCGAGCGGTTGCTAAAGGAAGAGCTGGCCCAACCGGTCGTCGGCGCCGCTTGCGGCGGCACCCATCGTCTGATGGGGTTCGCGCACTCCCTGCGGCGACGACGCGCGGAAGGGAAGCCGATCACCGGCCAATGGGATCGGGCGGATCGATACCTGCACGACTTCGTCAACTACACCTGGACGCTACAAAACCGGGATGGGTCGATGAGCACCGCCTGGTTTGAGCGACGCGAGGACAACGGGAATGTCGACCGTAAGATCCAGACGACCGGTCACTTGCTCGAGTTCTTGTTGGTGACCACGCCGGACGCCGAATTGCAGGATCCCCGGTTGCTCCGCACAGTCGAGTTCCTCAGCACGACGATGCAGAACGAACGCGGTAGGGATTGGCAGGTCGGGCCCAAGGGGCACGCGCTGCGATCGTTGGCGATGTACTACCAACGGGTTTACGGGGATTCGACTCCCTGGCGAGCCGCGGAAGTGGAGCGTGCCACGAGTCGGCCGGTCGGGACGGGTGGTCGAACGCGGTGACGACCGATCATCGATACCGATCGCGAGTTCTGCGGTCGTGGCGTGATTGCGAGCGTTGCTGACATTTCGTAAAACACGAGCGGAAATTCTTTCTTTTCGCTCGGGGTTGGCCTGCTGCCGGTCCCTCGGATTCGGCTCGGTACTCGCATGGCCGCTCAAAGACTGACGAAATCGAGTGCGGCGATCATCAAGGCCGCCGTGACGCTGTTAGCGGAGCCGGGAGGCGACGCGATGCTGCTGCTCTTCGAAGGTTCGGCGGATTGGCGACGGGTTGCCGAACTGACGGCGGGGACCAACAAGCCGATCATTGTCGCCACGGATAGCGAAGCTGAGCTGGACGGGGCGAAAGAGGCCGGTTTGCATCCGCTTCCGCTCAACAAGGAAAAAGCGCCACTGCTGGAGCGGTTGCAGCACGCCTTGTTGGAGGCTGCTGCTGACGAATTGATCCGCCCCGATGGTGCCGTTGTTGCCGTCTACGGCGGTTTCCACCAAGGGCGGTTTGACTCGATCAGCCATCTCCAACTCGATGAGCGGATGCGACGATTGACCGTCCGTGACTTGCAAAGTCTCGAAAGCAGCGTCCCCTTGAAGACGGTCAAGGCGGTTGTCGATTTGGCCGTGCAGATCGGTCGTGAAGGGCGGGAAGGGAAGCCGGTGGGGGCGATCTTCATCGTTGGTGATACCCGTCGCGTGCTCGAACATTGCAACGATGGCGGTGCCGATCCGTTTCGCGGTTACAACAAGAAGCATCGTTATCTGCTCGACCCGAAGGTCCAAGAGGACGCGAAGGAGATCGCGCAGTTGGACGGGGCGTTCGTGGTCAACTCCGATGGTTATGTCGAGCGCAGTCGCCAGATGTTGGAGGTCAGCCATGAGAGCTTGACCATGAGTAAAGGTCTCGGGTCTCGACATTGGGCCGCCGCGGCGATCACCCAACGGACCAAGGCGTTGGCCGTTGTCGTCAGTCAGTCGACCGGTACCGTTCGGCTGTTCCAGAACGGGCACCTCGTGCTCCGCATCGAACCGATGGACAAAGCGGTCAAGTGGCAGGAGTTCACCTTTGTTTCCCCTGGCCAAGGCGGTGACCACTGAGGCCGCTATCCTGTCCCGAACCGACGGTGGGCGACCGGGGTGGTAAAATGGACGGCGTGGTTTGTCTGGCGACTCGGTCGTCGCGAGTGGGTGGGGGAATTACCGGATGGCCTTTTCCGTTCAGGATCTCTGGTTCAGGTTGATCGGTCTGGGCATGATCGATGCCCGGCAGGCGGAGTCCTGGGCGGCTCGGTCCGCTGCGTCCGCCAAGGCGGCGGGAGCTGATCCGAACGACCCGCTCGTGATCGCCAAGCTGCTGATCGAACAGCGTGTCCTGACGAGCTTCCAAGCCAAGCAAATCTTGTCCGGTCGCGGAGAAGAGCTGGTCCAAGGCGATTACCAACTCCTCGAGCGGATCAAGCGAATCCCGTTGGGGCGATGGTATCGCGCCCGCCATTTGCCGACCGATCGGTTGGCACTCGTTTGTCCCTGCGGCTACTCGGGCGAGGCACGGGATCACGTCGACCCGAATTGGCTGCTGCCTCATGTGGCCGTCGAGGCCGATGGCCTGCAGCCACTCGCTTGGGTGGAACTCGATCGGGCCCCCGGCGCTCCGGAGCACCTGCGTCGCGGGTTGGTTCTCTCTCGGTTGCCCGATGGTCAGACGTTGACCCAATGGCTTGATCGGCCCGAATCGGGGGGAAACAAGACCGCCCTGGCGATCGGCGAGGTGGTGGGAGGAGCCCTGGTGGCCATGCATCGGGCATCCTTGTTCCATGGTGGCGTTAGGCCGGGGCGAATTTGGGTCGCGGGAGATGGTTCGGTCTTTTTGCTCAGATGCGGTGGCGGACCGCCGATTTTTCCCGGCGATCCCGTCGCACCAGGCTATGACTGGTTCGAAGACGATGGCCAGGCCGGGCTGTTCGCGGCTCCTGAGTGGCTGGCGGGGCGAACCCATGCCGACGCTGCCACCGACGTCTGTTCGCTGGGTAAGTTGCTGTATCAGGTTGCCACGGGGAAATTGCCCCCGCCTCAGGGGTTGCCACCGGAAGCCGTCCAAGCCGTTGCGGCAGGGGCTGCCGGTGACCCACTGATGCGAGTCCTCGCGGCCGCGATGCAACCGGACCGGGCGGAGCGATTTGCTGATGTCGAGGGATTTCTGCGAGCCCTGCGTGCCGCTGGAGAACTGCTCTTCGACCAGCCCGTTCAGGTGCCGGCTTCGCCTCGGCAAGCCGTTGAACCGGTTGTCGCTCCTATCCCCACCCCCAGGCCGGATCCAGCCCCTATCTCGGCCCCAACCCCGGCCCCTTCGCCGGTGAGTGCCGGCCCAGCCGATCGGCCGTCGAAAACAGTTGGCGACAGAGCGGCTCCAGAAATCGCTGCGACTTCTGCTCCGGATAGCAGGTCCACGCAAGCTGCGGTACCGACACGTGTCGCTGAGACCCGGGTTGACCCTGTATCCACAAAATCCCGCTCGAATACTCCCGCAGCCACGGATCCGGCGACTGCGGCGAAATCTGCAAATCCCTCGAGTCCGACGGGATCGGAACCTGCTGTGAAGCGATCACCAGAACGCTCTCCAGCCGCACCCGCTCGGCCTGCTGCCGGTAGGGCGGTCCGACGTCGCAAGCGTCGCAACTTGAAGGGGCCGATTGTGGTAGGGGCCACGTCTGCTGGTATTTTATTGGTTCTGCTGGCATTTTTGGTGCTCCGCCAACCTCCCGCCGAGCCCCCGTCCCGCCCTCGCCCAACGCCACGGCCGACGCCACCAGTGGCCCAACAATCGGGTTCGGAGGATTCTGAACTGAGTTCGGCCGCATCGGCGACGGGTGACCGCTTCGAAATCGTGCAAGACGACCGCGTGCTATGGGCTCCGCCTTGGCCGGCCGACTCCGCTCCACCACCTCTCGATTTGTTGGTACCGGGTGCCCAAACGATCGTTTCGTTTCGCCCCGGCTTGCTGTTGCGTGCCGATTCCCCAGCCGATTGGAGGGGTTGGTTCGGTCCCGAACTGGAGCCCGCACTGGCTGACCTGTCCCGCCGTTTCGGGGTCGATATCGATGGCATCGATCGCCTGACACTCAGCCTGCTGGCGGGGCAGGATGGCGAGGCGGAAGCCGCTTGGGCGGTTCAACTGGCCACGCCGATTCGCTTGCAGGAATTGAAAGACCGTTGGGGGGCTTCGGCCTCACAAACCGCGGATGGCGAGGTGATCTGGGCCACCGAGTCGGCCACGGCGGACGTGTTTTTCATCCCCGGAGAGAACTTGGTGGATGAGACGGAAGTGACGGCATTCGCAACCGGTGGGCTGGAGGCGATCCGCTGGGTTGCCGAAGGCGGCGGTGGGCCGATCCCTCTGCCCCGTGCCTTGCAAACCGCCTGGGACAGCACGAGCCAAACGGCGGAGATCGTGGCGTTGATCAGCCCTAATTTTCTGTTTGCCGACGGCCGGGAGATTCTCAAACGGTATGCCCCTCGCGCCATCGAGCCATTGCGGAACGCGTTGATTCCCGATGTCATGGCAGTCGCTGTCGCCCTGGATACCCAGCGTGATTTCTATGTCGAGGTCCGAATGATTCCGGGGGGAACCGCCTCGTCGGCAAAGCCGCTTCACACCCTGCGGGAACTGATCTCCGGGTTGCCGGAAGCCGCCGAGGCGTTGCTGGTCGGTGCCGACATCGCGGCTTCCTGGAAATTGCTGGCGATCCGTCTTCCCCAGTCCTTGCGGGCCGTGCGCGATCAAACCCGCTTCGGCATCTCTGACTCTCAGGCGACGGCGAACCTTTATTTGCCGGCACCCGCCGCACCCCAGCTGACGCTCGCCTCGCTGCTGGCCCTTTCCGCGGTCGAGGGAGCCGTGGCGGACGTCTCGGTTGCCGCGGTTCCGGCAGGTCAGATGAAGTCGATGGATGAGTTGCTGGCTTCGCCGTTGTCGATCAGTTTTGAGCAGGAGTCGCTGGAGTTCGCGATCAACATGATCGGCGAAGAATTCGCCGGAAGCTTGCCAGCGGAACAACCTCGACCTCAGATCGTGATCTTGGGAGGTGACCTCGAAAAGTCGGGCATCACTCAGAACCAACAGGTTCGCGATTTCAAGTTGCGTGACGTTCCGTTGCGGGAGGCGTTGACCCGCTTGGTGGCGGGAGCCAACCCGGACAAGACCGCGACCAGCCCCGCGGATGAGAAGCAAAGCTTGGTCTGGGTCGTTGACCCGAACTCGACCGACACCGCCCCGGCCCTGTTGATCACGACCCGCCCCGAAGCGGCCAACAAGGGGTATGTTTTGCCACAGGAGTTCACGGCGAGTCCCTAGCCACCCGCCGTAATGGGCGGGCGGGGCAGCTTCTCGGCACCCAAAGACAACGCACGGAGATCAGTCGCTGACCGCCGAGCGGGCGGCTTCGGCGAGGTTCCCGGCGGGTCGGAGTTCGAATCGTTTGCCGTCGATTTCCAGGGTGACGAAGCGGGCGTTCACGTCGACCACCGTTCCCACCAAGCTGCCGATTTCGAACGGGTCACCCGGTCGTAATTTTAGGGTGGTCCCCTGCGTTCGAACCTTCATCCAGGCCGTCCAATCGCCGCCGCCCTGAACGAGAGCGGTCAAGACGGTTTGGGTCGAATCATCGAACCCGGCGCGAGTTGGTGGCGCGGTGGGTGTCGGAGGATCGACCACCGCGATTTGAAAGGTCTGTTCAGCGCTGGCGGAAGGGTAGCCGTCATCGGCAACCCGCACGGTCAAGCGGTATTCACCGACTTCGCTCGGTCGCCAAAGGAGTTCACCGGAACGCGGATCGATTTGCATTCCGGCCGGAGCTTCGTCGACGATCGAGTACCGCAGCCTACCCTTTTCAGGGTCCTCAGCCGACAGGGCCAAAGGCGTCGAATCGCCTCGATTGACGGTCAGTTGAGCAGGGGCGGTGAACCGTGGAGGTTGATTGGGTGGTGAGAAAAAGTTGCGATTGAGGATGGTGTCGGCGTACTTGTCGAAATCCCCGATCAGCGGCGAAACCTGTTGGCGTGACTCCAAATCGGGGCTGGCGGCGTCCAGGCCGATCGCTTCGATCGTCAGGTCGATCGCCAGGCCACCTTCTTGCGTGGGCGTCGCTGACCATGTGGTGATCCGGTGAAGGTAGTCCTTTGCGTGAAACAGGTACAGCAATTCGACCCAACCCCGTTGGTCGGTTTTGCCGGTGACCTTAAACCCGTGATTGCGGTAGAGCGACGTTCTCGGGTTCGAGTCGGCGGCTTCCACTGCGGTCGAATTGACGAACTGAACCTTTGCGTCGCTCAGGTCGACGAGTGTGATCAACTCGAACAACCAGCGGTTGTAGTCCGACCTCGCGATTTCGGGGTCGCCGGGGAGTGACCGAGCCAGGTATTCGCCCATCATTCGGTCGGCGTAAGCCCCTTGGATCAGCCGATCATTCGCTTCCATGATCTGTTGATCGAGGGCTTCGATCTGAGATTCGCGCGACGCGACCGCGGTCCGGTACTTCGACCACACGACTTGGAATCCGGCGAGAACTAAAATTCCGCCCACTCCGATGCCGAGGACTTTTTCTCTGGGTGTCATCGGGCTTCACTTCCTAAATTCGGTTCACTCGGTTCGCTCTCCTCTGCCGGAGGACTTTCCACCGTCGGAGGTCCCTCCACCGACGAGGTACTTTCCACTACCGGGGGGCTTTCAACGGGAGGTGCCGTTTCCGAAACCGAGTTGTCGTCATCGTCGCTCGCCGTTTCGTCCGTCGGAGCGGGTTGCTCGGTTGGCGTATCGTTGTCAACCGACTCTACGGAGGGTTGTTCGGAAGCGGTCGGAGCGGTTTGGGGTTCGACCGGCACCAATGGCTCGACAGGCAACGATCCTTCGGCAGGTTCCGTCGAAGTTGCCGGGCTGAGCGGGACGGGATCCGACGTGGATTCAGCCGTTTCCGGCGAGTCCGAATCATCGGAAGGCGAATCCTCCATCGGCTCCGCTTCGGATTCCTCCAGCGCCGCGGTGAAAGCCTCGTAACGCGCCTCGCGGATGGTGGTGGGACGCACGGTGACGCTTTGGGTGAATCCCCAACGGTATTCATTCTTATCGCCCAAATCATTCGCCCCGGTTCCGCTGACGCTGTGGTCCTCATCCCGCAAGGCGGTCTCCATTTGATCGACGACAACAGGCAATTTGGCGGCCGCCTGGAGGGTCAGTCGGGAACCGCCCTCGCGGGCGAGCAGGCCGCCGGACATGTTTTTGAGAATCGCCCGCTCGGAAGGCGGCATCCGCTCGGCGAGACGCTGGAGTTGATCGAGCCAAATCACGTTGCCATCTAGGAACTGATCGATCTGTTCCGTGCGAGCGAGGCCGGTTTCGGCCTGAGTCACGGCGGGGCGGAGCTCGGCGAGCTGCGCGCGGCGTTCCTCAATTTGAGCGGTTTTGGAACTCAGCGAGGACCATGCCAAAAACGCCAGGAGTAAAGCGACAGCGAGTGCCCCGGCACCCGCACCGATCCAGAGCCGATCGTCACGTTGGACCTCGACCGTCTTGCGAGGGTTCAAAAAGTCGATCAGCAGCGGCGACTGCCCGCCGATCGCCTCGGCCGCAGCGTCGGCGGCCATCAGCCCGATCAGTGGGGCAAACCGGCCGGTGTGTTCGGCGGTCGCGTCGTTCCGGCCGCCCGACTTGTTGCCCCGCCAGTCGAGAGTCACGAGAGACAGCGGGTCGAGGGTCGCGACTTCACAGCGGAGCGTTTCGCGAAGGCTTTGAGCCTCCGATTCGTGGGTTTTTGCCTGTCCCCAAATGATGACGCGGGTCGGAGTCGTTTCGGAGGCTTCCGTGCCGCAGGCCATCAGGCTGCGGCGGATCTCACCGGCGATTTGAGTCGTCCGTCCGGCGGTCTGCTGGGGCATCCTGACCGACCGAACGAACACCACCTTGGCGTTGCGGAAGACCACGATCTCGACGTCGTCGGCAAGCAGGTCGACCAGCACACAATCGGCGATCTGACCGTTCGCACCCGCCGAATAAAGGGCGGCCGCGGCGACCGGTCGGAGCGCGACACGCTTCAATTCGATCGAGATGCTTTCCGAGATATCAGCGATATGCTTCATCGTGGCCGGAGCGACACCACCGGCGATAACCGAGGTCGACTGGTCGGACGACTCGATCGGCAAATAATCGACCGCCGCGGAATCGCTGGAAATGCTCAGGCTCTGAAGTGCCTGAAACCGGACCAACGCGGGCAATTCTTCCGGGGGGACCGGCGGCAGATTGAGCTGCCTCAGTTCCGCCTTGCCACGACCGATCGCAACCAACAGCCTCGTCTTAGATCGGGAGGGGTTGATCTGATTAAGCCACCCCGTCAGCGCCGCGCTCACCTGAGCGGGTTCCTCGCCGGGGAGCGGTATGATCGTCATGTCGGTGAGCGTGATTCCGCCCGAGCCGCCGCGTCCGAGGACGGCGCGGAGTTCGTGGGAATCCCAATCGATGGCGAGCAGGTTTGCCATGAGTTCGGTTCAATTCTGGTCGGGTATGAAATTGCGGATCCCGAGGATGGATAAATCGAAACCACGACCCAGGTGCGACAGGTCTCGGTATTGAACCACTCGGGGGTTCGGGGTGGTGGCGTCGATGACAACTTCCAACCGCGTCGCCGCCGCCGAGGTTTCGAAGTAACCGATGATTTGGGCCGTGTAGACATCGCCCCCGGCGGTCACCAAGGGCATCAGCGACCGCATCGTCTCCAGTGTGATCAACCCCTCGACCAAGGGCCAGGTTTCGTAAAGCCGATTTTCACTTTCACCCGGTTGGGCACGAGCTTCCAAAATCGCTGCCGCCGTCTCGGGATCGAGCCCGGGGATGCCGTACAGCAATTCGGCAGGGCATTCGTTCAGATTGATCCTGCCGGGCATTTTCTCGTACGCCTGAGTCGTCAAGGAACCCATCAAAACCGGCATGTAGAGCGCCATCTGGATCGGGTCCGAGGTGAACGGGGATTGGTACGCCCGCCCGTCGATCGTCACGGTGGCATCGATCAGATCGAGCAGCTGCGTCAGCTTCGTTCCGCCACCCCCAGTCAGATCGACTTGCCCCATGTTCTCGGCAGTCCACGGTTCGGCGGACTGGCCGGTCGCCGCGGCGGTGCCGGTTGCAATTCCCCCTCCGGCCATGCCGCCGCCGTCCCGGGTCCCGAAACGCCGTTCCCCCGTTGCTGATCGGCCTGCATCGGTGCCCCCGGCCGCTCCACGCCCGCCGCCGGCAGCACCTCCACCCGCACCCGCACCGCCACCACCCGAACCGCCGGCTGCGGGGGATTGGCCGCCGACGCGGAAGGCGACGATGAAAGATGCGTAGTCCGGGTTCTCGATCACCGCGGACAATTCGTCGAGCAGCATTTCGAGATCATCTTGATTGACATCCACCCGGGGGGTGCCGTCGCGTCTCCGATTGGCTTCCTGGCCATGGACGGTCAGGAAAGCGGACCAACCGAGCGACGCCATCGAGCCGACATCGACCATCGCCATCTGCTGCTCTGCCGGATCGATCACCCCGTTGCGATTGGCGTCGATGCCGAACAGCAATTCGGGTGTCACGCCCCGTACCAAGAGCAACTCCTCCACACTGTCGATCGGGCCATTTTTGGGGGCATAAGGGGTCGGCAGGGCCGAGTAGTATTCCAGCTCGGCGCCGAAGGGCCGAGGTTCGTCGTCCTCGTCGAGCCAATCGAGGATCGCGTCCGCGATGTCGATCGTCATTCCCGGCAGCGACAGCAGCAACGCTTGGGCCAAGCCGACTTCCGTCTCAGCCGATCCGCCGGTACCCAGCAACCCGTCCGCTAACGCCGACATGTCCCCGGTCATGGCGCCCATCGCCGGCATCAGCAGATCCGAATTTTTGTCCAAGGCGATCAGGGCGTTCACATTCAGTTTCGCGGATTCGTTCCGCAGCCCGAATCGGACACCTGCCAATCGCCCCAATTCGTCCATCCCTGGGGCCAGAATCGAAAAGTTGATTCCTCGGCCGTCCGCTTCCGGCGAGACGACCGTGATCGCCTGGAAAAGCACCGGATTGTTTTGGATTCCCCCGAAAGAGTCACGGACTTCGGCGGGCTGTGCCAACATCATCCGCGTCATTTCGATCGCCGATTCGGCGGCGGCGCGGGTTTGCACGTGATCGCCACTGAGGTGCGAGGCTTCGTCATAGGCCAGCATCGTTTCGGTGAACGAATAGGCGGCCAAAGTGGCGACCGCCACCACGACCAACACGAGGATCAAGAAGAAGCCGTTGCGATGCCGGGGGGATTTCCGTCGAGGTCGAGTCACGGCATGGTCTCCATCATCAGGTCATTCATGGGAACCATCCGGCCCGCCGGCAGTTGGATGATCTGCACGAAAGTTTGAGCGGTGGCCCCCGCGTCCGCGAGCGACGCGTCCGCGTCATCCCTGGGCCGTTCGCCGAGCGTCAGCGTCACTTGGACCGCCAGCGGTAACGCCTGCATTTGGTCGCTGTTCCAGAACGGCTGCCAAATCATCCCGTCGAAATAGGAGAACTCGATCGCCAGGATTTCCGTCGCGATCAAATCCCCGGTCGACAGCAACCGCGCGATCCCGCCCGATTCGATCGCCCACTTGTTCGCGGCGCGATCGAGTTCACGTCGCACCAAACCGCCGGGTACGGGGGCCCCCACCCCGCTCTGGGAGAGGCCGGCTGGCAGGATGCTTTGCAACGGATCGGGGACCCCATCGATGGAACCTGGGGGTTGCACGTAGTAAGTGACTGTCTTGATGTCGCTGGGAATATCAGCCAGTTTGCCGGACGCATCAGGGTCTGACCCTTGGCCCATTTGCCACTGTTCGAGTCGTGGCAACCGGCTGATATCGATTTGCAATTGGTCTTGGCCGCCGATCAACCCGGGTTGCTGCAACGTCATGGTCGAGGAGATCAAATCGAGCGATAAGTCCGGTTCGAGCGACAGGTCGGACGGCATCAGATCCGAGCCTCCGATTCCTAACGTTTCGGCGATGGCAGGGTCGATCGCACCCTCGACCGCACCGCCCACGGCACCCGCCAGAAAGCTTTCCAAGGTCGAATCGTCGAAGGGTTCGGCGTGCAGGCCGGCTCGCAAGTCATCCGAAATCATCTGCAGGATCGACGCCGCCAGATGGATCCGGCGGACCTCTAAATTACGCAGGTTCATGGTCACCGCGTAAAACTGCAACGTCGAACCGATCAAGGCCATCAGCATGGCGGCCATCGCTAGGGTCAAAACGACTTCCAGCAGGGTGAATCCGCGTCGGATCATGGTGTGAATCCTGTCGCAGGGCTGGTCGAGCTACCCGATCCGGAGGTCCCGAAACCGGCCGCTTGATCGGCTGCGGCTTGCTCCAGGCCCATCAAGGGATCGATGATCCAACGCGTGATGCTGTAGCTGGCGATCGCCGGTCCGCCGTCCGGGTTCACCGCCTCGACCGAAACTCGCAGTGCCAGCAGGCCGTCCATCGGTGCCGTGCCGATCTCTACCGCGTAATTGAACTGAGTGTCCGAATCGGAGTCGGGACCGGAGAGCGGTGTGCTCACGACCGCGACCGGGGTCAGGTTGGATACCAGGATCTCCGACAGCTTGCTCTGACAAAGCAGTCTCGCCATCGCCAGTTCCCGTGCGCTCCGACTGGCGTCACCACCGAGGCCGACGATTTGAGACAGGACGGCCAGGGTCCCACCCAGGATCGCGAGCGCCAACAAGATTTCGAGTAGCGAAAACCCGCTGCGGGCTGGCACGTGATGTCGGCTCATGGAACACCCCCCGTTTCTGCCGGGCCGAACCGATCGGTTACGCTCGCTTCGCCTGTCAAGCCACGCAACAGCACGACCACACGGCCCACCCCTTCGCTGGAAAGGGTCACCGCCGCCGTGCTGCTGGTCCCGTCGGGATAAAACAGGATCGGTTGCCCCCAACCCTCCTGAGCGCCCGCCCGCGCCTGGCTGTCGATCATGAAGCTCCGCGGGCTCGACTGGACTTGGACCTCGGCGACCGTCGTCGATTCGGGTAGGGTCGATTCCTTCGATTCGGCCTCGACATCGACTGCTTGCAGCGTGCTGCCGATCGCATTTCCGCCCATCAGTAAGGCGGAAGAGCCACCCGTTTGGTCCAACGTCTCGGTCATGTCGTTCATGTCCACCCAAGGACGCAGCCGCACCTCGTCCGTGGCGACCTTGAGTTCCAGCATGTAGATTCGCCCGGTCCGCATCGCGGCTAAGCGAGCCTGCATCATTTCGACCCGTAACTGGTCGCCGGCTCGGGCCAAGCGGCGGTCGTTCAACAAGCCGGTGAAAGAGGGGACCACCACGGCGGCCAGGCTGACCAAAATCGTGAGCGCCAAAAGCAACTCGACGATCGTGAAACCAGCACTGCCCCCTCCCCGCCGATTTTGAGGGGGATACCAGCAAAGAGAGGGGGCAGTCATGGTTCGATGTCGCCAAGCAACCGGAAAAAACCGAATCGGACTAATTGGTGACGATGATGTCGTCGTCCGTATTCATCTGGCCGTCCAACCCGCCGCTACGGAGTTCGTAGCTGTTTCCCTTGAGCGTGTAGTTGATCGAGTTTCCCCACGCATCCTCCGGGATCCGTTCGATGATCGGACCGGTCCACTTCGACTTTTTGGCCGAATCACTTGGGCCGTCCTTCAGTTCGTCCAGCGACTTGGGAAGGGAGTTCATGCGGATTTGGTAAAACTGAACCGCCTGCTTCAGCGAGTTCAATTGCGAGATCGTCGTTTTGACGTTCGCTTCGTCTTGGGCTCCGCCGAAATTGACTAAGACGATGCCGCCCAAAACCACCAGAATTGCGAGCACCAACAGCAATTCCAACAGCGTAAAGCCTGATCGGCGGTTCGAGCGCACCCGGTTTTGGCGGCATCTCGCGGCCGGCTTCACCACTGGCGGTTGGCAGGTTCGCGGCAGCGTCATTTTCAGACAGTTGGGTTTCATGCTGACAACGTCGATTTGTGGGAGGGGATGGGCAGGTCACCAGTTGATCGGGACCCGGAGGGAGCCGTCTAGGGCAGTCCAGCAGCTAGGCAGCTAATTCAACTGGTAATCAGTTTAACCAGCCGAATGCCTAAGGGTTTCGCCGGGGCACGATAAATCGTCAAAACGCGATCTTCCCGTGGTTCCAGACACCTCAATGCTTTCCGGTTAGGGCGATCGTTGCAACCCCCCAACTTGCCCACGCTTGACTCATCGGAATGCGAGGCATTCGAATTGACGTTCCCAACCGCTACAGCCGATGAAATCAAAAATTGCGCGGGCGGCCGGGTGCGGGGGGCAATCCGGACGGCTAGGCCCGACGACTCTGTACACGTCCGACCAGTCGAGGATTCAAGGCGATGGCTTTGGGAAAGCTTTGGCAAGCGTTTTTTGGTAAGCGGACGGAAGCGGGGGCGTCGCCCGAAACGGGTTCCAAAACCGATTTGACCCCGCTCCAGAAGGGTGCGGCCGGATCGCCGGGGCTGCGCAATTCCGCCGTTGCCGAACTGCCACCGTCGCGACCAGCGGTGACCGTGTCGGCAACTTCCGTGGAGCCGCTTTCGAACACGCGGGGCAAGGGGCCACGGCGAAGCACACGGCAACGGGGGGCCGAACGAAGCCCGTCAACAGACGATGGTCGCGAAACGAACGAAATTACGGCGATGGAATCGCTGCCTCCAACCGACCGTCGTCCGGCGCATCCCAAGCGAAACGCTTGGTCGGCATGGGTCACGGGTCGTTCGATCCGCTCGATCCTCGATACCCAACCGGGAGATGGTAACCGAGCGGTACCGTTGCTCGAAGCGATTGTCTGCCGCAGTTCACCCGAAACCCGGTACATCGCCATCGGCAATTTCGAGTTAGCGGACCCGGCCCTTTCCATCCGTGGCTTCCACAAAATGGTCCGCCAAGTCGGTGGCGTTCCGGTGCCGATCCCGGGGGATCTGCCTACCGGGCTCCGGCACCTCGCCCACACTCACGGGACGGTGGATCTGATCCTGCTCGAAGAAGCGGCCGCATCGCTGACCAACCCAGACGTATCTCGCTGGCTCGATCGCGTTGCTCACCCAGGCACCTTGATCCTACAATTAACTCAAAAAGGCAAGTGGGAAACGGTCACACGCTCCCAACTCTTGTCGTCCCTCTCGGCTGGCAGCGATCGGCTGTCAACAGCAGGTCGTCACGTCGATCTGAGCGACTGCGACCGTGCGAAGCACCCCTCCGTACGGGCCGCCTGAACCGCCAGAAACGAGCCCACTCAATCTCGTTCCGCTACCAACGCCTCGCCGGTTCCTGGACTCAAAGCGGTCGTGGGTTCAGCCGGAGCGGCCGGTTTTTCGAGCGACCTGACAAAATTGATCAAGTGCCAAATGTCTTCCTCTTCCAACTGGCCGGAAACGAGGGTGACGGCGGGCATTGGTGTGCCGGCGATTCCTTGGTTGAGCCGGCGGTAAAGGTCTTCGGGAGACGCCCCACCTCGAAACACCCCCTCTTCAAAATTTCGTGGCTTGATCGTCCGCGGGGGGAGACCGCCGCGGGCGATCAGCGGGATCAGGTCGGACTGCTGATCCGGCTTCAAGCCGATGCGGGTGGTCCAATCCTTCGTCCAATCGTCGTAATCGGCCTCTTGGCCGTCACCGCGGCCGTTGGTGCCGTGGCATTTCGAGCAACTCGCGACCGTGCCGACGAACAGTTCGCGGCCCCGTTCGATCGACTGTGTCAGCATTTCGCCAGAGTCGCCTGCGAGCATCGCGACCAATTCTTCGTGCGATCCCGGAATCGGTAGCCCTTCCGGGATTTCCACCTCGACGATCTCGTCTTCCGCTTCCAACCAGGAAACGGCGACCTCCTCGACGATTTCCTCAATCAGTTCCCACTGATCTGCAAACTCTTCCGACCCCGACGCTGCCAAGCTGGGATCGATCAGCCGCTCGCCACCCTCCAAGTCGAATTCCAGAGCGGCCTCGTCAATCAGGGCCCGTTCGGTCTCACCCCGGATCGACAGGTAAATCACGTAATCGACCAACTTCTCGATCGCTTCCTCCGGCAGCGGCCCCAACGTGTCGTCGTCGAGGCGGTATTCGGCAACCATGGATGAGCCGGCGATACCGTAACGAATGACCTTAGCCAAATCGCTCTTCAGCGGCTTGGAGGCTCGCCGCGTGCTCTTGAATTTGAAAATGCCCGGCCGGAAGTCCCGCGGGTAGGGTTCGATCAAAGCGGCTGTTTCTCCGCGGCCGTTGCCGGTGATTCCGTGACAGCGGGCGCAGTGTTGGCGGTACAGCCCGCGGCCTTCGAGCAATTCGTCTCCCGAGGCCGCCTGCAGGCGCTCGAGCGCGACCAAGCTCTTTAGGTCCTCGTCTTTTTCCATAACTGCCGGGATTCGCGGCTCGTCAGGGGTCCCGAACAATTCGGCCAACGCCCACTGGCTATCCCGCAGCACCTGATCCATAGGCGAACCGGACTGCAACTCCCACTTTTTGACATGCACGAGGTTTTCCTCGAACGCGACCGGTGTTTCGGTGCGGCAACCGATCGTCACCAGGACGCAAGCAAGCAAACCGGGGTATGGCACCCAGGCGACATCGAGACGGTTCATCTGAGCTCGTTTCCAGTATCAGAAAGGAGGAGAATTGGTCACATAGGAAGGTACATCAGGCTCGCCCGCGGGGCCGGGCTCGGCATCACCGTCACTCGCGGCCTCCGGTACGGGAACGTGAGCGTTTCGCCCACCGTCGCCACGAGCGTCTCGCGCGTTGCCACCGCGAGCGGTCACGCAGCGGCCGGTGGCAGGACGTTCATCGATCAGCATTCGAACCGGAGGGGTTTCTAAGTCGTCGAATTGTCCCCGACGGATGCAGATCACGCAGGCGACCATCGCGGCGGCCCCCAACAAGATCGCCGCCGGCAATGCGACATACAATACGCTCATGCCTCGTCCTCACGGAAGGTTGCCGAAGCCAAAATCATCGCCAGCACGGTCAACGAACTGATCGGCATGATCAACGCTGCGGTCAACGGACCGACCCGACCGGCCATCGCCAGCAAGATCGCGATCGAATTGTAGGCTAGGGAGACGGCAAATGTCTGCCGAATTAACCGCACGGTGCGCCTCGCCGCCAACATCAGTTCGGGTAGCCTGCCCAGATTACCGTCGGCGAGGAACACCGGGGCTGCCTCCAGGCTCGTTTCCGCCCCGCCTCGGATGGCGATCCCCACGCCGGCAGCCGCGAGCGCTGCGGCGTCGTTGACCCCGTCTCCGACCATGGCGACCGAGCCCGGTGTTTGGCGGATTTGGGCCAATTTCTCCTCGGGCGAAAGGTCACCCAATGCCAAATCCGGCCGGATACCCAATTCAGCCGCAATCCGGCTGACACAAGCCTGGTGGTCACCGGACAAAATCCCGACTTGCCAACCGGCTTTTCTCAGCCCCAAAAGCGCCTCGAGCGCGGTCGGCCGCAATCCGTCACTAACCCCGAAGACGCCGACCGGTTGTGTGTCGATCGCATACAAAATGGGGCTGATGCCCGTCCGGGCGAACTCCGTGGCCTGTGGCTCGATCGGCTGGGGGTCGAATCCCTGGCGACGAAGGTAACCGGCGTTGCCGATCACCACCCGGTGACCGTCGGCCGTCCCGTCGATACCCCCGCCCGTCTGTTGGTCGATGGGGCGGTCGAGTGCGGGAGGTCGAAAATCGGACACGTCGTCCCCGCAGACCAATCCGCGAGCGACGGCCAAGTCAACGACGGCCCGCGCGACCGGGTGATCGCTCGATCGCTCCAATTCAGACAGCAGGCGGAGCGTCTCGTCATCACCGGACCAACGGGTGACCCGCAGTCGGCCGTCGGTCAGCGTTCCCGTCTTGTCAAACCAAGCCATGCCCGGCGTCGCGAGTCGCTCCAGCACGTCGCCGCCACGGACCAGAATCCGTCTGCGGGCCGCACGGCCGATGCCGACCGCGAGGGCCATGGGGGTGGCCAGCGCGAGCGCGCACGGACAGGCGACGATCAGCAACGCGACGGCATGGGTGACCGCGACGGACGGCCCACGCGACCACCAAGCGACGGCGGTCACGGCGGCCAAAAACAGCACCACGGCGACAAACCAACCGCCGACCCGATCCGCCAAATGCACGATCGGGGCCTTGTTCTGGGCCGCGTCCTCGACGAGCCTCATCAGCCGACCGACGCGGGTATCTGTCCCGGAGGCAGCGACACGGATGTCGATCGGTGCCCGCAGGTTTGCCGTCCCCGCTTCTACCTCGTCCCCCGGACCGATTTCGACCGGCAGGCTCTCGCCGGTCAGCAGCGAACGGTCCAGCATCGAGTTTCCCGAGATCACGATCCCGTCGGCCGCGATGCCTTGGCCGGCTCCTACGCGAATCGTCTCTCCGGCAATCAAGTCCTCCGCCGGGACTTTGCGGGTCGAGCCGTCGGCTTCGACCCTGCGTGCCGTCCTGGGCGATATTCGCATCAACAGTTGGACGGACTGGGCCGCCCGTCGCTGCTGGCGAAACTGCACCCATCGTCCGACGAGCAGCAAGAAGACGAGCATCGTGATCGAGTCGAAGAAGACCTCCCCCCGTCCCGAGATCGCGCCGGCCATGCCGGCGACCGCGCCGACGACGAGGGCGAGGGCCAACGGCAGGTCCATGTGGGGCGTGCGGGTGCGAAGGGAAGCCCAGCCGCCACGAAGGAACAGGCCGCCCGGACCGAAGACGGCGAAGACCCCGAGCCCCGATCCGACCAGCCGCAGCAGATTGGCATCGCCAACCGCGATGCCGCTGAAGTGTCCGGCGTACAGCGCGACGGCGATCCACATCGCGTTGGCCGCGCAGAAGGCCGCGACGGCGATCCGCATCAGCAGTCGGCGGTTCTCCTCTCGAGCCGCTGCCGCCCCCGAATCGCTCAGCAAGGGGCCCAGCCGATATCCGAGGCGGGACAACCAACGGGCAATTTCACTGAGTCGAGTCCGGTCGGGATCGTAAACCAGTTCGACGGAGTGGTCGTTCATCCTGACCCGCGCGGAGTGCCAACCGGGGACCAGCGGTGCGGAACGCTCGATTAGCCAAGCGCAGGCCCCACAGTGCAAGCCACGGATGCTGCAGGTCGACGCGACCAGCCCGCTGCCGACATCCCGCGGTGCGGACTCACCGAGCAACGCGGGGTCATCCAGGTCCTCCCAAGCTTCGTCACGGTCGGCCACCGGGCCGATTTCCGCGACGCCTGATCCGGACGTGAGCCGATCTCGCAGCGCGTAGTAATCGTCGAGCCCCCAGCCGTGGATCAGTTGATAAGCACCCAGGCACCCCGAACAACAAAAAGTCGGCTCATCGGGAGCGGTGGGCGGTGGCGACGGCAGGCCGCAATGCGTGCAGGGATAGCCGGAGTCAAGCGGATCGAGACGGCCGAGGATACCGCCGGAATCAGTTCCTGCGGGCTCGTTCCCCTGAGCCGAAAAGCGATCGTTTGATTCCGCCACCGATCCCGCTTTGGGGGTCTCGGTCCAATGCGTGCTCACAGGCCGCTCCCTCGGGGAACGGTGGATGTGTCGACCCGAGTCGGGGATGTCGGCTGGGCTGGCGAAGTCACCAGCGGTTCCCCCGCCGGTTCACAGCAGGGCAGCGGTTGGGCACCCAGGCCGTCCAGCCAATGCCGAGCGTCGGAGCCATCGTTGGAAGTGCCCCACTGCCTCGCCGCTTCGCCCAGCGGCCGCAGGTCGGCAGCCGCCCGGCCGCTGATCGTGTAGCTGCCGCTAACCAACAACACCACCGCGATCAACAGCGGCATCGCGGATCGCAATCGGGGGGCCACGCCGACCGTGCCGATCGCGCCGCCGACCAAGGCGGTTAGGGCCGGGAGGGTGCCGAGCCAAAAGGCGGTCATTACCAAAACAGCCGTCAGTGGCGAAGCGGTCGCCGCCGCGACCAAGACGAACAGGTACAGCCAACCGCATGGCAACCAGGTCGTGACCAGGCCGATGGCGAAGGCCCGGGACAGTCCCGGCAAGCGGGTGATGGTGGGCCGGAGTCGAGCGAGCTGAGCGGAAACGGCGAGCGACCAGCGACGATTCCAAGCAGGCCCGGGGTAAGGGGCAAGCCCCGATTGGCTCGCAAATTTTGGGCGGCTTGCTGGTGATGCGGCGACTTGCCCGGCGGCCGCTGGGTCGGACGTCTGATGATCCTGCCAGACGCTCGGCCGGAGCCAATTCAGCAACCGCCACACGCCCATGCCGATCATCGCGGCGCCGGCCAGCCGGGCGGCGGACTGTTGCCACCCCAGCCAGTCGCCACCAGCGGTCACCAGACCGCCGAACCACCCGGCTGCCAACCCGGCGGCCAAGAAAGTGACGGCGCGACCACCGTGGTAGGCCGTCAGTCTGGCCCAAGCTCCCCCACGATTGACGCCTGATTGGCCCACGCCGCCCGCCCACAAGGCCATCGGACCGCACATGCCGACGCAATGCATGCTACCTAACAAGCTGGCCACCAGGATCGCGCCCGCCAAGCCGATCATGGCGCCGCTCCGACGCGTCCGGTGTCCGCAGCGAGTCCTGAGCTCAACTTTGGGTCGGCCTCGGAATCGATTTCGAGACGTTGGTCGGTGGCAAGATCGACCGTACGTGTCCAGCGAAAACGCTCGGATTCACCCCGGCTGAGTGTCAGATGCAGGTCCCACAAGCCGAGACGGGCCAGCGGCAACCGGGCCGAGTAGACCCCCGGTGCCGACTCCGCCAAGGGCCGAATCGTATGATCGCCCGCCCGAACGTGATGAAAGAAGGCCAGTTCCACTTCACCGCCGAGGATCGGCTCACCGGAGGCGTCGAGCACACGTACCTCAAAATCTCGGAACTCACCCGCTTCATCGAGCTGGCCGATCAGGGCGGTCGCTTGCCAGCCCAACGCATCGCTCAGCTTACGGCTGGCGACCTCGTCATCCCAGCGCAACGCCCGCTCATGGTAGTCCGGCATCACCGCGACACTCGGGTCCCGTGACGCCAGCCGGTAAGCCAGGCCGCCGATGACCAATTGCAGGGCCAAAAAGGCCACGACGACGCAACCCCATAACCAAGCCGCACGCTTCGCGGCCGGGCCACGCAATTCGGGACGGTCCGATCCGTCCTCTCCGTTCGGGTTGTTCGACGACGCGAGTGCTGATGGCGACCGGTTAGGGGCCTGGCTCATGGTCAACGCTCCGGGCCGAGCAAGCGGAAGGTCAGTTCACGGACGCTGCCGGTGTCATCGGTGATTCGCATCCGACCATCGACGTAACCCGACTGGGCAGTTATCCGTGAGGAAAAATCGATCACCACCGGGATCACCGCCGATTCGCCATCCGCCAACCGGAGCTTTTCCGGTTCGATCACTTCCAATGCCACCCCGGCCGGCTCGGGAGCGGTCACCGCATAGACCCGTTCGGCGCCGCTGCGATTGACCAGTCGCAAACGCAGGGTATTGCGTACCTGTGCCCCCGCGATTCGGGTGAAAGGGTTGCCCGGGCCGCGAGTGACGCGCGCATCGAAGCTGTATTTTTGGCTCAGCTCACGGGCGAACCCGACGCCGATCAACAGCAGGATCATCGGGTAAATGACGGTTCGGGCGCGGAGCAAACCACCGGCTTTACCGTCGATCCCGTCTTGCGAATCGTAACGGATCAGACCCCGTGGCCGACCGATGCGGTCCATCACGTCGTCGCAGGCGTCGATGCACTGGGTGCAATTCACGCATTCCAGCTGCAACCCGTCGCGGATGTCGATCCCGGTTGGGCAGACGGCGACACAGCGGTTGCAATCGATGCAATCACCCGCTTCGCGAGGGGCGTCTGACCCTTCGGCGGTGGCGGGCCGCCGGCCTTTTTTTCGGGGTTCGCCCCGATGGTGGTCGTAGGAAATGATCAACGATCGCCGGTCCAGCATGACCGATTGGAAGCGTCCGTAGGGGCATGCGATCAGGCAGAGTTGTTCGCGGAAGAACAAGAAATGGAATAGCATCAAGCCGGTCGTGATCGCCATCACCAGAAAGGCCGTCGGATGTTCCCAGGGAGGGGTGCGGATCCAACGCGCCAGCGATTCGACGCCGACGAAGTAGGCCAAAAACGTATGCGCCAAGAGCATGCAGATGACCAGGTAGACCGCCCATCGGGCAATCCGACGAGCCCCAACCAAGGGCCGTTTGGGCCGTCCGCCCCGACCCGCTGTTCCTTCGAAGAACCGGTCGATCGGGCGAAACAGAAATTCCATGTAGACCGTTTGCGGGCAAGCCCAACCACACCACAGTCGCCCGCCGATCGCCGTGACCAACATGATCGCTAGGAAGACGAGTAGCATCCCCAGCGCGAGCAGCAGGGTGTCGGTCGCACGGAACACCGAACCGAGGATGATGAACTGACGGGCCGCGATGTCGAGCAGAATCGGCGGCTTGCCGCCGATACTCAGGTGCGGCAGCGCAATGAACACGACCGCCAACACATAGGCCACTACCCGGCGACGCTTCCAAAACCGACCGGTCGAAAGCAGCGGGTACATCCAACGCCGCGATCCGTCGCTTTCCAGCGTGCTGAGCACATGTTCTGGAGAGGCGAGCATCGTCTCCTGGGAGCCGTCTTCGCGACGAACGCGATCGTCAGACTCCGCGGTGACCACCGGAAGGGTTCGCGATTGCTGCTCGTGATCCCCTGTGGGGCCGCCGGTTGCCGGGTTCATCGTTTTGCCTTGATCCATCACCGCGCGAACGTCGACAGCGATAGCGGGGAGCAGGTGATCCGTTTCAACGCGAAGGAAGCCGCTGAACGGCGAGGGCGGGCGTTGGAGGCAAGACTCGCAGACGTCGGCGAGCCCAAACACCTCGGTGTCGGTCACCCGCTCCGTTACATTCTTTCGCGACCGGTGGGAGCCTGCAAGTGGAATCGGATCGGCAGCGACAATTCACCACTGCCGGTCGTCGGCTCATTTCAGCCGCCGGCCGTCGTTCAAAAGCTCGGCTGCCAAAGGGGCGAAGTAGGTCAAGACCGCGTCCGCACCGGCACGTTTGAACGCCAGCAGGCTTTCCAGCACGACCCGGTCTCGGTCGAGCAAGCCGAGTTGCGCGGCCGCGGAAAGCATCGCGTATTCTCCGCTGACCTGGTAGACGAACACCGGAACGGCGAAGGTCTCTTTGATCCGCCGGACGATGTCCAGGTAGGGCATGCCCGGCTTGACCATCACCGCGTCGGCCCCTTCGCGCAGGTCCAACGCGACCTCGTGCAACGCCTCGTCGCTCGACGCGGGATCTTGCTGGTAAGTCTGTTTGTCGGCGACGCCAAGGTTGGCGGCCGAGCCGACGGCTTGGCGAAACGGACCGTAGAACGCGCTGGCGTATTTGGCGGAATATGCCAGGATTTGGGTTTCGTGGTGGCCCGCGGCCTCCAACGCGGCGCGGATCGCACCCACCCTGCCGTCCATCATGTCGCTCGGGGCGATCACGTCACAACCGGCTTCGACTTGGACGATCGCCTGGCGGCAGAGCACCTCGACGGTCTCGTCGTTGACCACGTAGCCGTCCCGAACCAATCCGTCATGACCGTGGCTGCTGTAGGGGTCCAAGGCGACGTCGCAAATCACCCCGACCGCATCACCAACCTCTGCCTTGACCGCCCGGACCCCGCGACAGACCAAGTTGTCGGGGTTGACGGCTTCGGCGGCGTCAGCCGACTTCAGTTTGGGATCGGTTGCCGGAAACAAGGCGATCGCGGGAAGCCCTAACTCTGCCGCGCGGGCCGCCGCTCGGCGGAGCGGATCGAACCCCAGGCGTTCCACCCCGGGCAACGCGTCGATCGACTGTGTCGCCGAGGGATGGTCGATCAGGAAGAGTGGCCAGATCAGGTCGTCGACGCCGAGGGTATGTTCCCGGACCAACCGGCGAGCCCAAGCGTGACGCCTTGAACGTCGCAGCCGAACTGCGGGATAGTCACCACGCGGGTTGGAAAACATATCGGTTGGTGATCCTCGGGATACCCAGGGGAAAGATTCGACCCCCGAAGTCACCCGGCCGCTCATCGCCCGGCGACTTCGCCACGGTGGTCGCGGCCGGTCGAACGGTGGCTGGAGGCCCAAAGGGTCGACGCCGTGAACCACGGGCGATCACGGGGTCCATCCGTCACTTCAATACCGACCCAAACAGAGGCAGACGTTTTGGCCCCCGAAGCCGAAGCTGTTGTTGAGGGCGTAATCGATTTTGGCCTCGCGGGCGGCGTTGGGGACGTAGTCCAGGTCGCAGTTCGGGTCCGGATACTCTTGGTTGATCGTCGGGGGTAAAACCCCGTCGCGGATGGCCAGCAAGCAGACGATCATTTCGGTCACGCCGGCGGCGGCGATCAGGTGTCCCATCATGCTCTTGGTGCTGCTGACCGGGACCCGCATGGCGTGTTCACCGAAGACCTGTTTGCAGGCGAGCGTTTCGACTTTGTCATTGACCTGGGTGCTCGTGCCGTGGGCGTTGACGTAGCCGATCTGCTCGGGCTGCAGAGCGGCGTCAGCGATCGCCATCCGCATCGCGGCGATCCCGCCATGCCCGTCCGGCGGGATGTCGGTGATGCGATAGGCATCGGCCGTGGTGCCGTACCCGAGGACTTCGCCGTAAATCGCCGCTCCGCGTTTCTGGGCCTGTTCCAGTTCTTCGAGGACGACCATCGCGGCCCCTTCGCCGAGCACAAAGCCGTTCCGTTTGCCGTCAAACGGACGGCTCGCCTTGGTCGGCTCCTCGTTGCTCGTCGAGAGCGCGGTCAACAGGTTGAAGCCGGTCACGCCGAAGGGGTGGATCATGCTGTGGGTACCGCCGGCGAGCATCACGTCGGCGTCACCGCGGCGGATCATTTCGGTCGCCTCGCCGATCGCCTGGCTGCTCGCGGCACAAGCGGTCAGGCAGTTGAAGTTCGGCCCTTGGGCATTGAACATCGTCGCCAGATGAGCCGCCGGCATGTTCGGTTCCTGCTCCAATTCCTTGATCGGATTGAGCACTTTCAAACCCTGGCGAATGAACTCGGCGGCGTCGTACTCGCCTCCCCGCATGGCGGCTGACATCATCTGGGTGAACGTGCGAAAGTCCTGGTTTCCTTCGCCACTACCCAAATAGATTCCGAAACGGATCGGATCGATCGCGGCATCGGCCAACCCGCTATCGGCGATCGCCTGTTTGGCGGCACCGACGGCGAACTTGGTGTGCCGCCCGCGATCCCGCCAAACTTCCGCCGACTCGCCCGCGTCGGTGATGTCCCAACCCTTGACTTCGGCCGAGATCTTCGTGGGGAAACCGCTGGCATCGAACAGCGTTGTCGGGGCCACGCCACTGCCTCCCTCCCGGAGTCCGGCCCAGACGGTGGCGACATCATGCCCCATCGGGTTGATCATTCCGAGACCGGTAACAACGACGCGACGACGCATGACTGGGGTAGGCTCCGCAAAGAAAGTTGTCAAAGTTTGTCAGAGACGCCCAACGGTTGCCCGTCGCGGCCGATCCCACAGTCAAAAAGCTTCATGATTCGCAGCATCTCTGCGAGATCGCCCGAATGGAACAAGGAACCTTCCGCGAACCGACCTGCTTCCAAGAAGGCGAACATCAGGTCGATCTCGGCATGCGGCTGTCCGTCAATCTGGCTGGTCGCGGTCACCCGCGCACCGTGTTCCTGGGTCCCTTCCAGTCTAACCCAGTAATCCATCCGATCGCCCGGCGTCGCCTGGCGATGGAATTTGGCGTTGCCGATCTTGGCGAGGACGACGCGTTTGTCCCAATCGAAATGCTCGGCCACCAAAATCCCCCCCAACTGCGCGATCCCCTCAATGATCAACGTCGACGGAAAGAATGGGAAGCCGGGACAGTATTCATCGACCACTTCCTGATCGAGCGTCACGTTCTTGATCCCACGGGCGTGGGATCCGCTGACGAACTCGGTAAAGCGATCGATCCAAAACCAACGCATCGGAATCTCAGCCTAGTCAGATCTTGGAAGCGACGTAGTTGCACATATCGCCGACGGTCAGCAGATTGCCGAAGTCCTGGACCCGAGGATTCTGCTCGAACTTGGACAGATTCGCCCATGGCATCCGCTGCTTGAGGACCTGCATCCCCTCGGGCGTCACCAATCCGTCCTGAACGTACTGGCTGTTGGTCAGGATGTCCTCGGGCGACAACTCTTCGCGGGGGATCGTGATCCCGAAGCTCTTCTCGAGCTTGAACACGATGTCCAGAAAATCGATCGATTCGGCACCCAAATCACCCACCAGCGTGGCCTCGGGGGTGACCTCGTCATCGTCAACGCCCAAGGCATCAACCAACGACGCACGGACCTTATCGAACACTTCTTCGCTACTCATGCTCATTCTGGATTCCTCATTTCCGATCGTTGGGAACCGCCGTCACCGCGACGTGTTTCCCCAATGGACTCGATTTCGATACCGATTCGCCGGGAGTCTGACCAGCCAAATCGGCAAAACTCACGGTTTTGGACTGCCTCGTCACCAACCGACGGCCTGAAGGCCAAGCCGGACCGGCAAACTTTAACTGATTTGCCCATCCTGGGGACACGGAGATTTCACGGCCCGAACAAGATTTTCAAGGGGGCCGAACAGTTTCTGAAACTGCTCTCGCACCAAACCTCGCACGCGTTCGTCTGTATCGATTGCCGAACCCTGAGGAGTCGAGCATTTTTCCAGAACCAAACGGGCTAATACCGTCGTCCGTCCGCCTTTCTCTCCGCTAGCCTTCACCGAAACGAACTGACCCTCTTCCTTGGTTCGCTGGACTTTTACGGTCAGCGTCTCACCGGGACAGAGAAAATCACCGAACTTGACGCTCTTGACTTCGCTGAGCACGACGAGCGGGTCGGCGAAATCGTTTCCCGTCCGGATCATCCAGGCCGCCGCTTGGTGCAAAGCCTCGAGCATCATCACGCCCGGCATCACCGGAAACTTGGGGAAGTGATCCGCCAAGTACTCTTCATCGGCACGCAGGGTTCGCTCGGCGACCAGCCGTTCGCCCGGCACCAGTTCCACGATTCGATCCAACTGGCAGTACTTCATGGCGACCGATGGGTTGGGACCAGCAGGAAACGAAAAACGTCACGCGAGCCCGCCAACTCGCTGCACGCGGGCGGTAAAGACAACCGATCCCCGAGTGAAACACGACGTGTGCCGGTCGGCTCAGGCAAGAGAATAGTGTTCTCTGGCTTTCGTCTCAACCGGACCATCGCTCGGTTTCGGACGCCGGTTCCGGCCGTTATCATCGCAGCGATTCGGGCGACCTGGCCGAGTCCGTCACTCGGCAGGACGGCCCCTCCGAATTGTTCCACACCCGCACCCGCCCCGGCGATCCTGATGAAGACCGACGAACTGCGCGAAAAGTACCTGGCATTTTTCGAGACGAAGGGCTGCGTTCGGCAACCGAGTGACGTGTTGGTCCCCACCTGGGACCCCTCCGTGCTGTTCACCCCGGCGGGAATGAATCAGTTCAAGGATCACTTCCTGGGCAAGGTGAAGCTCGATTTTACCCGCGCGACGACCTGCCAAAAGTGCCTCCGTACCGGGGACATCGACAACGTCGGGCGGACGGCTTATCACCACACCTTCTTCGAAATGCTCGGCAACTTCAGCTTCGGCGATTACTTCAAGCGAGAAGCGATCCACTGGGCGTGGGAGTTTCTGACCGACCGGCGGTGGCTGGGGATCGATCCCGATCGGCTCAGCACGACCGTCTACAAGGACGACGCAGAGGCCAGGCGGATCTGGTGTGACGAAGTGGGGCTCCCGTCGGCGCGGGTCGTCGGGATGGACGAGGACGAGAACTTCTGGCCGGCCAGCGCCCCGAGTCTCGGCCCGGATGGGGTCTGTGGCCCGTGCAGCGAGATCTATTACCAATTGGATGGCGGCGGGGCGGTCGAGATTTGGAACCTCGTCTTTACCCAGTTCAATCGGGTGGGGGAGCCGCCGGATAACCTGCGGCCGCTGCCGAGCCAAAACATCGATACCGGGATGGGGTTGGAACGCTGTGCGAGCGTCCTGCAGGGGGTTCCGACCAACTACCACATCGACATCCTGCGGCCGATCGTCGAGGCGGCGGCTGAGGTCACGGGGGTCCCTTACGATTACCGTAGCGATCATGGTCGCCGGCTCCGGCGGATCACCGACCACGTCCGGGCCTGTACCTTCGCTGTTCATGAAAACGTCTACCCCGGGGCGAACGGGGCCAAGTACGTTATCCGGCGGCTGATCCGGCGGGCGGTTTTGGACGGGCACCAAATGGGGCTCCGTGACCCGTTCCTGTTTCGGCTGGTCGAATCCGTTGCGGAGGCGATGAAGGGACAATATCCCGAGCTTTCCGACACGATCCCTCGGGTCGCGGACGTGATTCGCGGGGAGGAACAGCGATTTTTCGGCACCATCGACGGTGGCTTGGAAAAAATCGAGCGGCTGTTCGATCAGATGCGATCGGATAACACCTCGATCGTGGCCGGGGGACGAGCGGCCGAACTCTACACGAGCTTCGGTGTGCCGCCGGAATTGCTTCAGCAGTTGGCGGCCGAACGCGGCTTCACGTTCGACTGGGCCGGCTATCAAGCGGCGATGCAGACCCATGCCGAGATCAGCGGTGGCGAACAGGCTCGGTTGTTTCAGACCGGCCCGCTGGAAACGCTGAAGGAGGCGCTGCGTGAAACCCCCTTCGTCGGATATGAGCAATCGGACTGCCAAGCTGTCGTGAAGGGGATCATTTTTGGAGATGGCGAGGCGGCCGAAGACGGCGGCCTGCTGCTCGGGCACATCGCGGCCGAAGCCGATCCGGTCGGCAACGCTTCGTCAGAGCTCGCATCGCCGGATCCTGCGGCGCCGAAACCTACGTTTCCGAAGTTAAGGGTCGTGTTGTCGCAGACCCCGTTTTATGCCGAATCGGGGGGCCAGGTCGGCGACACCGGCACGATCCGCGGGGACGGTTTTCGGTTTTTGGTAACCGACACCCAGAAGCACGCCGGCCTGATCGTCCATCACGGGCAACTCGTCGAAGGCGAATTGCGGGAGAACGTCGAGTGCACGGCCGAGGTCGATCTGGAACGCCGTGACGCGCTTCGCCGAGCCCATTCGGCGACCCACATTCTGCACTACGCGTTGCAGAGAAACATCGGCAAGCACGCCCAGCAGCAGGGCAGCAAGGTGGACGCGGATTGGTTGCGGTTCGATTTTTCACAGCCTCAGGGGCTAGATGAAGAGACGCTCGCCAAGATCGTCGCCGATGTCACGGCCAAGGTCGCTGAGGACGAGCCGATCGGTTGCCAAATCGTGTCGCTAGCGGATGCCCGGCAGGCCGGGGCGATGATGCTGTTCGGCGAAAAATACCCAGATCCGGTACGGATGGTTTCCATGGGGGAATTCAGCCGTGAGCTTTGCGGCGGGACCCATCTTGATTCGACCGGTCAGGTCGGCCCGTTCGAACTGATCGCCGAGGAGAGCGTCTCGGCGGGGACTCGCCGTGTCGTCGCCCTCACCGGCGCTAAGGCGACGGCTTACCGGGAAGCGATCGCGGCCGCGGTCAGCGTGGCTTGTGAACGGCTGGGGTGTGCCCCGCAGCGGCTGGTCGAGCGGGTTGCGGAGTTGGTCGCAGAGGTCCGTTCGATCAAAAAAGACATCGCCGCCGGCAAAGGAGGTCAACTGCCCACTGCGGCTAAGCCTACCGCAGCCCCGCCCGCGACCGCGGTCGACTACGAACTTGCGAAGGGCCAACTTCGTGATGCGGCCCGACTGCTCAACGTGACCGCCGTCGACGTTCCGCAGCGGATCGCCGGTCTGTTGGAGGAACGCGAGAAGCTGGTGAAAGAGTGGCAGGAATTGACTTCCGGCGGTCAGCTTTCCGCTGAGGATCTGCTCGCCCAGGGCGAAGCGGTCGGCGACGTGATCCTGGTCGTTGCCCAAACGCCAGGTGGCAATCCGAATCGGATGCGCGGCTGGATCGATTCGATCCGCAAGACCAGCCCCAAGCCGGTGGCCGTCCTGCTGGCGTCGACGCAGGATGACAAGGTGTTGTTGGTGGGAGGTCTCAGCCACGCGTTGGTCGAGCAGAAATTGAGTGCGGGCAAGTGGGTCGGCGACGCCGCGCGGGCCGTTGGTGGCGGGGGCGGAGGTCGCCCCGATCTGGCGCAAGCCGGCGGTAAGGATGTCGCCAAGCTGCCCGCGGCGTTGGCCGCGGCCCGGGATCAAATGCGGTCCTGGCTGAAGGGCTGAATCCTCGTCTATGATCGCGAAGCAGCCGGGGCCGCCGGCGGCCGTGTTACCCTTTCCAGTCCCGAACCGCCGAGATGCTCGTGACCGACGTCGTTGACCCGTTGATCGTACCGCCCCACGGCTCGGGAGATGGGGAGCCCGGTTCGGGCTCCGCCGACCTAGTGCGGCTGAGCGGGCACCGCTCGATCGTGCTGTTGACCGAAGGCTTCACGACGCCGTTTTTGGCGAAGACCGCGATCAACCTGCTGAAGTATCGCAGCGACGACATCGCGGCGCTGGTGGAGCGGGGTTCGTCGGTGAAGACGACCGGCGAGTTGCTCGGGGTCGGCGATAGCGTGCCGGTCATCGATCGTTTGTCCGCCGTGGCTCGCGCCGACGCCCTGTACGTGGGGATCGCACCCCCGGGTGGGAAACTGCCGGAAGCTTGGCGGCCGATCATCCTGGAGGCGATCGCCCGGCGGCTTGACATCGTCTCCGGACTGCACGAATTTCTGGTCGACGATCCCGAGTACGTCGCGGCGGCACGAACTCACGGCGCCCGGCTGATCGACGTCCGCAGGAACCGGTTCAAGGCGACCGGCACCGGAAAAAACTTTCGCCCGGGCTGTGTTCGCGTGCATACCGTCGGCCACGATTGCAGCATCGGCAAGATGGTCGCCTCGCTCGAAGTTCAATTGGGGTTGGTCGCCGCCGGGCACGATGCGGCCTTTTTGGCAACGGGCCAAACGGGGATCATGATCTCGGGTCGGGGCGTGCCGATCGATTGTGTCGTCTCCGATTTCGTCAGCGGCGCCGCGGAACAGTTGGTCGCGGAGCATGAGCAGCACGATTACCTGCTGGTCGAGGGGCAAGGCAGCCTGACGCATCCGGCTTTCTCCGCCGTCACGCTCGGCCTGCTGCATGGCTGTGCGCCGGACGGACTGATTTTTTGCTACGAGGCTGGCCGGAAAGTGGTGAAGGGGTTCGACCCGATCCCGATTCCCGATCTGGAAAAGCAGCTCGATTTCTTCCTCGCTGCCGCCAATTTTCGCCACCCTTGCCGGCTGATCGGCGTCGCGATCAATTCCCGCACCTGGACGCCGGACGAGGCGGCGCAAGAGGTCGAGCGGGCGGAGCGACGGTTCGGTGTCCCGGCCTGTGACGTCTATCGGCACGGCCCCGACAAGTTGGTGGACGCCACCATTCGACTCCGTCAACAACTCGTGGGTGAATGATGGAACTGCGTCTGCACCAATTGGAACTCCCGCTGGCTGACCCGTTCACGATCGCTCGCGGTACGATCACGCACCAGTTGAGCTTGCTCGTCGAACTCCGTGACGGGCCGTTGGTGGGGCTGGGTGAGGTCACCGTCGACCACTATTACGGGCACACGTTCGAGTCGATGACCCGGTCGCTCAAAGCCGCCGAGGAGGAACTCGATCGTTATGCCGACTCACCCCCGGAACAGGTCTGGGAGCGGATGTTGCAGCGGATGGACGGCGATCACTTCGCCCTGTCGGCGCTCGATTTGGCCGCCCACGACCTGTGGTCCAAGAAGCTGGGGCAGCCCTGTTGGCGAACCTGGGGATTGGCTTGGACGGCTGTCCCCGAATCGAGCTACACGATCGGCATCGACCGGATCGAGCGGATGGTCGAGAAACTCGAAAAGCGACCCGGTTGGAGAATCTACAAGGTCAAGCTCGGGACGGACGAAGACGTCGAAATCGTCCGTAGCCTCCGGGAACACACCGCCGCCCGTTTTCGCGTCGACGCAAACTGTGGCTGGACGGTCGAGCAGACGATCGCCATGTCGCGGGAATTGGCGGGGCTGGGAGTCGAATTCATCGAGCAGCCGCTGCCGGCCGAAGCGTCGGAGGCGGAGCGTCGTGCGGCATTCGAAGGCTCTCTCTTGCCGCTGATCGCCGATGAGAGCTGCCGGATCGAATCGGACGTTTTGGCCTGTCATGGCAGTTTTCACGGGGTCAACGTCAAGCTTTGCAAGTGCGGTGGCTTGACCCCCGCGTTGGGCATGCTGCGGCAAGCTCGAGAACTCGGTCTGCAAACGATGGTCGGTTGCATGGTCGAAACCTCGGTCGGAATCAGCGCGGCGGCCCAGTTGTTGCCGCTACTCGATTACGCCGACTTGGACGGCGCGATCCTGCTGGCCGCCGATCCGGTGGACGGGGTGCGGATCGATCATGGCAAGGTCGCTCGTCCGGACTCGCCCGGGTTGGGGGTCCGCTGGGCCGGAGCGTCCTCCCCAGAGCCACTCTCATTTTAGGTGACCGATGCGTGTTCAGGTGGTGATCCCCGCGCGGTTGGCGTCGACGCGGTTGCCGGAAAAGTTGTTACTCCCGGTGGGTGGAAAATCGATCCTTCAACATACCTACGAGGCGGCGACGCGGTCCCTTGTGGCCGATGGGGTGATCGTAGCGGTCGACGATCCTCGGTTGGCCCATGAGGTCAGCTCGTTCGGTGGCGTCGCCCGCTTGACCAGTCCCGACTGCCAAAGCGGAACCGACCGCATCGCGGAGGTGGCGGCGGAGATGCCCGCAGCCGGCATCTTCGTGAACGTTCAAGGGGATGAACCGGAGATCGACCCGGCGGCGATCGATTTAGTCGCGCAGACGCTGATCGATTATCCCGAGGCCGACGTGGCCACCGTCGCCAAGCCGATCCGCGATCCTCAGGCCCTGATCGACCCGAACTGCGTCAAAGTCGTCATCGGCCATGGCAACCGGGCGATCTTGTTCAGCCGCGCGGCCATCCCTTTCCCCCGCGACGGGGCGACGCTCGATTGGTTGCGGCGCGAACCTCCGATCTACTGGCACCACATCGGGCTGTACGCCTATCGCCGCGATTTTTTGTTATGGTTTGCCCAGCAGCCTCCCGCCGACATCGAGTTGGTCGAGAAGTTGGAGCAACTCAGGGTGATCCATGCCGACCGCCACATCGTCGTGGCGAGGCTCGATGAGGCGGCGGGCGGGATCGACACCTTGGAAGATTATCAAGCCTTTCGGGCCCGCTTCGAAGGCGATTCAGGCTGAACGTCGAAACACGTATTCGTTGCAGCCCCAGCCGCCTCCGACCGTCTTGAGCATCCGTAATTCGAAGCCGGATCGGATCAGCGGGTTGATGATCCCGTCTGGGCTGGAAACCTCGAACGGCCAACCACCGATCCAGTCGACCCAGTCGTGCCAGACCGACATGCCGCGGTCACGCTTCTTGGATCTCCAATCCTCCAGCGGCAAAGGATTTCGCCCGGAACACAAGCGGGCGAGTGAAAAACGAAGTTCCCAGCCAGCCGCGATCGATGCCACGTAGACGGGACGGAGCCACGGGGGCAGCCGGTGATAAAACCGCTTGACCCGTGCCCAGCGGCGGCTCGGTCCTCCTTGGTCGTGGTAGATCGCCAACACCAATCGGCCCCCGGGCGCGACCAGGTCGCAAGCGGCCTCGATCGCTGGCCACATCCTGCCGGTATGATGCAGCACTCCCCAAGCGTAGGCGATGTCGAAGCGGCCCAGCCCTGCGATGAAGTTCTGGTCGAGGATCGAGCCGTGGAGGATTCGCCACGGGGGGCCGGGCGCGGTGCCCGAATCGACAGTCCCCCGCGGTTCGCATCGTTCTCGAAGCGTTTCGGTGCAACGGACGCTCTGCTCATCGAAATCGAACGAGGTGACCTGCGCCCCGGCCAGGTGTGCGGCCAAGCTGACCAGGCCACTACCGCAGCCGATGTCGACGAAGCTGCGGCCGGCCAGGTTCGTGTCGGCGCCGAGCAGTCGTTCGAGGCCTACGGCCGCCGCTTCCACCCGGTCGCGATCGATCGTTGAGAGGAAGTCCTTCCAATTCTCACCAAATCGGAAGCGGGTCGAATCGGCGGTGGGAGGCATGGCCAGGTTCACCCCAGCAGCTGGGGCGGGGAGCGGAGCGGCGAAGTTTGCAGGGGTGGATCGGCGTTGCGGCCGGTCTTACGAGCCGGGCCGGTCGCCAACGGTTCGCGCAGTCTAGTCGATCGCACCGCCCTCGTCTCGGACGGCCGGGGTTTGGTAGTCTGATGCCGGTTGTCGCCATCCCGACGCCCGGTCTGACGAGCGGTCGGCCGATCCGTCTCCACCGGCCCCTTGCCGTCGACATGCGCCGCACCCTGCTGCTGATTCCTCACGAGATCGCCTCCGTTCCCCTCTTCGGGTTCGGTTTGCTATTCGCCTTACTCGCGTTGGCGGCCTTGGTCGTTTCGATCCGGGTCGTCCGACAAGGCGGGAGTTTGTTAGACCATTGGTCTCGCAGCGGGCTGATTTGGGCTTTGTCCGCTGCCGCGATCGTCTGGGGGGTGCCCGCGATCGAATTGACGAACATCGATGGCGACCCGGTCGGGCTGCCGGTCCGTGGCTACGGTGTGATGCTACTGCTGGGTGTCGTCGCGGCGGTCGCGCTCGCGATCGCCCGGGGACGGCGATACGGGCTGCGGGACGAATTCATTTGGGGGCTCGCGCCGTGGGCGATCGTCGGGGGGCTGATCGGGGCCCGCGCGTTCTACGTGATCGAGTACCGCGACCAATTCTTCGTCAGCGACCCACTGACGACGCTGCGGCGGATCGCCAATTTCACCGAGGGCGGCTTGGTGGTTTACGGCTCGTTCATCGGCGGCTTTCTGGCGGGTTGGATTCACGTGTATCGAAATCGTGTCTCCGCCCTGACGGTAGGGGATGTCGTGCTCCCGACCATGTTGCTCGGGTTGGCGCTGGGTCGGATCGGCTGCCTGCTCAACGGTTGCTGCTATGGCGGCTCATGCCAAGACGGTTGGGCGGCATTGCACTTTCCCAACGGCAGTCCGGTTTATCAGGATCAACTCGCCAGTGGCGGGCTTGTCGGGATCGAGTTGTCAGCCGATCGGACCGAGGTGCTGGCGGTCCGTCCCGGTTCGCCGGCTGCGGCTCGCGGGATCCTGCCCGGACAAGCGGTCAGGCATTTCAACGTGGTCCGGTCAATCGAGTCGGCCGATCCTCGGCGGCCGGCGGAGGAAACGCCGTTCGGCCTCGTCGCCGAGATCGGCGGGCGGGAGCACTACTGGTCCGCTCTTGACCTGCCGGCCACGGCCAATCCGGTGTGGCCGACCCAAATCATCAGCGCGATCGGGGCGATCACGTTGTGTGTGATGCTCTGTTTCGCCTCCCGGTTCGTCACCCTCCCTGGAGTGATCCTGTTCGCCGGCGCGATCGGGTACGCGATCATGCGGTTCCTGATCGAAAGGCTCCGCAGCGACGAGCCGGGGCAATTCGGCACCCAGTTGACCATTTCTCAGTGGGTTAGCTTGATCGTATTCGTCGTCTCGGCCGTTTCCCTGATCGCGTTGGCCATTCGCGGCCAGCCGATTCGTCCGGCGGATTCGTCGGCCTGACGGTTCATCCCGAACCGCGCGAGCGATCGGCCATCCCGTTCGCTCGTTAAGCCGGGTCGATCGCAAGTCCCGCCCGATTGCCGGTCTGCCATGCTGCTTAAAGGGGAGTGAGCGAATCCGTCACCGCGCCCGCATCGCCCTTTGCAGGCCACGTTCGGTGTCCCGCTTCTTGATGGTTTCCCGTTTGTCATGCAGCTTCTTGCCGCGAACGAGTCCCATCACGCATTTCGCGAATCCCCGCTCGTTGAAATAGACTTTCAGCGGGATCAGCGTCAGGCCGCGTTCCTTGGCCAGCCCGGCGAACCGTTCGAACTCACGGGCATGCAGCAGCAGTTTGCGGGGCCGCCGCGGATCATGGTTCCACAACCCCGCGTTGAAATAGTGGCCGATGTCGGCCCCGATTAGCCACAATTCGCCTCGCTGAACGCGGATGTACGCCTCGTCGAGTGACAGTTTTCCGTCACGCATCGACTTGACTTCGCTCCCCATCAACACCAGCCCGCACTCGACACTGTCGATCACTTCGTATTGAAACTTCGCTTTGCGGTTCTCGGCGATCGACTTGAAACCTGCGGCGGCCGATTTTTTCTCGCCCGACTTTTTTCCGCCTCCCTTTTGCTTTGCCGAACCGCCGGGGGACGCGGGAACGGTTACCGATTTTTTTTTCGACATGATGCGGGGGGCGAAGGGGACGACGGGTCGGGGGACGCGGTGACGGCCGTCGGTCATGGCGGCCACTCGTCGAAGTGTATCGCAAGGACCCGGCAGAGGACGAGCGCTGTAACATATCGGCACCGCCGCCCGAGCCACCCGAATCCCTGAGCGGTTCGGATCGTTTCGGTTCGGAACGGGGGGCGATCCGAGAGCGAAACCTAGGAACCTGCGATGTTGCTTCAAGAACAGAATTGGCCGACCATCCGGGGGCTGTCTCCGGACACCCCCGTCATCATCCCGATCGCCGCGGTGGAACAGCACGGTCATCACCTGCCGGTGGATACCGACAGCCAGCTGTTGGGCGAGATCGTTCGTCGGGTGCATGCCGACTTGGGCGACAAAATCCTGGTTGCCCCGCTGATGTGGCTCGGCAACTCTCACCATCACCTCGACTTTCCCGGCACGCTGTCCTGCTCGCCACGGACCTACCTCGATCTGCTCGGCGGGCTGATCGACAACCTGGTACACCACGGCTTCCGCCGGCTGTTGCTGATCAACGGCCATGGCGGCAACGACGTCCCCGGCAAGCAGGCGGCCTTCGAGGCTCGTCAGCGTTATCGGGATCGCGGTGACCTGTTGTTGCTGTTCACCACCTATTGGTCGCTCGGTGCCGGCCCGGCGACCACCTTGGCGGAACTCCACCAGCGAGAGATGGGGCATGCTTGCGAATGGGAAACGTCGATGATGCTGCGAATCGCACCCCACTTGGTCGGTGATTACGCTAGCCTCGAACCGATACCGCATGGCAATTCGTTCTTGCCTGCCACCCGGGGCTGGTTGACGCAGGATCGCTCCGAACCGGGGTACATCGGCTGGCCACACCTGGCGTCGACCGAAAAAGGGGAGCACCTGTTGGCAACCTTCAGCGGCGACTTGGGGGCTTGGGTTCAGCGGGTCTTGGACTGGGACGGTAACTCTTGGGAGGGTTAAACGGATGATTTCGCGTAGACAGTTGGTGAAAGGGATTCCGGCCGCGGCCGCCGCGTTTTGGGGTGCCGGCGGAGCGAAGCCGACGGGCTACGGTCGAGCCGCCGCGCAGACGCCAACGCCTGCCGCCGGGGGTGAGCCGACACGGCGGAAGCGGATCGCCTTCTTGGGGACGAGCGTCTATCAGCATTCTCATGCCCAGCACTTCCTCGATCGCCTTTCGGCCGGCTACGCCATGGGAGGCCGGTGGGTCGATCCGCCGCTGGAGATCGCCTCGGTTTATCTCGACCAATTCCCCGCGAATGACGTCGGCCGGCAAAGGATCGAAAAATACGGCCACCGGCTCTTCCCGTCGGTTGCCGAAGCCTTGACGTTGGGTGGTTCGGAGCTGGCGGTCGATGGCGTCGTGATCATTGCCGAGCATGGCGACTATCCCGACAACGATCGCGGGCAAAAACTCTATCCCCGGTATCGCTGGTTCAAGGACGCGGTCCGGGTATTCGAGGCGAGCGGCCGCAGCGTCCCCGTGTTCAACGACAAGCACTTGTCGACCGACTGGGACGAATGCGTCGAAATGGTCGCCGACAGTGAGCGGTTGGGGTTCCCTTTCTACGCCGGCTCGTCACTGCCGGTTACCTGGCGACTGCCCGAGTTTGAGATCCCTTACGACACGCCGTTGGTGGAGAGCGTTTGTGTCGCCTACGGCGGGATCGATAGCTACGACTTCCATGCCTTCGAGACGGCCCAGTGCATGTCCGAGCGAAGGCCTGGGGGCGAGGTCGGTATTCGCTCGGTACACGCCCTGCGAGGCGACGCCTGTTGGCAGGCGCTGCGTCAACGAGAAGTCACACGAAAGCTATTTCTGTCCGCGTTGATGCGCAGTCACAACCTGCCGGTTGACAACGGATACCCTTCCGCCCCGGTCAGCCTCGAATGGGCCGAAGCGAATTTGCCCAACACGACGGCCTGCTTCATCGAGCATCTCGACGGGTTTCGAACCTCGACCTTTCTCACCGACATCCGTGATTTCAATTATGCCGGGATGCGGGGGGATACCGGGGAAATCATCGGTTGCCAGTTCATGCTGCCGATGCCGGGTCGCGGGGCGACCACGGCCGACTTCTTCACCCCGTTGGTGCAGCACATCGAGCGGATGATCTTGGACGGATCGACCGACTATCCGATCCGCCGCACGCTGCTGACGTCCGGCATGGTGATCGGCGGCATCGAGTCGCTGCACACCGGGCAGCCCCACGCGACGCCGGCGATGGACATCGCTTACCGCGGTCCACGTGAATCGATGTTTTGGCGACAATGATCGTCCGATGATCTCGGGCAGGCGACCTTGGATAGTCGGCCTCGGGCAGTCGACCTCCGTCACCTGCTCGGTGATGCCCCGACCCTGTCGTTCCCGACCGGCCACCACGCGCCGGCCCCGCTGCTTCGCGTTATGCTAAAGCGTTCCTCGATCGGTTGCGGCTTTGCCCGTGGCCGGTCGCGACTCCCCTGCCCTGCCCTCCCCTGCTCTCCCCTTTCCTTTCGATCGTTTCAGAGGATCCCACCATGCGACGTCATCTGTTGGCCCTGTCTTTCGGTTTTTGTCTGCACGCGATCGATGCCGGCGGGGTTTTGGGGGCTCAACCCGCCGACACCCCGCAGGTGATCCGCGTCGGCATGATCGGCTTGGACACGTCGCATGTGCCGGCCTTCACCAAGATCTTCAACAAAGAAAACGCGGAAGGAAATTTCGCCAAGCTGAAAGTCGTCGCGGGCTATCCCGGTGGGACTGACATCCCCGCCAGTCGCGATCGCGTGGCGGGTTTTACTGAACAGGTCCGAGGGATGGGGGTCGAGATCGTCCAGACGATCCCCGAATTGCTCGAGCGGGTTGATGTCGTGTTGTTGGAGAGCGTCGATGGGAGGATCCATCTCGAGGAAGCGGTGCCGGTGATTCTGGCCGGCAAGCCGCTGTTCATCGACAAGCCGGCGGCTGGGTCGCTCGCCGACACGATCGCGATTTACGACTTAGCCAAAAAACATGGCGTTCCGATCTTCTCCAGTTCGTCGCTGCGATACAGCCCTTCGATCCAGGAGTTGTTGACCGACGAATCGCTCGGTGAGATCGTCGGCGCCGTCACTTGGGGACCCTGCTCCTATCAGTCCGGCATCCCGGATCTGTTTTTCTACGGGGTTCATGGGGTCGAAATGCTGTACGCGTTGATGGGCAGCGGTTGTGAGACGGTGACCCGGCTCGATTCCCCGGATGCCGATGTGGTGTCGGGTCGCTGGTCCGACGGCAGGATCGGTACCTACCGCGGGATTCGCAAGCACGCCGCCCCCTTCGGTGCGATCGCGTTCGGCACCAAGGCGGTCAAGCCGGCCGAGCGGACCGGCGGATATCAGGAATTGTGTGAGCAGATCGCAGAATTTTTTGTCTCGGGCAACACCCCCGTGGACGCCGAGACCACCATCGAGTTGTTCGCGTTCATGGAAGCGGCCGATGAGAGCAAGCGATTGGGCGGACAACCTGTTTCGATCCCAGCATCGATCGCCGCGGCCCGCGAACGTTCCGTCGGTCGCTTGGCCGAGTTCTTGCCGGCCGAGTGAGTGGCCGCTGTTGAGTCGCATGTCGTGATCTCGACGGGCAGCCTCGTTACCCGTTCGCCATCCGGATTGTCCGCCCCCTCGCCACCTATCCGATTCCCGCACCACCCCTCCCCTTTCGGAGTTCCCTGATGTCTCACCTCAATCGCCGTGATTTCTTCGAGCAATCGTTGTTTGCCGCCGCTGCCGCCGCGGTCACCGTCGGGGCCGACGAATGGGTGTCCGCAGCCGATGCCGTGGCCACCGGTCCTAACGACACGATCCGGCACGCGATCATCGGCTGCCGAATTCGCGGCCGCGCTCATGCCCAAGAGTTCACGAAGATCCCGGGCGTCGACGTGAATTACGTTTGCGACCCCGATCAGGAACTCGCCAATGAACTCGCCGAGCAGGTCGAGAAACTGCAGGGACGCCGGCCCAAGGTGGTGCGGGATATGCGGGAGATCTTCGACGATCCGGCGATCGACACGGTTTCGGTCGCCGCCCCCAATCATTGGCATGCCTTGGCCGCGATCTGGGCGATGCAGGCGGGCAAGGATGTCTTTGTCGAAAAGCCCGTCAGCCACAATTTGGTCGAGGGTCGGCGGACGGTTCAGGTCGCTCGAAAGACGCAAAGGATCTGTCAAGCTGGAACTCAGAATCGGTCTTCCGGTCCGCTGACTGGGGCCGCCGAGTTCATCCGGGCGGGAAATCTCGGCGAGATCTCGCTGGCCCGCACGGTGATCTATGGCCGTCGCGGTTCGATCGGGGCGGCCGGCAAGTGTGAGATCCCGGCTCACGTCGATTTCAACTTGTGGCTCGGGCCCGGTACCGTCGAGCAGCCAACCCGCCCCCAGTTGCACTACGATTGGCACTGGGTCTGGGATACCGGCAATGGCGAACTGGGCAACAACAACATCCACATGATCGACATCACCCGTTGGTTGCTGGGCCTGGAGGGGCTCGGCGACTCGGTGATCAGCGTCGGTGGGCGGTTGGGCTACGAGGATGCCGGCGAAACGCCCAACACCCAGATGGTCGTCCATCGCTTCGGGCCGACGACAGTGATCCAAGAGGTCCGAGGGCTCAAGACCGAGCCCTTCGCCAAGCCGGCCAAATCGGGATACGTGATCTATGGTTCGCAAGGCATCGTCGCGGACGGTTCGTTGTTCACGCCGGAAGGCGAGTTGGTCCGCAAGTTCACTGGCGTCGGGGAAAACCACTTCGCCAACTTCATCAAGGCGGTTCGCAGTCGTCAGCGGGAAGACCTGCGGGCAGACATCCTCGAGGGCCATGTCTCGACCGGGCTCTGTCACGTCGGCAACATTTCGCATCGACTCGGGCAACCCCAACCGGTCGAGGAGATCGCCAAGGTGCTGGACGCCCCGTCGTTCGACCCGGCGGTCCGCGAGACTTTCGACGGCATGGTCGATCACCTGCGGGAGAACGAGGTCGATCTGCGTCGCACGCCGTTGACCCTCGGCCCGTCCTTGGCGATCGACTCCGACGCGGAAAAGTTCGTCGCGGCGCCGGCGGCCGACGCGCTGCTGGGGCGCGAGTACCGCCGGCCCTTCGTGGTTCCGTCGGAACAAGAAATCTGATCGTCAACGGCAGAGGGGGCCGGTTACGGATCGTCAAAACGCCGAAGGTCCGTTAGATTTCTAGCAGCGGACGTCCGGCGCCAACTGTGGCTTCCGCTCGTCACCGTTCCCAGCCCCGCCCTTCCGACCGACGCAGCCATCGGATGCTGCCGCATTCATGTCGACCAAGCACTACATCTTTCAGATCGAGAATCTGACCAAAAAACACGGCCAAAAGGTCGTGCTGCAGGACGTCAGTTTGGCGTTTTATCCCGGTGCCAAAATCGGCGTGCTCGGCCCCAACGGGGCCGGCAAGTCGACCCTGCTCAAGATCATGGCGGGCCAGGATAAGGAGTTCGAGGGAACGGCGGCGCTCGGGAAGAAATTCACGGTCGGCTACCTTTCTCAAGAGCCGGGGCTCGATCCCAACCTGACGGTCGAGCAGAACGTGATGACCGCTGTCGCCGAACGGCGGGCGATCCTCGACCGTTACAACGAAATCTCGTCACTGCTGGGCGAAGTCTCCGACGACACCGAGATGACTCGGCTGTGCGACGAGATGGCGGAACTTCAAGACACCATCGATGCCGGTAACCTTTGGGAACTCGATCGGCAGGTCGAAGTCGCGATGGCGGTGATGAATCTGCCGCCCGGTGATTGGCCGGTGACCAACCTGTCCGGGGGTGAGCAACGCCGGATAGCGCTCTGCCAATTGTTGATCCGTCAGCCCGACTTGCTGCTGCTGGACGAACCGACCAACCACCTCGATGCCGAGAGCGTCGCCTGGTTGGAGAAGCACCTCGACGATTATCCGGGAACTGTCGTCGCGGTGACCCACGACCGGTACTTCCTCGACAACGTCGCCAAGTGGATTTTGGAAGTCGACCGGGGGCGTGGTATCCCGTTCGAAGGGAACTACTCCGCCTGGCTCGAGGCTAAACAGAAGCGGGCGGAGTTGGAAAAGCGACAGCAAAAAGCCCGCGACCGAATGCTGTCTCGGGAATTGGAATGGATCCGGATGAGCCCCAAGGCGAGGCAGGCCAAAAGCAAGGCCCGGATCAAGGCCTACGAGCAGTTGTCTCAAGAAGCCTACCACGAGCAACCCGACGAACTGGAGATCCAGATTCCGCCTGGCAAGCACCTCGGTTCGCTCGTGATCGAGGGCATTCACATCCACAAAGCGTACGGTGAGAAGGTACTGATCGATGACCTCTCGTTCCGTTTGCCGCCGGGTGGGATCGTCGGCGTGATCGGTCCCAACGGCGTCGGCAAGACGACGCTATTCCGAATGCTGACCGGCCAGGAGTCGCCCGACAGCGGCGAAATCCGGATCGGCGAGACGGTCGAACTGGGCTATGTCGACCAAAGTCGCGACAGCCTCGATGACACCAAGACCGTCTATCAGGAGATCAGCGGTGGCCACGACACGTTGGAAATCGGCGGCAGTGGCGGCAAGACGATGCATTCCCGCAGTTACGTCTCGAAGTTCAACTTCAAGGGGCCTGATCAAGAGAAGAAAGTCGGTATCCTGTCGGGCGGTGAACGCAACCGAGTTCACCTCGCCAAACTGCTCCGGCGGGGATGCAACGTCCTGCTGCTGGACGAGCCGACCAACGACTTGGATGTCGATACGCTTCGCTCGCTAGAGGAAGCGATCATGAACTTCGTCGGCTGCGTGGTGGTGACCTCCCACGACCGCTGGTTCTTGGATCGCTTGGCCACCCACATCTTGGCTTTCGAGGGTGATGGCAAGCTGTATTGGTGCGAAGGCAATTTCGAAGTTTACGAGCAAGGGCGTCGGCAACGCTTCGGAGAGGACCTTGAGGAAGGTGCCAAACGACGATACAAGAGCATCCACGCCGGTTGATGCCTGTGGCCAACGGTTCGCCTTCGCGCGAATCCGGCGGGCTGAGACGGCTTCCTGTGGAAAATGATTTCGCTAAATCGGCAGCACCTTGAACGGGTGCGGAGTCGATCTGGTCAAGGCTTCAACGATTGAAGTCGCCAGGTGAATCGGTCCCTTTTTTACCCCTGATTTGAAATGACGATCCTGCGAGTTGGTCCCAACGCGGCTTATTCCGACGGTTGGGAATCCGCGTTTGGCGGCAAGAAGAAAACGAAGGCCGAAGCCAAACCGGCCGGCAAATCCAGCGGCAAGGCGACGTCCAAGAAGGCGACGGCCAAGCCGGTGACCGTGAAGGCCAAATCCGGCCAGGCGGCTCCTAAGCAAGCGGCGTCGAAGAAGTCGTCGCCCAAGGGGGCCACCGTGAAGGCGGGGGCGGCGAAGTCGGCTGCCGCTGCCAAGACTTCACCCAAGTCAGCCGCAAAAAAGGCGGTGTCGAAAAAGTCGGTGACCAAGAAGGGCAAGGCCTAGCACGGGTTGCCCCGGTTCGATTTTCCCACCTCAACCCCACCGGTTTTGATGTCCGCTCCGTCGCCTTCGTCATCTCTACGCGACGCGCTGCATCAAGTCGTGAGTTACCTGAACTTCTCCAGCGGCACGTCCGATCCCAAGACGCTCGCCGGCTGGGATCGGTTGTTCGCCGATGCCGCCGCAGGTGAGCCGCTGGCGGGGCCGCCGGCGTGGCTGGTGATCCGCCAATGGTTGGAAGAGACCGCGGCCGATTTGGCGGAGGCTTCGAATCGACCAGGGCATTACGAGCAAGCCTTCCGGATGATCCGGCTGATCTTCAGCAAGGCCCTGCCTGCCTACCTTGATCGCCACAAGGATCTGCTGTTCCACCAACCCCCGGAACAGATCTTCACCGGGTTCTTCATCGGCCGTGTTGCCGAGCGGGTCCTGCAGGCGTTGCCCCAGCATCCCGCCGGTGCCGAGCCGCAGCAGCCCGAAGGGGACGAACCTCAGCGGCCCGATGGCTCCGAACCGGGCGGGACCGGTGTCCCGTCGCCCGATCGCCAGATCATCGCCGAGGCGCTGTCGCGACTGGATGATTACGTCGGCTACCGCCCCTTGCCGCTGCTCGACAAAGCCCCCGGGATGCCCTACCCGGGTGAATGGGTTCGCCCGGTACCGCTTTACATCACCGGTGCGGGGGTCACCAGCGGCCCCTACTGCGAGATCGTCACGCGTGCGCTGGAAGCGCTCCGCGGCACCGACCCGGCAATCTTGCAAGCGGCTTCTTTCGATCCCCAGCGGCTGGCCGAATTGTCCTTCGACCCCCGCGCCTACGATTTCGACCATCCGGTCCACCGGCGGGCCAACTTCATCTTCGGCGAGTGGGACCCGCACCACATCGACTCGCAGGGCCGCTACGACCGCTATGTGGTCCGGCAAGTCGTTTTGGTGGCGCTGCTCGACCGGGTCCGCGAGGACTGTGGGCCGGAGATGTCGGCGGAGGAGTTGCTCGAGGAAGCCGCCGGTGTGCTCGCGGGCACCATCCTGATGGGGTGTGGGATCAGCGGTTGGGGGCCGACGGCCTATTCCAGTGACGTGACGCTCAAGTCGCTGATGGACCCGATCGCGACCTACCGCGACGAGTTCTATCACGACCTGATCGGGCGGCTGTCGACCCGCCACCAGCAGCGGTTGCGGAAGGAGATGCGGATCCGTCGACAGCCCTTTGGCGCGGCGCGTCAACACCTGAATGCTTCGCTCGCCCAACTTCGGGCGAAGCAGTTGCAGCATGTCCAGTTGGCCCGTATCTACGCCCGGATGGGCTATCCGGACGCCGCTCAGAAGCAGGCCGACGCGGTTCCGGTCACCTCCGCCCGGCTGATGTGCCGGATCGATTGCCTGATGTCGGGCGGGCTCCGTAGCCTGCGCGCCGGCGACTTGGCGGCGGCCTCCCTCATCCCCGAGCAGGTTTTCGGGCTGCTGCTTCGGGCGGTCGATTGTGGGGCCTGCGTCGATCCCTGGAATATCCTCTATTTCGCTGGGAACTTCAGCCTCTTTCCGGGCCCGGAGCACAGCGTTCAGGACCATCGCGTCGATGACCTGGTCCAGTTGGTCGAACAGCATTTTGGGTACATGGCGAGGGTGTGGAGCGAAGCGGCGGCGCGCGACGACGAAGCGGTCGATTCTCGGATCGATCGTCAGTTCGAACTCGCTTCGAAATGGTGGCGAAAGTATGCGGCTCATACGGTGGAGGCGGTGGAGGCCGTCGATCCGGCGGAATCTTACGAGTCGGCTAAACGTGTGGCACGGGCCTTGCGGCTGTGGCATCGCGGTGGGGCCGCTGCCGGGGACATCGGTTTCTGGGCGCCTCACGCGGAACTGTTCGATTCGCCCCGAGCCTACGCGTTGGTCATCGGCTCGTTGCTCGATCGCCGCGATTTCGTCGCTTCGATGGCGTTGCTGATCCATTGGCTCGAGAACGCCCCGCGAATCGGGTTGAGGTTGGGTGGTAGTTCGCTGCCGCTGTTGGCGGTCCGGTGGTTGGTGCGTCTTCGCGCCGCGGCGGGGATCGGAACGGACGACACCGCAGTGATCGCCTGCCCTGTGGGCGCCGCCGAGGAGGAGTCGGTCTCACCCGATCGGGCCTGGGCGTTGGCCCGAAAGTTTCTCGATTACCTTGAGGCCAACGCGGAGTCCTTTTGGGCCGCACCGACCTTTGCTCTCGTCAAGCCGCGGCGTGAACCTCGTGACTGGGATGCCGAATTGACGGCCAGTGGCAGCCGGGACGACGGGGACGAACCCGCGGGGCCCGATGACCCAGATGAGGACCCCGAATCACAGGATTTGTTTCGGGCGGCATACGAGGATGTCGTCTATCAGGACACCACCGACGACGGCCACGAAGGGGCGGTGTTCGGCGCGACCGGCTCTGAGGCCGAGCAGAGCCGAGACGATTTGGAAGCCGAATCGAAGCGACTGGTCGAGCACCTGATCTTTTTGGAATCGCTGGCGCGAATGTGGGCGATCGCTGCCGATATTGGTCACGCCGGCGGGGCGGAACTTGGCGCGGCGGCTAAGCCGCCCGCAACCCAGGCCGATCCCCAGCCGGATGGGGACGACCCCGTTTCGGACGCGACCCCTGCCCCGCGCGATTTGTTGGGGCAGGAGCGATTTGAACAGCGTCTAGCCGCTTTCACCGGATGGACGACCCGGGCCGCCGAGAATCGCCAGGGGCTGTTGGAATTGCTCGACGCCGTCCGTGGTTATCGGGTCGCGCCGCAGGGGTCCGACAACGACGCGATGCGAGATTACGATCGTCGCCGGATGCTCCGGGATACTTTGTTGGAGCGGATCATCGGGACGGCGGTCGAGATGTCCGACGCCCGACGGATCCTCACCGGCGTCTTGCTGGCCTACCGCCAGCGGCACCCGGATCTGGCCGGTGAGCCGACCGATTCGATCCCCGCGATGGGGACCGATGATGCCGTCGCCGTGCAGATGTTCGCCGCACTGATCGCCGGCGACCACGATTCGGCCCGCCGTCAGTTTCCGGCGACGCTCGCTTCCCTTCGCAAAGCGAGTCTGCTGTATATCCCGCTGTCCCGTGGTGGCGACCCGGTCAAGATTTTTGCAACCCGATTGCGGCAACGGATGTTGCACCACCTGCTGCACCGCATGCCGCGTCGCGGCCTGTTCGTGGAAGCGTGTCGCTTGGTCGAGGCGGCCCGGTTGATGGAGCAACACAATCCGATCGGAATGGGCGCCGTGACCGAGTTCGACGGGCTGTTTCGCATCGGTTTCCGTTCCTTGGTCACCTCGCTGGTCGCCACGGTCCGTGCTTGGCCGGAGAGCGATTCCGGCAATCGGACCCAAGAGCTGATCTCGATGTTGGAATCGTTGACCGAGACGATGTTGTCGAGTTGGCTGGCTCACAGCCAAACGCTCCGGCTCTCCTCATTAGAACTCGTTGCCGACGACCGCAGTTGGGAGCAATTGGTCTCGTTCATCCGCCGCTACGGCGACCCCCTGTTCACTCAAGGGTTTTTGAAGCTCTCCAACGTCCGGGCGATTCTCCATCAGGGTGTCGGCCACTGGATCGAGACGGTGTTGCGATCCGAACAAGAAGTCAGCTCGATCGCCCTGTTCGAGGACATCGTCGCCGGTGACTTGAGTCGGGCGGAGGCGGAGAAGTGGTTGTCGTTGGTGTTCGAATCGATCCTGGACCACCATGCCGAGTTCCTCGATTACAACAGCACGACGACGCAGAGTGATCGGGGCGACCTGATTTACATGTTCCACGACTTTTTGCGGTTGCGGGTCCGTTACGACCGTGTCGCCTGGAACCTGAAGCCCGTCTTTTTGGCTCACGAAATACTGGTTCGAAATCGTCTCGATTCCGCCGCCGACATTTGGCGGCATAGCCTGTCCGAGCGGATCGGGGGGAAGGCTGAGGTCTATGTCGGCAAACTTCGTGAGCTCCAGCGTGAGTACGCGATGCGGATGCCGACCGTGGCCGACCGGATCCTCGAGCGGTTTGTACAACCGATGACGATCGATCGGATGCGGTCCCTGGTCGAACCGGCAACGCGGGATGCCGAGGCGAACCTGCCGAGCGAAGCTTTTGATCTGTTGGAACGCGAAGCCAGCTTGCTGACCCAGCACCCTACCGGGGTCGGTATCGACATGCCGGTCTGGCTGGCGGCGCTCGACGAAGAAACCGAAATGGTCGCCAAGCGGCAAGGCGGGAACGAGGTCGATGTGATGTCGCTGGTCACGATGCCGATCCGCCCGCTAGGACGCGACGACTTGCAGGCCCAACTCGCTTTGGCCCGGCGTCAAGGCCGCCGATTGCCCTTCATGGGTCACTGACCGCCGGTCCGGATTCTGCCAGCCGGCGACGGCGTGAGTCGAGCAATTGGACGGCATCGTATGCCGCATGGGCGACGATCGCGATCAACAGGTTTTCGGTCCAGATCACAACCCAGCCGAGGTAGATCCCCATCAGCGTGGCCAACACGACGTAGATCGGCGTTACCGGATGCATCAGCCCGAACACCAAGGCGCTACCGATCAAGGCGACCGCCAACCGCACCGGCGTAGCCGACTCGAGTGGCCCGATCCACCACGCCATCAGCCAGCCGCGGACCAGCAATTCCTCGCCGACCCCCGCCGCGATCGAGATCGCGATCAGCTCCATCGGCCGGAGGCTTAACAGCGTCGCGACCAGCGGCGAGCGGTCGAGTTCGTGGAGTTCACGGAGCGGTGCCCAATCGATCCGTTGCAAGGCCTCCACCACCACAATCATCGGCAACGCGGCCAACAGCCCCCAGCCGGACGCTACCAAAATCGGCCACGCCTGGCCCGGTGCGAGTTCCGGGAGCCAGCGCCGGACGTCGACACCGGTCAGCCAGCCGAGGAACAGGGCGACAAAGCCGAGCCCCAGTTCGATCAGTATCGCGTTGCGGAACACTTCGTCCGCATCCCCGGGAACCCTCGGCGGGGCATCCGGCAGTCGCGTTTCCTGATCGTCGTTCGGGTGGGGGGCACTCATCTCGCTTCGCCAACGGGTCAATTGAGCCGGGGTGGGGGAAACGATAGATTGACAGCCCGTCGGCTCCAGGAAAACCGGTTGATCCCCGACGGGCTCCCGACGCCGATGGCCTCGCCAACCGTTGGACCCATGCGGCGTCGGTCCCGGAACGAATCGCAAGGGGCAATCCGCGGGTTGTCAAAATCTTCATGGCACAGTGTCTGGTCAGCTTCGGCGCTAACTTGGGGGCCCGAGAAACGGTGATCGCCCAAGCCGCTCGCGAACTGGCGAGACGTCCTGATGTAGCCAATTTTCGTGCCAGCCGCTTGTATGAAACCCCACCGATCGGTGGTCCGAGCGGTCAAGAGCCCTTTCTGAATGGGGTCGCCGCGTTCGACACCACCGCCGATGCCCGTCAGGTGTTGGCCTGGTTGCAAGACCTAGAAACCCGACTGGGACGTCAGCGTCGGCATCGCTGGGGGGCGCGAGCGATCGATCTCGATGTGGTTCTGCACGGCCGGCTGATCGGCGGGGCCAGCGACCTCACCGTCCCGCATCCGCGGTACACCGCGCGGCGATTTGTCCTTTTGCCTGCTTGCGACGTGGCGGCGGAATACCTAGATCCGCGGTTCGGTTGGACGATCGCGCAGCTCTGCCGACACCTCGAATCCGGAAGCCCCTCGCTCGCCCTTACCGGCTGCGATGTCGCGACCCGATCCGAACTTTGTCGACTGTTGACCGAGCGATATGGGCTGCGGACCTTCGCCGAGCCACCCTTGCCCGCGCCGATGACTGTGCGGGCCAACGCCCCCTCACCCGTTGCCGCAGACTTTGTTGACACACGGCCGGCCGAAAATTTCCTGCCCCCGTCGTGCCTTTTTCCGCCCGAAGGTGACGCCCCGTGGGTTTCGGCTTTTGTCCCGCCGTTGCCGCCACTCGTTTTGCAGAACGAGAACGGTGCGAAGGCGATCGAACGGATTTTACAGGCGGGAAGCTCGGTCGCTTTCCCCCGACTGATCGCCCGGGTCCGGCGGACCCGCGAGCAAGAACGCTGGCCGGCACCCCACCAGATCTGGCCTTCCTCCGGTCGCTGGCCCGAATACCGCTTGGAGTTCGAGGACCTCGACTGGGCGGCTGGGGAAGTCCGCTCCGCGCTCGATTCGATGCGGTGTCCCACCCTGCCGATCACCCCGGATGGCTGCTGGTGGGTTTGAGTTCGGGGCGACAAGTTTCGAGCCTGCTAGCGACTTTTCGAATCGGCCGGTCCGTTCGCTGCTGCACACGTGGGTTGTGACGATGGCTGCGACGGTCGACCTGAGTGGCGCGTCCTTGCGGAAAGTAGCGAGGATGAGCGAAGCGAGCTCTGGTGCTGATGCAGCGGCTGATCCCGAGGAAACGTCTATGCTCGTCGTCCGGCGCCGCATCCGTTTTGTCGTCCGCCGTCGATCGAACGCCGAAGACTGAATCTACGAGACACGATCGTCGCGGGCTGACCAGCCTTCGGATCGTGTCGAGAACCCCTCGACTTTCGTTTGCCGGTTTTTTGAGCATGGCCCAAAAAGACACCTTCAGGATCGTGACGCGAGCCGCCGACGGTTCTCTGTTGATCCGAGATTATCCGAGTCTCGAACCGCTCATGCACTCCTACCATCAGATCGGGGTGGATGATTGCAGCACGGACCTCGGCTTGCGGGGGATGCCGGTCTTTCGCGGCCTGGTCGGGCCGATGCCCGAGGGGAAAAACGTGGTTCGCTACGAAACGGGAGAAGTCTTCGAGATGCTGACGAAGGAGTGGGGCTTAGCCAAGCCACGGAAACGTCAGCGGGCTCCCGCCGCCAGCGGCTCGAAAAAAGTCGGCGCCTCCATCTGACTCCTCCTCCGTGCCACGCTCAGCTCTCGGCTGAGACCGGCTCCTACTGAGTATACATCGGGTTCGTTTCGGAAATCCCGCCGGGTTCTCTTGTGCGTCCACAACCCGGACCGAACGAGCCAGTCGGACGCGCGTCGCCAGGCTGCTCCGCCTCCAGCAGTCGGATCAGGGTGGCGCGCGATGGGCTCGGAGGTTTCGTTCTCCGGTTGATCCGTGACTGAAGTCGACTCACCCGCGACTTCATCAGCGGATCACTCTCCCAGCCGGGGAGCGAAACCTCCTCCCCCGACCGCGTTTTGCTTGAGTTAATCGCGGTGGGATCGTCGGCTCCGGCTTCCCAGCCCTTCACGGCTGGCTAAGATAGAAGAAATCGGGTCGCTGGCGCGGCGGTTTTTCCCGCCTTGCTGTAACTTGTCGGAGCTGCGTGACCGGATGCCTAATGAATGCAGGGATGGCGGGATGAGGACGCAATCGACGACCCGGCACGAACCGTACCCTACGTTGACCGCTCACGGCACCGCCGTTCGGGAAACCGACGAGAAGCTGCTGGCCGCCTACAAGCAAACGCTCCAGGGGCACAAGCTGAGCTGGACCGGTCACTATCACCTGCGAAAGCTGCTCGGGCGGGGTGGCCAAGGCGAGGTCTATCTCAGCGAATACCGGGGGACGGACGAGTTCACCCTGCCGGTTGCGATCAAGATTTTTTCACCCGAGCGGTACCCGTCTGCTAGGCGCTACGACGAGGCGATGGTCCGGATCGCCCGGATCGCGGCCCGGATCGCCCTCATCCAGCATGACAACGTGCTCGACGTGCAGAACTTCTTCGAGCGCGATCGGATCCGGCTGATGATCATGGAATGGGTCGACGGGTACGATCTCCGTCGACTGGTGATGCCCGACTGCTTGCGAGCCCTGGAGGGGCGTGTCACGTCGCGACGTTGGCGGTACATCAACGAAGTGATCCTGACCGATGGCCCGGTCCAGTCCCGGTTCAAGGCAGGCGTTGCCGTCGCCATCGTCCGCGAATGTCTCGGCGCCTTGGCTGCCTTGCATCGCGAAGGGATCGTTCACGGCGACGTCAAGCCCGCGAACATCATGCTGAAACGAACCGGACACGCCAAACTGATCGACATGGGTTCGGCGCTCGATTTCAACAATCCCCCCCGCGATCGGGATTGCACACCACTCTATGCGGCCCCCGAATTGCTCGAAAATAACGAGATTTCGCCACGCAGCGACCTGGCCAGTGCCGGATACGTGTTGATCGAGTTGCTCAGCGGTCAGAATCCCTTTGCCGGTAACCTTAATTTTCGCGAGCTGCTCGAAGCCAAACGTGAATTGCCCCATCGGCTCGATCAACTGTTGCCCGACGAGGTGCTGCGCAACGAATTGTTGATGAACTTTCTCCGCGGCTTGATCGCTCCCGATCCGAACCGGCGATTTCCGAGCGCCGAGGCAGCTGAGTTGGTCGACCAGGGTGCCGCCGCATTCCAGCGCCAATTGATCATGGGTAACATGGCGACGGAATACGACAACGACATCCGCGTCTGGCTTGAAGAATTACGGCATCTTGAGATCGGTTGACCGCACAGATGGAAGCTCAGCATTTGGACGTGGCGATCTCGGCCGCCAAGGCCGGCGCGGCGGAATTGATGGCCCGACGCGACAACCGGATTGTCTCCGAAAAGGCCCCCCGAGATCTGGTGACCGACGCCGACGTCGCGGCGCAAAAGGCGATCCGACGTGTTCTTGAAGAGGCTTACCCGGGCTACGCCTTTGTGGGTGAGGAGCAGGGTGAAAACGATCCCCCGGCGGCGGTCCGACGCGGTGATCCCGACGCGCCGCCCTGTTGGGTTGTTGATCCGCTCGATGGGACCGTCAATTTCGTTCACCGGCTGCAGAACTTCGCCGTGTCGATCGGCCTGTTTGCCGCCGGACGGCTCCAGCTAGGTGTCGTTTACGATCCGGTATACGAGGAACTCTTTGCGGCCAGGGAAGGTGCTCCGGCGACCTGCAACGGTCGGGTCATGAAACCGAGCGGCTGCGAGCGGATGGATGAAGCCCTGATCGCTTGCAGTTTTCCGGCCGGGATCGATCGGCACGCCCCGGCGATCACTCAGTTCGTGAACGTGCTCGAGAATTGTCGCGCCCTGCGTCGACTCGGTTCCTGTGCCTTGAATCTCTGTTACGTCGCCGACGGTCGACTCGATGGCTACTGGGCCACCTGTGTCCAGTCGTGGGATGCCGCTGCGGGAGCGGTGATCTGCCGCCAAGCCGGTGCGGTGATCAACGGTTATGATGGCGGGCCGTTGGACGAGTGGTCACCGAAGTTCGCCGCGACGTCGACCGCCGGTCTGAACCGTCGGCTGACGGGCTTGCTGCAAGCCTGAGTCCGCTCCATCCTCACCGGATCGCCCCTGTTTTTCCTCCCCCTGCTTACCGAACGCCTGCTGATCATGCCTGCTGCTACCGGTTCATCCGACGCCTCCACTGAAGTTCTGACCGCCACCCAAGCCTTGCTCGAGGCGATTTTTCGCGGAGATTGGGAGACGTACACCCGCCTGTGTGCCGAGGATATCACGGCGATCGAGCCCGAGGCACGCGGCCACCTGGTTCAAGGGCTCGCTTTTCATCAGACCTATTTTCCTGCTCAGCCCAGGGACCCGCAGACCGAATCGCTGCCGACGATCACGATCAGCAGCCCCCATATCCGGATCCTCGGCGACGCCGCGGTGATCGCCTACGTGAGGTTGGTGCAGTCGGTTGACCCGCTCGGCGAGATCGTAACGTCGGCGACCGAGGAAACCCGGGTTTGGCAACGCGTCTCCGGCGGTTGGAAACACGTTCACTTCCATCGTTCGCCGATCGTTTGATTCGATGTCCGATCCCGAAGTCATCCGACCGACGAGCATCGAGGAATTGGTCCGGGCGGTCCATGACCGGCCGCGTCTGCACGTCGTCGGGGCCGGCACCAAATCGGCTATGTCGGCACCACGGGGCGATGCCGTCCGCTGCGAATTGACTCAACTGACGGGCGTCATCGATCACCAACCTTCCGAATTCCTGATCACGGCCTTTGCCGGGACTCCGATCTCGCAACTCCAGGAAACCCTTCGGCAACACGGCCAGTATTTCCCCTTCGATCCGCCGTTGGTCGACGCCGGGGCGACGATCGGCGGGACGCTGGCGGCCGGCCTGAGCGGGCCCGGACGGATGCGGCATGGCGGCGTTCGTGATTTCGTGATGGGGGCTCGGTTCGTCGACGGGCTGGCCCGGGTCGTGACGGCCGGCGGTCGTGTGGTCAAGAACGCGGCCGGCTACGACCTGCCAAAACTGCTGGTCGGCAGCTGCGGCTATCTCGGTGCGATCGTCGAGCTGACGTTGAAGGTGTTCCCGCAACCGGTGTGCGACCGAACCCTGCGGGTAGAGACGGGCGATTTCTGTTCGGCACTGCGGTTGCAGACCGCGCTGGCCCGCTCCCCGATCGAATTGACCGCAGTCGACATCGAGCCGACTGCCACCCTCTGGGTTCGCTTCGAGGCGGAGGAATCGGCGATCGACGCTATCGCCCAACGCATCGTCGACATGGCTGAGCGGTTGATTTCGGGCGTATCCGTGAGTGTTTGTGAAGACCCCGCGGCCGTTTGGAACCCACTGCTGGACGGCTCTTGGGCCGGCTCGGACGATTCCTGGGTGCGCGTTCCGGTCTCACCCGGCGATTTGGAAAAACTCGAGGCGGAGCTGGCCGAGGCGATCGTGCCGCGACGTTACAGCGTCGCTGGCAACCTCGCCTGGGTCCGCTGGCCCGCCTCCCGCCCGCTGGAACAACTCGACGAACGCCTGCGTCATCTCGGCCTGGGCGGCTCCGTCCTGACGGGTGGCTCGCCTCGCTTCCGTTTGGGATGCCGGGGAAATGCCTCGATGATCCGCCGCATCAAACATGCCCTCGATCCCGACGACAAGTTCGTCGGGTTTGCCTAACGCCGGTAATCCTGTTCCGAATCATGTTGCATCGCATCCCCACTCAGACGCTCGGGCCACGCGGCGAAACGATGGCCGAAGCGGTTACCCGCTGCGTCCATTGCGGGTTTTGCTTACCGACCTGCCCGACTTACGACCTGCTGGGGGACGAAGCCGATTCTCCCCGAGGACGGATCTTCTTGATGAAAGAGGTCCTCGAAGGGAATTTGCCGGCTGAACAGGCCGCTCCTCACATCGATCGATGTCTCGGCTGCGTCTCCTGCCAAACCAGTTGCCCTTCGGGAGTTCCCTACGGCGACCTGATCAGTTCCTACCGGGCGTCCCACCAGGTCGTGACCTCCCGCAGCCTCTTCGCCCGAATTCGCCGCCGGATCGCATCGTGGACGGTGCCCTATCCGCGCCGATTCGCGTGGGCGATGCGATTGGGAATTTGGTCGGGAAGGCTGACGGCGCTCGCGCCCAAGGGGCTGCGTCCCCTGGTCGAACTGTTGCCCGCTTCCCTCCCCGATCCCGAACCGCCTCCGGAAATCTCGGCGGCCGTCGGGACCGCCCGTACGGAGGTCATGCTGCACATCGGCTGTGCCGCACAGGTGCTCAATCCGAGTATCACCAGCGCGGCGATTCGGGTGATGAACCAAGCCGGCGTGACCGTCCGGGTGCCACGAGATCAAGTCTGCTGCGGTGCGTTGCATTGGCACATCGGCAGCGCCGACCGAGCGGCGAAATTGGCCACGCGAAACCTGGCCGCGTTTGGCGATGCCGATGTGCCGATCGTGACGACCGCCGCGGGCTGCGGCAGCGGCATGCACGAATACGCGTTGATCCTCAAGGGCGAGCCGCAAGAATCACGTGGCGCCGATTTTGCTCACCGCGTGACCGATTTCAGCGTCTTGCTGGAGCGGTTCGAATTGCCACCGATGGCGACTTCGCGGCCCATCCGCATCGCCTATCACGACGCCTGTCACTTGGCCCACGCGCAGCGGGTGCGGCAGCCCCCACGCGACCTGTTGCTGCGGATCGAAGGCGTGACGCTCGTCGAACTGGTTGATCCCGAATTCTGCTGCGGCTCGGCGGGCACCTACAACATCGACCAACCCGAAATCGCCGCGCAACTGGGGCGTCGCAAAGCTCAGGCGATCATCGATTCCGATTGCGAAGCCGTCGCCTTGGGAAATATCGGCTGCCAGGTCCAGATCGAGCAGCACCTGCGTCAGCTCGGCAGTTCGATCCCGGTACTGCACGTCGCGCAGATCCTCGATCTCGCCCTGCAGGGCCGCCTGGAATCGATCACGCCAGCAATTCCTTGACCAGCCTGCCGTGAATGTCGGTCAGCCGGAAGTCGCGGCCGGCGTAGCGATAAGTCAACCGCTCGTGATCGAATCCCATCAGGTGCAGCAGCGTCGCGTGCAGGTCGTGTACGTGGACGCGATCTTCGACCGCCTTGAAGCCGAACTCGTCCGTCGCCCCGTGGACATGCCCGCCACGTACCCCACCGCCGGCGAGCCACATGCTGAAGCCCCAATGGTTGTGGTCACGGCCGTTGATCTTGCCGGCGTTGGCCCCGTCTTTGGGCAATTCGACCGTGGGGGTCCGGCCGAATTCGCCGCCCCAGATGATCAGCGTGTCTTCGAACAAACCCCGTTCCTTCAGGTCGGTGATCAGTTGCGCGATCGCGGCGTCGCATTGCCCGGCGAGGCGGCGGTGGTTGACCTCGATGTCATCGTGGTTGTCCCAGGGTTGTCCCGCGCCGTGCCAAACTTGAACGAACCGAACGCCCCGCTCCAGCAACCGCCGCGCGATCAGCAGTTGCCGAGCCTGAACGCCGGGGCCGTAAGCGTCGAGCGTCGCCTGAGATTCGCGGGAAACGTCGAAGGCTTCGGCCGCTTCCGATTGCATCCGGTAGGCAAGTTCGAACGACTGAATCCGAGACTCCAATTGGGGATCGTCGTCCCGGGCCTGCTGATGCAACCGATTGAGCGATTGGATCAGATCGAGTTGCCTGCGTTGATCGCCCGTTTCGACCCGCCGGTTCTCGATGAACTCGATCAGCTTGTCGATCGATTGGTGCTGGGTGTCGATGTAGGTCCCCTGAAAGATCCCCGGCAAGAAACCGGCTTGCCAGTTTTGCGATTCTTGAATCGGGTAACCACCGGGGCACATCGCGATGAAGGCCGGCAGGTTTTGGTTCTCCGTCCCCAAGCCGTAGGTCAACCACGAGCCCATGCTGGGGCGAACCTGTCGGGCTTCGCCGGTGTTCATCAACAACAGCGACGGTTCATGATTCGGGACGTTGGCGTGCATCGATCGGATCACGCACAGGTCGTCGGCGTGGCGTCCGAGGTTCTCGAACAGTTCGCTGATCTCGATGCCACTTGCCCCGTGCTTTTTGAACTTGAACGTCGACGGAAAGACCGCTCCCGTTTTGCGTTCGGTCCGAGGCGTTTCGCCTGGCAACGGTTGACCGGCGTACTTTTCAAGCGAGGGTTTCGGGTCGAACGTGTCGACGTGACTCGGGCCGCCGTTAGCGAAGATGTGGATCACCCGTTTCGCTTTCGGGGCGTAATGCGGCTGCTTCGGCAACAGCGGATTGACCCCCGCCGTTTCCGCCGGAGCCTGTCCGGCGATCAGCGGTTGCATCGCCAAAGCGGCCATCCCCATCCCGGACCGGGACAACCATTCACGACGGCTCAGTGGCGGAAACATCTTCGAACCTCAGGCTGGACGACAAAACGGTAAAGGACGGGTGATAAACCATGGATCCGTTTGGGGGCGTACCGAGCCGGACCGATCTTCGATCCGGCCGAAATCAATCGACAAACGCGAATTCGTTGCCGGCGAGCAAGGCCTGAGCCAACAACGCCCAGACGTCGAGCGGCTCGGGGTTGGGCGTCGGCAACTGCTTTTCGGACTCGTCGACTCGCCGCGGCGAACCCTCGTATCGGATTCGGACAGTCCAAGTGAACGAATCATGGCCTGGGCCGCTTCGGCAATCGGTGACAAAGTCCAGGCTTTGACCTGCCCGGACCTCGATTCCCCCGGCGGTGGTTTTGACCTCCGAATTCGTCGCGACCCATTGGCCTAGCAATTCGGACACGTCGGCGTTTTCCACGGCCGAGCCTTCCGCGTCGCTCACGTCGGTGACATCGGCCGGCCCCTTGTTCAGGAGCAAGCTGGAGCGGACCCCATCCCCTTCGCCTGACGGGTGCTTCAGCGTCCCCGAAATGCGGATGCGACCGTCTTCGGGGGCGATCCAGCGACGCACGACGGCATGGTTCAAGTCGTTGCCGGGGTGCCCACCTTGGGCGGACAACATCGCCCAGCCGAGCTTCTCATCGGGCATGCCGCCGATGCCATGCCAGCGCCCGTCCACATAGCTTGGTAAACGCTCGAACCCTGACAATTGGCCCGTTTCGGGATCGAACTTCCCGTAGCCACAGATCCATCGTTCCGCGATGACTTGCGGGTCGATCGGCGCCGCGAGGAACTCGGTCATCAACGGTCGCTCGGTCGGATCCGGGTCGCGGGCCAACACTTGGCGGGTCAGCCAAGTGATCGCGGCGTCGCTGCCGTCCCGCTCGGCAATGGCCCGCGTCTGTCGCCCCAGCGCGGCAGCTTGTTGGGCAACGAAGTCGCTGTTGAGCAAATACAAGCCCTGTTGGGGGACGCTCGTTTTGGGCCGGCCCGGGCTATGCGCATCGGGACTCGCCATGTCAAAGTTACGGAAGAATCCCGGCAGGTTCTGGCGATCCAAATAAGCGTAGATCGTCCGCCTCGGCGGGAACGGCTCGCGATCGATCCGCAACGCCGGGCCACCCAACGACCGATCCAGTTCGCCGCTGGCGACCAGCAATCGATCCCGGAGCGACTCCAGGTCGCGGCGGCGACGATTCATCCGCCAATACAGGCGGTTAGCCGGGTCGGCCGAAACCCCGCTTCCTTCCGCGACGCTCGATTGACGATACGCTTGGCTGAGCACGATCCGGCGGATCAAGCCCTTGATGCTGCCGCCATCCTCCGTGAAGTCGCAGGCCATGTGATCGAGCAAATCCTGTTGCGTCGGCGGCGGGCAGCGCGTCCCCAGGTCGCTGGGGCTCTCGGTCAACGAGTCTCCCATCAGGTGCATCCAGACCCGATTGACCCATACCCGGGCCGTCAGCGGGTTGGCGGCGTCCATGATCCGCTCGGCCAACTCGGCCCGACCGCTACCGTCGCCGAAGGGGGTCTGCTCCGGTGCCAGAAAGGTGACGAAGCGGCGTGGCACGACATCACCGGGATTGCCAGGGTTGCCGCGGATCAAGATCCTGGCTTCCCGCGGTTTCTCGGCGTCGGCCAAGCGGTGAGCGAACGGTTCGCCCCCCGGTTCGTCCGTATTCAGGAAGACGCCGTAAAGGGCGTAATAATCGGCTTGGCTAACCGGATCGTATTTGTGGTCGTGGCACCGGGCGCAGGCCAGTGTCATGCCCATCAGCCCGCGGGTGATCACATCCAGTCGGTCGTCGATGATGTCTTGTTTGTTGTTCAGGAATCGTCGGCCGAGAGTCAAAAAGCCGAGCGCTGGTAAGTCCTCGCTGCCGTCGGCGAGCAAGTCAGCGGCCAACTGGGCCCGCACGAACTGGGCATAGGGCAGATCGCGATTGAACGCCTGGACCAGCCAATCCCGATACCGAAAAGCTTCCGGGTATTCCCGATCTTCTTGAAAAACGTAGCCCTTCGTGTCGGCATATCTGGCGATGTCCATCCAGTGCCTCGCCCACCGCTCGCCGAAATGGGGCGACGCCAACAGGTCATCGACCACGGCGGCGATGGCGATCTCGTCCGTCCGCGGGTCGGCGACGAAGTCTTCCAGTTGCTCGAAGCTGGGCGTCAACCCGGTCAGGTCGTGATGCAAACGCCGGAGCAGCGTGCGGCGATCGGTGGGCGCGGAGAAATCGAGACCGTTTTCCAGCAATCGCCGCCGCAGGATCTCATCGATCGCTTGTGTGCCACCAGCAAGGTCTAGTCCGGTCGCCCGCTGCGGCGGTTGATACGACCAGTGATCGGTCGTCACCAGCCCGCTTTGGGCTCGCTCGGCATATTCGGCGTCCCACTCCGAGGGCGGAGCGACCGCCCCGGCATCGATCCAACGTTTGACCATGGAGATTTGCTCTTCGGGCAATTTCCGATCGGGCGGCATCTGCAGATCCGACCGGTCGTAGACGAGTGCCCGATAGAGCCAACTGGCTGACGCATCCCCCGGCACGATCGCCGGGCCATGCGTCCCGCCAGCCAATAACGCGGCTGCCGAATCGACCATCAGCAACCCTTCGGCTTCGCCCGACTCGTGTGAGTGGCAGCCGTAACAGGCCTCCAAAAGCAACGGTTGGATTTGCTGGGTGTAGAATTCGACCGTCCCGGCAGCCGGTTCGGACGGCGGTGACTCTTCGGCGCGCAGGGGCGAACCGCCGGCGGCAACCCAGCAACCGACGAACAGCGATCGAAGTAGCGCGGTCAACCCAGCCGGACCATTCGCCACCCTGTCCGCCGGTTGGGGGCGACCGACTGCGGTCTTTGAAACATGGACCATGCTCTCTCCGCTGTTGAGCAAACACATGAGGCTTCTCGGACGAATCCGCGGTGGTGGGGTGGGGAATCGGTGCCAAACACCGATCGGCTCGGGTGGGTCAATCGGCTGACCGGCGGGCACTTCGGACAAGGTATGGCCGGGGTGGCTGTGCGACAAATAGCGACATCGCAACGGACAGCGGTTGGTCGGTCGACGGTTTCGCTTTGCTATACTTAACTGAAATTATACACCCCAACCGATCGATCGACGAGCAGGATGTTCAGTCGACACCCCAAAGCCCCGCCATGTTGCTACCCGCCCGAATCGCTTGGCTGCCTTTTTCCCTGGTACCGCTGGCCCTGGTGCTGACGTTCGCCTGTCCGCCCTGGAACCTGCTCGCGGACGATCCGGAAAATTCTTCAGACGGCCGGAGCGAACAGGTCGAGGAGCTCGATCTGATCGCGAGCCGCTTTACACAAACGATCCGGCCTTTCCTGGAAGGCCATTGCCAGGATTGCCACGGCGAGGAAGTGCAGGAAGCGAAGCTCGATCTCCTGCCCTACTCGACTTGGGAGTCGCTCGAGACGTTTCATCAGACCTGGGAAGAAATTGTCCACCGGGTCGAAGCCGGCGAGATGCCGCCTGCCGATGCCGAACAGCCGTCGGATCAGGAGCGGTCGGAGGTGATCCGGGCGATCCGCGAGGCACGCAGCGAACTCGCACTGCGAAACGCGGGCGATCCGGGTCCGGTGATCACGCGTAGGCTCAGCCACGCCGAATACAATTACACGATCCGTGATCTGACGGGAGTCGACCTGCGGCCGACGAGCGAGTTTCCGGTTGATCCGGCGAACGAGGCCGGTTTCGATAACACGGGCGAGTCGTTGGCGATGTCACCGGCGTTGATGCAGAAATACCTCGCTGCGGCTCGGGCGGTCGCGGAGCATCTGGTGCTAAAGCCGGATGGGTTTGACTTCGCGGATCACCCCGTCGCCACCGATACCGATCGCGACAAGTACGCCGTCCGACGAATCGTCGATTTTTATCAACGGCAACCGACCGACTTGGCGGGCTACTTTCACGCCTGCTGGGAGGTCCGTGTCGCGACCGCAGTCGCCGATCCTCGCGAATCCGCCTCAGCCGCGGGCGATGTAGCCGCGGGCGATGTAGCGGACGGCGACGAACGACTCGACCGTCTCGCTGCGGACAAGCGACTCAGCCCGAATTACCTGCGGCTGATTTGGCAGATGCTCCATTCACCGCAGCCGCCTAGCGGTCCGCTGGCCGCCGTGCAGCAGGCCTGGATAGGCTTGCCGGACGACCCGGCCGAGTCGACCGCGGCTCGGCAGGTTTGTGAATCGGTTCGGGATCGGGTGCAAGTCCTTCGCCGACGACTCGAACCGACTTTCCCGAATCTCCAACTGGAGGGGGGCCACCTCGGGTCGCAGCAGTTCGTGCTCTGGAAGAACGATCAGTACGCGGCGCATCGTCGCCGCTTCGTCCCGGAAACGGTCGCGTCGATCCTCCCCGATGCGGACGAAGCTCAGGAGTTTCCTGAACTTGTCGCCCCAGCGGAAGGCGAATCGCGAGCGGAATTTGACGAGTCGTTGATCCGGTTTTGCGACCTATTTCCCGATGCGTTTTACGTTTCGGAACGGGGCCGGGATTATGTCGGCAAGCGACGGGATCAGCAGGAAAAGGGCCGTCTGCTCAGCGCCGGTTTTCACAGCATGATGGGGTATTATCGCGACGACGGTCCGTTGTACGACCTGATCCTGGACGACCAGGGTCGTGCCGAGATCGATCGACTTTGGCAGGAACTCGACTTCATCACCGCCGCGCCGCTGCGGCAATACGTCGGGTTCGTGTGGTTCGAACGGACCGATTCGCGTTATCTCCGCGACGAGGTATTTGACTTCGCCCGCGCCGAAGACAAATCGGTGACGACCGAACCGATGATCCGGCGATTGGCGGCAGAGTACCGTGCGAAAGCGGTTCGCAATGGCGGCAGCGAGGAGGTGTTGGCGGCGATCGATCTCTACTTCGATCGGATCAACGATCAGGTTCGTTGGGTCGAACAGGCTCGTCTGGCGGCCGAACCGCATCACCTGCGGGCCCTGGTCGATTTTGCCGACCGAGCCTATCGGCGACCGCTGACGAGCGGCGAGTCGGATGAGCTGTTGGCGTTTTATCGATCGCTGCGCGATGACGACGGGCTGACCCACGAGGAGGCGATCCAAGACGCGGTCGTGTCGATCTTGATGTCCCCTTGGTTTTGGTATCGCGTCGACCTCGTCCCGACCGCGGACGAACGGCGCCCGCTGACCGATTTCGAATTGGCGAATCGGTTGAGCTACTTTTTGTGGTCTAGCATGCCTGATCGGGAATTGCGGGATTTGGCTGCGGCGGGACGCCTGCGCGACCCCGACGTGTTGGTCGCTCAAGCCCGACGGATGTTGCAAAGTGAAGCGTCCGAGGCTTTGGCGATTGAGTTCGCCGGGAATTGGCTCGATTTTCGCCGTTTCGAACAACACAACAGTGTCGACCGAGAACGTTACCCCCAATTCACCGATTCGCTCCGCCAAGCGATGTTCGAAGAACCGGTTCGCTTCTTTGGCGACTTGGTCCGCCGCGACGGTTCGGTGCTCGAATTCCTCGAGGCGGAGCACACCTTCGTCAACGCCGAGTTGGCCGCCCATTACGGGCTTGAACCGCTCGCCGACCCAGCCGGCGAATCGACCGAAGGTTGGCAACGGGTCGATGTCGCGGATCGGCAGCGCGGTGGCCTGTTGCCGATGGCGGTCTTCCAAACTGCCAACTCGCCCGGCTTGCGAACCAGTCCCGTCAAACGTGGCTATTGGGTCGCCCGGCGATTGCTCGGGGAACGCATCCCTCCCCCACCCCCGGATGTTCCGGAATTGCCTGCCGATGAACAGGATTTGGGGCCGCTGACGTTGGCGGCGGCTCTCGCCAAGCACCGTGATCATGCGGCCTGCGCTGGCTGTCACGAGCGGTTCGATTCACTCGGCTTGGCGTTGGAAAATTTTGACCCGATCGGTCAGTGGCGGACGACCGATTTGGGAAGCAACCCGATCGACGCGCGCGCCGACTTTCCTGGCGGGGTGACCGGGGACGGGATCGACGGTTTACGGCGGTACCTGATCGAACACCGCCAACAGGATTTTGTTGATCACCTCAGTCGACAACTGCTATCCTACGGGTTGGGTCGCAACCTGATCCTGTCGGACGAATCGCTGCTCGATGAGCTGCGGTCGCAATGGCAGCAGGACGGATATCGGTTCAGTTCCCTCGTTGCCGCGATCATCACCAGCCCGCAATTTCTCGAAAAACGGGGACGCCCCACGCCATGACGCCTACCACCAGTCGCCCGCACGGTCACTCCGGTCGCACCGCGAATGCCCCCGCGAAGTCCGCTCGTCGAAACCCCCTTTCCCGGCGAACGCTGTTACGCGGTGCGGGCGTTGCGATGGCCTTACCGTGGCTCGAGTCGCTGCCGGTTTGGGGCAGCCCCACGGTCGAGACCGACGGATATCCCTTGCGATTCGCCACCCTGTTCATGGCTTGCGGCGTCAACCAAAACCACTGGTGGGCCAAGGGCGCGGGGGCCGAGATGGAACTCGGCAAGAGCCTTCAGCCGCTAGAGTCGCTCAAAACCAAGTTCAACTTGCTGACCGGGCTGTTCAACGAAAACGCCACCGGCGTCGGCATCCACCCCGGCCAGACGGGCAACATCTTGTCGGGGGCCTCGTTGCAGAAAGGGTCCGAATTGCGGGGCGGGATCAGCGTCGATCAGGTGCTGGCCAACCATTTCGCCGACACGACGGCGCAGGCCAGCTTGGTGCTGGGGTGTGAGCAGCCGATCACGGGCTATCACGAGACCAATTTCTCGATGGCATACAGTTCTCACATTTCCTGGCAAAATGCCACATCGCCGGTGCCGATGGAGGTCTACCCGTCGCTCGCCTTCGACAGTTTGTTCGACAACCGAGGCAGCCGTCGCAACCGGAGTGTGCTCGACCGAGTCAAGGAACACGCCGCTTCCTTAAGTCGCCAAACGAGCGCCGCGGACCGTGTGAAGCTTGAGGAATACCTCAGCAGCGTGCGGGAAGTCGAGAAGCGGGTCGTCCGAATGCGGGACGAGGAGAGCAAGGCGGCAGAGCGGTCGGTCGATTCGGGGCGACCGCTCGTCGCGATGGAGCGGCCGGAGAACGGGTTGCCCGAGGACATCCGGGAACACATGAGATTGATGTCCGACATCGTCGCGCTCGCCTTCCAAACCGACAAAACCCGCGTCGCAACGCTGCTGCTCTGCCGCGACATCTCCGGACTGTTCTACCCGTTCCTCGGTGTCCGCAAAGCTCACCACTCCGCTTCCCACGATGACCTGTCGGAGGACTTCGAAAAGATCTCGACTTACTACGTCTCCCAAATGGCTTACTTGGCCCAGCGGCTCGACGCCATGCCCGAGGGGGATGGTACCGTGTTGGATCACAGTTGCTTGTTATTCCTCAACAACATGTGGTCCGGCAGCAAACACGATTCGACCAAGGTTCCGGCCTTCACCGTCGGCGGATTGGGCGGCAGCCTCGAAACCGGCCGTGTGCTCGACTATTCCGATCGCGACAAACAGGACCGGCGGCTCTGTTCGCTCTACCTGTCGCTGTTGGACCGAATGGGAGTCCCGGCCGATGCCTTCGGCGATGCGGAGCATCCCTTAGCCGATTTTTAACCCTCTTGCGTCCCTCCGGACTGCCCGAACCCGGTCTGTCGGCCCGACTTGGGCAGTGATGAGGAACCGGCAGAACGCTCACCGGCAATCTTTCCGGACCCGCCATCCGCCTTAGGCCGATCGCTAGTATGATGGTTTCGAGGTGAATTTTTCGAGCCTGCTCAGCCGAAGGGATGGGCCGCGCGCCGCGGCGCCGGCCGCGTCTGGCTGGTGATGGCGTTCTTGGGGCTCAGGTCAACATGATCCACCCGTTGTCGCGAATCGGCTTCAATCGGTTCGCCGGCTGCTTCGTCGCCGTCTTGGTCGCCGCTTCCGCTTTGCGACCTGCCGAGTCCGTTGGTCAAGTTGGGCCGGACCTTGCGGTAGCCCAAGCCACCCAACCGGCGACGGTCCGCTGTGCGGTGATCGAGTTTTATGTTCGCTCGGATCAAACCGGAACCGCAGCTGCGGTCGAGGCGCTCCGGGCGTCCGTCGCCACCAAACGGGGCGTGCGATTACGAGTCTATGATCTGGTTCGCCAACCCGAAGCCGAAGGACGTTTCGCCAGCATCGCTAAGGCCTATCAACTGAGCGGTAATCCGCTGCCGATGCTCTATGGCCTGAATCATGCGATCGCTCCCCCACGCCCCTCCGAGCAGCTCACCCCGGCCCAGTGGGTGAAAGGGCTGGATGATCTGTTGCGGATCGAGATCTTCACGCGGGTCGGCTGCCCTCGCTGTGTCAAGGCGAAGGAAGCGTTGCCCGCATTGTTTGGAAAATACCCCGGTTTGATCGCCGACATCCGGGATGTCACTACCGATGCGACCGCGTCCGATCGCTTTCAGTCGCTGGCCCGCCGCGAGGGGGTGGGTGGCGTCAGCTTTCCCGGCTTTTGGATTTGCCGCCAATTGCTCGTCGGCTTCGACGCCAGCGCCAATTCGATGGCGAGACTCGAAACGATCCTGAAACGCTGGACATTCGATTGTCCTGCCCAGCCGCCGCTCGGTTTTTACCCCCCCGATCGATCGCCAACATCCTACCGATTCGTTTCGGCGACCCGGTCTGCCCAAGAGGTGCCGAACGACGCCCTGCCCGTGCCACCCGATCCGCCGCTCACCCCCGATCCTACGCCCGCCCGCGAGCCTTCGCAGTCGCCATCGCCCGAGGGCGGCGAGCCGGGGTTTGCGATCGATGAGTTTCCCAGCGATTCGTTTTCGATCGACCTGGAACCGTTGCCAGAACTGCCCGCCGACGGCGTCGACGGGGAGGTGGACGAGCAAGCGATCGATTTGCCATGGATCGGCCGAATCAGCGCGGCGCGGCTCGGTTTGCCGCTGTTCACGATCCTGATCGGGTTGGTGGACGGCTTCAACCCGTGCGCCATGTGGGTGCTGTTGTTCCTGCTCTCCGTGCTGGTCAATCTGCAAGACCGTTGGAAGATTTTTGCCGTCGCCGGGACTTTCGTCGCGATCAGCGGCATCGCCTATTTTTTGTTCATGGCCGCCTGGCTGAATGTCTTTTTGTGGATCGGATTTCTCCGCTGGGTCCAGGTCATATTGGCGATATTGGCGATCTTCGTCGGCTGCGTCCACATCAAGGATTACTTCGCCCTGCACCAAGGCCTTTCGTTATCGATTCCGGAATCGGCCAAGCCCGGTATTTACGCCCGGGTGCGGCGGATCGTGATGGCGGAGAGCCTCTGGGGTGCGATCATCGGCGCGTCCGTCCTTGCCGTCCTGGTCAACCTCGTCGAGCTGCTTTGTACCGCCGGCCTCCCCGCCCTCTACACCCAGGTTTTGGCCCTTCGGGAGTTTCCCGCTTGGAAAAATTATGCCTACTTAGGGCTGTACATCCTCGCCTACATGTTCGACGACGCCGTGATGGTCGGGATCGTGGTGATCACGCTCGGCAAGCGCAGACTGCAGGAGCGTGAGGGCCGCTGGTTGAAACTGGCCAGTGGGCTGGTGGTGTTGGCTTTGGGATTGGTCCTGTTGCTGCGTCCGGATTGGCTGGTCTACTGAAACGACGCGTTGATCGTTCATCCCGTCCTGCTCATCGGGTCGTCGCCATGCCTTGGTTCCGTCTTCGGCCGACCTTTCAGATTTCGCTTGCCGAGTCGCGGGAGGCGGCGATTGAGAAAATCCATCGGCTTTACGACCCGCAGGGACCGGATACTCTGATGTTCATTCATGGCGAATATGGCGAATTCCATCTGCCGCCGGAAAGCCATCGGTTGTGGTCCCCCCACTTGTCGTTCTACGTCCACGACCAGGACGGGGCGGGCGTGATTCACGGACGATTTGCCCCTCGGCTCGAAATCTGGACTTTCGTCTGGGTCGCCTACCTGGCGATGGCCTTCACTGCCTTTTTTGGGTTGACCCTCGGGTTTTCGCAGTGGACTTTGGGCGAGACGAGTTGGGGCTTCTGGGTCGGGATCGCCGCGCTGCTGGCAGTCCTCGTCATCTACGTCGTCGCCCATCTGGGCCAGCAATGGAGCGACGACCAAATGCGGCTGCTTCGCACGCGGCTCGAAGAATTCTTGGCCCGGGCGGGTGTCGACACCGTGCGACCCGCATGAGCCGGCCGTTTGACGATGGCAAGCCGTGCTCCCTCCCGGTTCGGTTTCATTCACACCCCGACCGCATTCCCCGCACCGTAACGACCCTATTTCAAAATCGAGAACGGTTTCCAGATCGCCAAAGCGTTTCCGGAACCGTTCTGATGCCGGTGGGCCGGCCACCACGTCGCGTCAAGACAACGCGGTGGCGGAGCGGTCGGGTACCGTCGAACCGGGGTTGGCCGGCATCAATTGTCCGACAACATCCCTTCGCCGAACTCCTTCTGGCTCTCCAGGATCAACGACGGCAGGTTTTCGTCCTGGACCCGAATCGTTGAGACTTTTTCGGTCATCAGGAGTGTCCCTTCCGCCCGCTTGAGGTTGGTCAGCGACAGGTTGTAGGTCACCTCGGCGACGGTGAACCCGAGTTCGGCTGCGGCCAGTCGATCTTGGGCGAGCAACAGATTGTCCAAAAACAGCACGGCGGAGGCTTGGTCGCCGGGTAGCGCGCGATATCGCTCCGTGATGTACTGCACCTCGGCGTGGCCGGCTTGCATCGCCTGGTACTTGGCCTGCATCTCGGCGTAAGCCGTTTCGACTTCCCGTACCGACGTTTCGACTTCCAGGTTGAGCGTCTCCAAAGTCGCCGCGAATTGGCTTTGCAGTTGTCGCAGTTCCAATTGACGACGTCGGTGACGAGCCCTGGCGATGTTGTTGCCGACGGGGACTTCATATTGCAGGCCGACGGTGTAGCTCGGTTCGCCGACGGAGAACTGATCGCCCAGAGCCCGCCCGATGTTGGACTCACCCCGCAGTCCCGCGACGTACGATTCCAGGACTAGGTTGAGCGCCGGGAGTAGTTCGTGTTTCGACATTTCACGGCGAACCGAAGCGGCCTGGATTTGCCGCAGGGTCTGTTGCAATTCCGGTCGGTTTTGGGCCGCAAGTGCCTTCGACTGTTCGATGCTGACGGGGATTCGGAACCGCTGGGGAGAATCCCACGGCACGAACTCCAGACCGGTCATGCCCAGGTCGGGGTCGTTGACCAAGGCCCGCAACCGGGCCTCGGCATTCCTGACGGCCGTGTCCTGGCGGAGGATCTCCGAGTATCGCAGTGCCGCAGCCGCCTCGGCCCGCAACAATTGGCTGCGGGTGGCGTCGACGTCTTGGCGTCGACGCAAGTCTTCCACGATCTTTTGGGCTTCTTGGTAAAAGTGCAACCGCTGTAACAGCACCGCCCGTTCTCGGTACAACGACCAATAGCCGCGGGTGACTTCGAGCAAATGCGATTGCAGTTGCCGAGACAATTCATCGTTGGCAACCTGAGTGTCGAGTTCGGCCAACACGATCAGGCTCGTGTTGTAAACCTCGCCCCGGCCGTTGAGCAACGGTTGCGTGTAATTCATGACCAGCCGTGCGGTGCCTTGATCGTTCGGAACGAAAAAGACCGAATTGTTGTCCTGGTAGCCGATCTGTTGGCGGACCGAAAACTGACCGCCGTAAATGTTTCGGCGACGCGCACCGCCGTCTCCGGTCCAAATGTGGTCCCGGAACCGATCGGGACCGCCGGTGACGAGCGTGTTCCCGACCGGGTCGCTGGTGTCGCGCCAACGGGTTTCGAGAAACATCCGCCAGTCGAAGTCGCCTTTCGCCTCCTGAATGGCCGTTTCACGGATCAAGGGCAGATCCGTAAACACCCGAATCTGGTGGGAATGCCGGAGTGCACCGACCAGCAGGGCATCTTGAGACACCCCGATCGATTCCTGGCGGTCGGGCAATCGTCGCTGAACCGCTTCCTGCCACCACGGAACAAAGTCCTTCAGATCGTCCGCAGCGACGAATTGCGGCGCTCGAACCTGGCCGATTGCACCCGGGCCAGCCATGCTGCTCGGTACCGCGCCGCCCGCGCCCTGGGGTGAGGGGATCCATTCGACTCCCTGCGGTGGCTGTGCGAGGGCCGAGCCGAGGCAGGAACAACCGAAGATCCAAGTAAAAATCGATCTGGCGGCCTCATGCCGCAACCACTTCTTTGCCATCGGTCAATGCGTTCCGTGCGGGAGTCGATGATTCGGCCAGAGCGGGCTCTATCTGAGCGAGCTCATCTGCCGGGGGGGTTTACCTGATCATCGAGAACGCGGCCTTCCCAACAGCAAAGGAAAGGCATCGTCGCTAAGAACCCGTATCATCTGCATTTTTCGCACGATCGCCCGCCCAGCGGACGGAGCAGCGCGAGCCGCCACGGATCGATTCGTCGCCATTCGGCACGACAATATGCACCTCAACGGTGCCACTTTGGGCATCCGACACCGGAGATATGTATTCGACAGTACCGTCCACGTCGCGGCTCAAATCAGTGAACCGAACGGTCACTTTTTCTTTTTCCTGAATCGCCTCGATCCGCACGATCGGTGCGAACATCACCACACGCAGCGGATTGAGCTGGACCAGCGTGACAACTCCGGGTTGGCTCAGCGAAAGGTGCTCCGAGGGTTCTCGTAGGACCCGGGTCACCCGACCATCGAGCGGAGCGCGAACCCGCAACCGGTCGATCTGTTCAGCGATGCGGTCGACCTCCAACGCATTCGCCTGGCGATCTTCTTCGACCGACGCCAAGGTCGCCGCCGCGATCTCCTCGTCGGCGATCGCACGGTCGACTTCTTCCAACGACGCATTCCCTTTGGCGAGCAGTTCCTCCAACTTGGCACGCCGCTGGGCGCGGAGGGTCAATTCGGCATGTGCCGCTCGCTGGCGTCCCGTGGCGTCCCGACGAGTTTTCGCGATGGCCAAGGCGATCTCGAGCGTGCCGGTGTCAAGTTCGACCAGCAGATCCCCCTTTGCGACCCGCGAACCCTCGCGGACATGGACCTCAGCCACAATTCCGGGTTCCGGCGATGCAACCTGAACAGTCCGGTAAGGTTCCGCAAAGCCTTCGGTCACGTATTCCCCAAGTGCGGTTTCATAGGGCCAAAAGACTGCCGCGACCGCGATCAACGCTACTGGGCACGAATGAAACCGCGGAACGCCCAAGTCCCGTTTTGAAAAAATGCCCAATTCACCTATCTCCCGCTGATTCTGGGCTTGGTTGCCAATAGACAAACCTGAATGCACATCTATATTTTGCTGACTAGTCGGAATAATTATTTAGCATTTCGTAAAAACGTCTATCCCACGAAACTTCTCGATGAAGGCAGACAACCTACTTTTGCCCAGGCGGGCTTCCGGCAACCGGTTAGGCGCTAGCCTGTTCGATTCGGCGTCACCAACGCCCGAAGGCCAGCGGGGCCGAAAACGGCGTCAGCGGAATCGACGCAAAGGTCTGCTACTCCAGCGTTTAGAAGAACGAATCGTGTTCGATGCCGCCCCTCCGGTGGTGGCGATCGATGCTCCAGGGGAGGCGTTGATCGGCAGCGACGTCAACTTTTCGATCACGTTCGACAACGCCGCTACGGTGCCCGCTTTCGGGCCGTTTGTCGATCTGATTTTACCGACCGACGGGGCCGATGGCCAATCGGGCCTGGACACCCCGGACGGTATCGGCACGACTTCCGCAACGTTCACCTTCTTGGGTCAGACGTTGACGCCGGCGCTCGATACGATCGTCCCCGCTTCAGGAGAGGTAGAGCACCCCTTCCTGAAGGATGGCACGGGCGCTCCCGTCGTCGTCACGGGATTGAATCCCGGCGACCGGTTTATCGTCCTCCGGCTCCCGTTCGGCTCGTTCGAACCGAACCAACCCCCTGCCGTGATTGAAGGGACGACAAACCTGAGCAACCTGGCCGATTTGGGCGTCCCGCTGACGATCCAGGCCCGTGGCGGATACGAATTCGGTGCCGATCCGCTGAACAATCCGACGGTCGATGACCCGAGTTTGTTGCTGGGCAGTTTTCAGGACGCGGTGGTCAATCCGACCTTGGTGACGTTGAACAAGGTTTACATCGGTCCCGAGGACGAAACGGCCACCGGGCCAAATTTTCCGCGAGAGTACATCTTGCAGCTCGATGTGGCACCGGGACAGACGATCGAAAACGTCCGACTGATCGACTTTTTACCGCCCGAGTTGCAATTCCTCAGCATCACCGCTTCGAGCCCGGCCGGTACGCTCACCGGCACACCGCAGTTCCTGCCCGGCGACAACGTCTTGGAGTTCGCGTTCGACAACCCGATTGTCGGCGCCGCGGGGGTCGACGCGACGATCACGTTCGAATTCTTTGCCGGCGAGTTCGATTCCTCGGGCGATCCGGTGCTCCAACCGCTCGACGGCAGCTTCGTCAACTCGATCAACGACGTCCAAGCGATCTTCGATTGGACGCCGATCGATACTCGCGATCCGGAGGTGCTCGACTTCGTCGCCGGCGATCTGCAGACTGAGGATCACATTCTGTCGCTGCAATCGATCGCGATCCAGAAATCGGGCCAGAAGATCGGCACCGGGCCGATCCAGTCCGGCGATACGATCGAGTACCAGCTTGACTTTCAGGTTTCGGATTACTTCACGTTTGACCAGATTGTCGTCACCGACGTCCTCTCCGACGGTCAAAGCGTCGACGGCACGTTCGTCCCGACCCTGGTGTTCAGTGATCGGGTCGGCGGCGGGTCGACCACATTTCAGCTCGGACAGGATTTCACTTTCACGACGAACCCGGACGGCACGATCACGATCGTGTTCGACGTGTCGGCCGCGATGGCGGGGGTTGTCGGTCAAGACGGGATCCTGCAGGGGGGATACACCCAAGGAAACACCGGCATCGGGGCGACAGGGCAAATCGTCTTCCGTTCCACGGTCGATTTCGAGTTCCGCAACCCTCCGCCCGGTTCGGACCCGAGCGTCAAGCAAGGGGACAGCCTTTCGAATGGCGTGACGATCGCCGGACGGGTGCTCGACAACGACACTCTGGTGCCGACAGCAGAAGTTCGCGTCGACGATTCGGGTGCGGGGTTCACGCTGATCACCGGCACGCTTAGCAAAGAGGTCTATGCCGTCGATGGCGTGTTGGTAACCGGCCCGGCAATCTTCACGCCCGGACAAGTGGTGACCTACCGGCTGACGTACGAACTGCCGAAAACACGTTTCCAAGAGTTGGTTCTGAACGACTTCTTACCACTCCCCGTTTTCAATGTCCTCGATGCGGATGGGCTGGGAGGGACGCTCGTTTGGACTGACGCCCTCTTCACGGGAACTCCGGGCGACCTGCCGTCCGCCGGTCAAATCGGCTACGGACCCGGTGCGACCGCTTTTCGTGACCTTTATTTTGTCAACGAGGACAACAGTCCGAACCTTTCGACCCCGGCGGTCGGCATCGGTGGAAACGCCTTTTCGGTCGATTTCGGCAGCTTTGACGTCGATCCTACGGTTACCACGATCGACCTGCTGTTCAGCATCGTGACGCAGGACGTTGCGTTCGCGGACGGATTGTTTCTGACGAACCAAGTCCAGGCGATCGAGGCGAACACGATCTTGGCGACGACGGTCGGCAACAGCATCGTCCAGAGCGAGTTGGTCGGGCCGGACCTGAAGGTCATCAAGGGGGTGGTGTCGACCAACCGCCCCGATGGTGTTTTCGAACCTGGCGAACCCGGCGGGGTCGTTTGGGGACAACCCGGTTCGTCGACCGGGTTCATTGGAGAGTTGACTTCGAGTGAGCTAGCTAGCTCTCCCGGGATCGACACGGACATCTCGGGGCTCGACGCCGGGGATCGGGTCCGATTTGCCATCGTGATCGAAAATCGGGGTGGACGCGCGGCGTTCGATACCGTCTTCAACGACGTCATCCCGGCGGGCTTCGTCGTTCCCACCGATGGTCTGAATTTCGAAATCCGGACCGGCGACGGCGTCCTGTTGGTGGAGGGCACCGATTATCTTGTCACGGCTTTACCCAACCCCGGCGACCCCTCAGCATTCTCGTTCGAAATCGAATTGTTGACCGAAATCGGCCGCGGGAGAGACGCCGATTTAGGCACGCCGGTCGACGACGGCACCAACGTGCTGGTCGTCACTTACGACCTGGAACTCGCACAAGATTCCGAGGCTTCGACCGCTTATGTCAATGAGGTCGAAATCACCCAGTATCGCGGCATCCCCGGCGACGGGGCCAACTACGCTGAGGCGGGCTTCGGTTCGTTGACCGACGACGCCACCGTGACGACGCTGTCGCCGTTGATCGCCAAGGCCCTGATCGGATCGAGCAACCCGGACACGATCGGCAACGACTTAGCGATCGGTGAGATCGGTACGTTCGTGCTGACCGTGACCGTTCCGGAAGGGGTCACGGGAGGGCTGACGGTAACCGACGTTTTGCCACCCGGGATGCAGTTCGTCGAACTCGTGGGGGTCGACATTTCCGGTTTCAGCGGCACGCTCAACACGACGCCGACGGTCACCGGTGGAGTCGGTAGTGGCGATGACGTCACATTCGCCTTTGGCGACGTGATCGCGACGGCGGCCACGGGCGGCAGCGAAAACAACGTCTTCACGATCACCTACACCGCCCAAGTGATGGACGTACCCGGCAACGTCGGCACGTCGCTCCTCAATCAGACCCAACTGACGAATGTCGCTTCCCTGACGTACGACACGCTGCCGCCCGACGTCACGATCGAATCAAATCCGGTCGTCGTGAACGTGGTCGAGCCAAACCTGGTTTTGACCAAGACGTTCTCCGAGTCGGTCGCCGAAGCCGGCGATGTCCTGGTCGTTACGCTGGCGCTGGAAAACACCGGCCTGGCTGCCGCCTACAACGTGGTACTTACCGACGGCACGCTCGACTTTATTAAGTTCGACGCGACTTCCGTCACGAATCTCACCACCCTGCCCGGGTTCAACTTCGCTTTCGATGTCAGCAACGGTGTGATCACCTACAGCGGCGGTCAGATCAACGCCGAACAGACGCTCCAGTTTCAGTTCGAGGTCAGCTTGCTCGACACCGTGTTGGCGGGCGAGGCGCTGTGGAATACGGCGACGGTGACCGCGGCCTTTACACTTCCCGCTGATCCATCCAATGACGAAATCCGTGATCGATCCGGTGCGGAGGACTCGGCATTCGTGGTGATCGCCACCCCGACGCTCGACAAGCAATTCCTCAACGGAACGGTGATCGGGGCGACCAACGTGGAGTCGTCGAGCGGGGCTGATGTGGTGATCGGCGAACAGGTCACCTTCGATGTGCTGGTGACCCTGCCCGAGGGGATTACGCAGTCCTTCCGCGTTATCGACAACGTACCGGTCGGACTGCGGATCGACTCGTTGGAAATCGTGACGTTGGCGACGAACAGTGATTTGCTTTCTGCTGATTTCAACGGCGTTTTCGGGGCGACGCCCACGTTGGGCGCCCCCGTGATCGGCGGGGCACCGCTGGTCCTCGACTTCGGCGACGTGTCGTTGCCGGGTGACAACGACGCGGCAAACAACCAGTTCGTCGTGCGATTGACGGCGACCGTAATCAACGTTTTGTCGAATCAACAAAACGTGTCACTGACCAACACCGCCGAACTCGTTTTTCTCGATCCGGACGGTCCCGGCAATCTGGGGCCCGCTGCCGACGTCACGATCGTCGACGCGAACCCGGCGAACGACCCGACCGTGACGGTACGGGAACCGCTTTTGACGGTCACGAAAGGGGCGGCCTTTGATCCGCCCGTCCAAGGCGGCACTGAGGTGACTTTCACACTTGTGATCAGCAATTCGAGCGGCCAAACGGCGTACGACGTGACGCTGTCGGACCCGATCTCGCCAGATTTCGACGTGACGGCGGGAGTCATTCCCGACTCGGTCGTTACGGTGTCGGGTGGAGCTACCGTGTCGTCGGGTGCGTTCGAGTTCTTCGATACCGGCGGTGGCGTCTTCGTGCTACGGTCTACCCTCGGCGCCGAAATCAACATCCCCACGGGTGGCAGCGTTCAGCTTCAGGGCGTCGTTAACGTTCGTGAGGATATCCCGGTCGCGACCGAGATCGAAAACACCGCCAACGTCCGTTGGTCGAGTCTGCCGGATGGCCTTGTCGGCGACGACCCCGGAACGCTCGACGAACGCACCGGTGGCGATGTCCCTGACACGGCACCGGAAAGCTTGGACCCGACAAGTCCGGACGGGCCTCTCAACAATTACGCATTATCATCCGGGAGCGTGATCACCCTGGTCAGTTCCGTCGACGCGGTGAAATCGTTCGTCGAATCGGAACTCAATGGTGCCAGTGGGCCGGTTGTCATCGGGGACGTGGTCACCTACCAGATCCGCGTGCAAATGCCCGAGGCGGTCGCACCTGAGTTGATCATTCGAGATGTTTTGCCCGTCGGGATGGCTTTCGTTCCCGATTCGATCGTACTGGATCGTTCCGGTTTCAATGGGATCGTCAGTGCCCCGACGGCAAATCCTTTGGTCGGCACCGAGTTCGGGAATGGAACGGGAATCGAGTTCGTTTTTGCCGAGATCGAGGCGTTTGTCGACAACAATCCACTCACTAACTTTTTTACCTTCACTTATCAGACGGTGGTGCTGGATGTTGGGACGACTGTCGGTACCGGTGCCAACCCGACCGTCTTGACCAACACCGCGACTCACAACAACGGCGGGGCCGATCCCAGCTTCAGCTT
>RECD01000032.1 GCA_007694185.1 Planctomycetaceae bacterium
GCGGTAAAAAAGTGATTTTGTTTGCAAGCGATGAGCGAAAATGTTTCAATATGGCGAACCGATGCGTTGTCGCCAATGAGTTTCCTCGGACACCCAATCGGGACATCGGATCGGGTCTGGCTCCTCGTCACGACAATCGGTTGCTGGAAGCTGCACCAACCGCCCGCAAGGTACAGGAAGAGCGATTGGTAAGCGCGTCCATCGCCGGAATGACACCGTTTCACAATCTCGTTCACCCTATTCTCTGTGAAAGGTAGCTCTGCCATGTCATCCGTAAGCGTCCTCGTCGAAATCAAGAAAAAACAATCCGAAGCATTTGCGATGCATCGGGCAGCTCTGCACTCTGAAGTTGAGTCAACCCATCAGGCGGAATCGCTGGTCGCAAAACTTACAGGGTTAGGCCTGGAAGTGCTGGGCGATTATGCCCCGGTTCCCATGTTTTCAAAAAAGGCGCGCCAAGATTCTGGTGCTGGCTTGGCTGCTTTTGCCCTTCACGCCGCAACCGAAACATCGGAATCGGCCGATGTTTCCGCCGAAAGTGTGGTGATCGCCTGCGAGATCGACCGTGCGAAAGTCGACGAATTGAAAACCAAACCGAACGTCAAGGTTTGGCCGAATTCTCGACTCACACTCCATTCAAACCGATCGGAATCCACCTGTCCGAATTGCAGAGAGAAGATGGATGCCGAGCAGAGCGATGCTTGGCGGTCCGTTTTTGATCAAGCCCGTTCTGCGGGGTCTCGGGTTGATTGCCGTCCCTATCGGCCAGCCGCCAGCCAGGAAGAAATTCGCGACCTGTTGGGTGTCAGGCGGATCTGGCAGGATGGTTTCCGCGGGCAGAACATCATCGTGGGTATTTTGGATGAAGGGGTCAACGGCGACGAATACCCGGTCGTCGGAGGCTTCTCGCGTCCCAATGCCACCCAACCAGGATCGGCATCCATCCGTAGCCATGGTTCGATGTGTGCCGCCGATATCTTGGTCGCGGCCCCCGCGGCCAAGATCTACGATTATCCGTTCCTTGGGATTCCCGACTCCGGAGGAGCGCTCGCCATGATGCAAGCGGTGCTCAACCAGAGGCAATTGGACGGCACGCCGCAGATTACAAACAACAGCTACGGCTTCGTGGGCCGGCCCTCGAAAGATCGCTTTCCTGATCACGAGGTGTGGGATATCGATCACCCGTACAACCGCAAAGTCGCGGAGGTGGTCGAGTCGGGTTGCTCGTGCTTCTTCTCCGCGGGCAACTGCGGCGAAAACTGCCCCGACGGTCGCTGCCATGCGAGCGGCATTGGTCCAGAAAAGTCGATCCACGCGGCGAACAGTTTGCAGGAGGTAATCACCGTAGCCGCGGTGAATTCGCGTCATGAACGCATCGGCTATTCGTCTCAGGGACCTGGCGGATTTGCGTCACAGAAGCCGGACTTGTCGGGTTACTCGCACTTTTTCGGCAACTTCGGGCCGGGGCGTCCCGCCGGCGGTTCGAAGGCTGACTTTGATAGCGGTACGTCCGCGGCTTGCCCGGTCGTTGCGGGCGTCGGCGCACTCCTGCTGAACGCATTCCGCGACCTTACCCCTGATGAACTCAAGGCCGTCCTGCTCGAAGGCGCTACGGAACTGGGGCCTCCTGGTTGGGACCGGGACACAGGCTTCGGCGTTGTCAACGCCGCGGTCAGCTATACAATTTTGAATCGTGCCCCCGTCGGCCGGGCTACGTCTCGTAGTCGCAGGTAGGGTGCCCCCCCACGGCTTTCAAAAGCAGAACCATGACGCAGAAATATTTGGTCACGCTTCAACCGGATGCCAATTTGGACCGATTTTTGTCCTCCGCCAAGCTAGCTGGATGCCTCGCGTCCAGCGACGTCCCACCCATCCCAATGAAGGGCGGCGAATCGGTCGTAACGGTGGAGGGCCCGGCAGATGCTTTCGAGCAACTGAAAAATCTGGCCACCGTTCGAAAGGTCAACCGGTCGTCGGCAATGGAACTGCATTGACCAGGAAATGGGGGAGTCAGCCGGTAGCAGAATCGACCTCCGGCATTGGCGACCTCCTCTGCGGCAGGCAGGTTAACGGTTCCGTAAGGAGTGGCTCTGATCGCTGAGGGGAGGCTGGTTGGGCCCCGTTTTTGCGTCTCGTCACGTAGCCGAATTGCCGGAATCGACGGGTGGCGATGTCGGGTGGCCGATACGGGTGGCGGGCACGGTCGCGATCACCGCTGCCTGACTGTGACACGGCGTTGGGCCAGGTGCGCTGGTGATTCGTTCGCCCCGGTCGACGCCTCGCTAGGTTAGGATGAAGGCCGACTTGTCACTCGTCCGATCGTCACTTTTCACTTGGGGGCGTCCGATGCTGTTCGGTTCGTTTCGTGTCGCGACGTTGATGGTGATTCTGTTGCTGGGCCGCTCGGCGGTCGTGGTGGCGGATGATGCGGGACCGCGGCCGGGGGAAATGGCCGGCTACCTGCTGGTGCCCCACGCTAAGGTCGACGAGTCCTACAACGCCGGGTTCTCGCTGTACGTCGCGGCCTGGCCGTTGCTGAAGACCTATCCCGGCCAGCGGTTTCAAAGCGGCTTGTTCGGCACCTGGATGTTCGCCCAGAACGAGGACCTGCCGAGACGAGGGAACTATTCCGATATCGAAGGGGGACTCGGGTGGTGGCGTGATACGCGGTTCGCTACCGAAACGCCCAAGTTCATCATGGGTGGCGTGGCGTTGAACTTCAGCGAATGGGCGAACGGCCCCGGTGCCGGCAAAGGCCGGGATTGGAACGACCCCAAGGGGCACTACGCCATCGCCCAACTCAGCCCCTGGGTCCTCTGGCCACCCGACGGCTTGAATCTGAAGCAGGGGACGGCGGGCGAGCTGTTCGGTTACGGTTACCTGCCGCTGCCGCTGACCGAGCCGAAGGAGACGACCGCAGGGCATCCGGTGCCGACCGGGAACCATTGCTGGACCTTGTTCCTGAATACCGGAAATTTCAAAGGTCCGGTGACCTTCTTTCTGCCCTACTTCTGGTCGCGTCCCACGATCGAGAACCCGCATCTGAGCGGTCGGTTTCTCGACAGTCGCCCCTCCGAGCCGAACAAGGCGTTGCAGATGGAGACGCAGCACGTGCCGGCATTCATTTCGCAAGACGCTGCGGGCGACAGCTTCGCTCGCGTCGCGCCGACGCGGTTTCCGGTGAACGCGAAGGGCGAATCGGTGTTGGTACACCGGATCACGGCCTACAACAAGGCGGCCCTGTGGGATGGCGTTCAAGCTTGGTTTGAGGGCGGCCCCGCGGTGAGCGGCGTCATCGATCCCGAGGCGAGCGCCGTCCATGACTTCACCGGGGGCGGTGGGGCGACCTGGCGGATCTACCCTCCCAACGTCGAACGCGACGACCGCGTGCCGCTGGCGTGGAACTCGTACGCCACCCCCACGGCCCTCGATGACACCACGTTCGGATACCGTTGGAACGACGAGTGGATGTCGCCGGCCGAGCCGAACGCCGATTCGCTCGTCACCCTCCCGGAGTACTACCGGTTGGGGAAGGACGGCCGGGACCGGCAGCAGTGGCTCGTCGTCAACCCGGATGAGGTTCCCGACGAAACGGGGTTGGCGACTGCGGCATTCCCGAAACCGAAACCCGAGCCCAACCCGCCCTACGTCACGCCCGCCGAATCGGACAGTTCCTGGAAACGGCCCGGGCCGACGGCGGGGCCATTCGAAGCGAAGCTGGGTGACGGCAGCGTCGTGACCTATTTCTGGTACCGCTTTGCGGACCAACCGGCGTTGCTGAACGCTGACCTGTCCGACGCCGAACGAGAACGCCTGCAACAGCGTGTGGAACTGCTGCATCGGCATTGGACGAAGGAACGCGAGTACCTGCCGCCCCCGACGCGCGGCGAACTCGCTGACCTCGACCCCGCGGTGCTGGTGACCCCGCCTGAGGGGCTCGAAATCGGCTACGTGCCGATCGTCACCCGACAAGCTGCGGGCGATTAAAATTCGCGCAGGGCAACGAATCGCCCGGTCGCCGATCGGCCGGAAGCGAGGAACGCAACCTCTAGGTTGAACGGGGGATGCCGTCGAAAGCTTCAGGCGTCCGAGTTGGTGTTCCAGCGTGCGGAAGCTCGTCGGAGCCGGTCCATGATGGCTCTGCCTAGGCCGTCGGATGGGCAGGTATCGCAGTCGATTCGATCGAGCCCGAGGCTATCGAGACGGCGGAGGGCCGCGAACAGCAGGCGGGCGACCTCCGCGAGTTCCCCGTCGTGGCTGAGCGTTTCGACGACCGCGTAGGGGGCGGACTGGTCGGGGGCCAGGTCGTGAAAGGCGATCCTGCCGATTCGCAGCGGGGTGCCGGTTGGGGATGACGATGCTGTACCGACGGATCGCATGTTTCCGTCGGGCCCGTCCGCCTGGCTTATCAGGCGCAGCGGGGTGCGGGGAGCGTAGTGTTCGAGCAGCATACCGGGGGCTGGTAGGGCACGACTGGGTGGGCTTTCCGGTTCGCGGAGCGGTGGTTCGAGAACGTGCG
>RECD01000058.1 GCA_007694185.1 Planctomycetaceae bacterium
CGAAACTTGGGTGGCACCTTCCGCACGAAATGGGGCTGGCTTCGTTCGCGACGGTGGGTGGTGGCTTGGACGGCGGAGGGTGTTGCGGCGATTGGGTTCATTGAAAATGGTGTTTTTTGAAAATTTTTTGAAAACTTGCTTTCCGGGTGACTTTCCAAACCGTGCGAGCCGTCTAAACTGAGCTAGCCTGACGCGAGTGGATCGTTACGCAGTCGAGCCATTGCCACTTCCGATCGGAAGCGAGTTCAGGCGGTCATTGCGAGGTTGCTTCCCACCCTTCTACTACTTTCCGGACCATGTTCGGTTTGTCGGGAGTAGCCCTTTGCTTCGATCATTCCCTTTTTATCGAGTTGGTTGAACCCGGGTTTTCATTTGGGCGGCCGCGTTGATCGACGCGGCCGCCCATTTTTTTGTCGCTCTGCCGCCGAGATGTGCTCGGTCAGTCGCTCGCGGGGGCGGAGAATGTGGACGGTGCCGTGTTGAGCACAACCGTTCTCATTCGGCTGGTAACCAAGTGGTTGGGGTGCCAAACACGGTGAAAAGCCAAATCGACCGAACGCCACCTGAGCTCGTCGTGTCCTTTTGTTTCCGAAACGCGTGATGGAACAAAAAAGGAGCCAGTTTAGGTAGGGAGTCGGTTTCGGGAAGGTTGATGGTCGGGACCGGGATCGGACGGCTTGCGTCCTTCCGCTAACCTGGCGGAGCAATCTAGCGACACGGCGCAAGCCGTCTGGTACGTCGGTGATGGCTAGAACGGAGTGCTTGCGCCCTTCCGCTAACCTGGCGATGAACTCGACCAGACGCTGGTGTGTGTCCTGACGAAGGACACCTGCCGGGATGCATCAGGGCTGGCATTGGCGGTCTGGCACTTGTTTCTCGCGGCCGCCGTGACGCCAGTGGGTCTCGTTTCGGCCATGCCGAGCGGTTCCGGTGTCATGGAGAAATAGCGGATCGTCACTCAACATCGCCGTTGCCGGCCGAACATCATCCCAATCTGCGACCAGCTCGTTGACGGAGGATATGATGATATCCGAGCGGCCCTTCCCGGCATCTCGCTGGTACAAGTGAACCATGTAGAAGGAAACGAGTCGATTGATGAAGCCGTGGTAAGCAATGACTGGCGGTCAAGGGACCGGGCGGGACGCGGCGAGATCACGGCGGGACAGTCAGCCGACGCATTTGCGAGGAGACGGAGAAGCCTGCCTTCCTTGCAGACGGCTTGAGACCCGGCAACGCAATCGTGGCGTTCTTGTAGGTCAGGCCATTCGCGGTCGGTGTGTACGGCGGTGCCGGCTCGGACGGCAAATTCAATCCCGCCAAGTTGCGAGCATTCATCTCAACCGCGCATCAGGAAACAAAAGGGAGTTCCCAGTGGAGATCATTCAAGTATGTGTCGCCCTTCGGGCTAAGAAAGCAGGCGGTCATTCTCGGTTCCGGGTGTACGCAGCTGGTGGGTGACCGACTGCATGGAATTATGTTGGGGAATTCTGAGCGAACGCCCGACGTCGGTGTCGGTTAATGCGTCTAAGTCATGCGAAATAAGACCTGCTGAAGTGCTTACTTCAACAGTTCAATGGTGTCGCGGATGAATTGGGCTTGCAGCGTGTTGGAAATGCCCAGCGGGGTGTGCATGACACGTTCCTCGAAAGGAAGCGTGACTTTGTCGGATTGTCGCTGCATGCCGAAGGCTAGGGCCACCACACGCGGTTCGCCGTCGGATAGGGATACCACCGGCGCGCCGCTGTCACCGCCGAAGTTCGAATAGTCGACCATCAGCGTGGGGACCTGCGAGACGGGTGCTAACGGGTAGGACGCGATTGTGCCACCCCGCAGCACCGGCCAACCCGCCTCGTTGGCCGAAAGTTTCGCCGGATAGCACGGGATATAGACCTGTTGTCCGACTCGTAGTTTCCCTGACTTCACGGCATCGGCATCGATTACCTGTCGCAACTCAAACGGTTGGCAATCGACATCGCCGGGCAGGTCGAACGGGACGGCGGCAACATCCTGCTCGGGGTGCCTGACCCACAACAGTTGGTCGTCGCGCCTTAGCGGTACGGCAACGCTGTGCGAGACATAAAGGCCGTCATCAGCCTCTTTGCGCATCACGACGGTACAGTCTCCGTTGCCGAAACCTTCCAAGACATGCGCGGCGGTAATCAACACAGTCCGAGGAGCTGGATCGTTGACGTCTGACGGCACGGCCACGATAAACGCCGTGCCGGAACTGGTGCCGTTGCCGATCCGAAATGTCGCCCGCAGCGCGTGTTCCAGGGGGTTTTCGTCCGCTTGTGCCAGCGGCAGTCCCACCAACAGTGAAACGATCAAAAGGCAGCGACAAACAACCGGTAGACGAAGCATGGCAGAAAAACTCCTGGGCTGAAATGACGTAAGAACCCGTCCGAAAACAAATTTCCCGATTAGCATTGATTCCGTTTGGCAAGATCGGCCACACTTTCCGGTATGCCGAATGCAGCTCTTGTCGAAGGACTCCGATTTAAATATCAAGCCCTGGTTCAGGACCTGAACGAACGGGCGCGTCGTCGCTGGATCGCAACCGAAGCCGTCGCGATCGGCAGAGGTGGCATTGTAGCAGTCGCAACTGGGACTGGCATGTCGGACCGCACTGTTAAAAACGGCATTGCGGAAATTCTTGCCCCGAATCCGTTTTCGCCAGGCCGTCAGAGGCGAGTTGACGCCGGTCGTAAGCCCGCCGAATACCACAAGCCTGATCTGCGGTAGGAGATGGAGCGACTGGTAGAACCTACGGAGCGTGGCGATTCTCAGTTGCCATTGCGATGGACATCCAAGAGTTTGATCAATCTACAGGCGACGCTGCGAGGGCAAGGTTACCAAGTTGGTCGAACCAAGGTTGCGGATGTTCTCAAGCTGCTCGGCTACTCACCTCAAGGAAATCGTAAGACCCGGGAAGGTAAAAAAACATTCGGACTGAAACGCCCGCTTTGAGGGTCCCTGCGGATGGCGGCATCCGCTTTGCAGCGGTTGGGAACCACACGGTTTACAGACGGGGCGAGGAAAACCAGCCCGGTGGGTTCGATTGGTTGTTGCTTGAGGGTGCTCTTGGGCCGATCTGGCTGGTAAACTGGTGGGCTGAGAACCACCAGCTTGGGATGCGACATGATCACAGCGGCATGGCGAACAGACGACCTTTCACGTTTCGTGCCCCTACCACGTTTCGGGCTCCTCGGGGGACACGCGGGACGGAGGCTTCGGGGGATCGCGTTCAAGACGTTTGCGACTAGGAGGTACGTGATGGTGACATGCTTGAACCGGGGGGGCTCGGTGCGGTTGGTCTCGGCGGCCTTGCTTGTGGTCGCTTTGTTTTCGTTGGTCGCGGCATTTGCGGGCACGGCGACCTCCGCGGAAGCGGCTGGCGAGGTGGAGTTTTTTGAAAAGCGAATCCGCCCGCTGCTGGTCGAAAAGTGTCTCGACTGCCATGGGGCGGATGACGCCGCGGCCAAGTTGCGACTCGATTCCCGTGCCGGTTGGCAACGTGGTGGCGAGCGGGGACCGGCGATCGTGCCTGGGGACCCGGCCGCCAGTCTGCTGATCCGCGTCGTTTCGCACCGCGACCCGGCGCTGCGAATGCCGCCTGATGAGGCTGGCGGGAAGCTGACAGATGCCGAAATCGATGATTTGATGGTCTGGATCCGCCAAGGGGCTGCTGACCCGCGGACGGGCGAGCGGGTCGTGACGGACATCGAAGCCGCCGCGCTCGACCACTGGGCGTTTCGGCCGCTTGCCCCGCCGTTGATCGAAGCGGCTGAACCGGATTCGGCGGACCCGTCGGAGTCGGCGGGCACGGATTCGCCCGATTCGGAATCGTCCGACGGGAACTTGTCCCATCCGATCGACCGCTTGATCGCTCGTGGCCTGGACCGCAACGGCTTCGTCACCACCGAACCGGCGGACATGCCGACGCTGATCCGCCGCACGCTGTTCGACTTGCACGGCTTGCCGCCGACGGCTGAGGATTTGGCGACGTCGCGCGACGATTATTTGAAACTCGTCCGCCGGTTGCTCGATTCGCCGCGGTACGGCGAGCGTTGGGGACGGCACTGGCTGGACGTCGCCCGCTATTCGGACGCGAAGGACGGCGTGTTGATGTATGGCGACGCACGGATTCGTCCGTTCGCTTACACCTACCGCGATTACGTGATCCGTTCGTTCAACGAAGACAAGCCGCTGGATCAGTTCATTCGAGAGCAGTTGGCCGCGGATCAATTGGGGCTGGCCGGCGACGCGCCGGAATTGGCCGCGCTCGGGCTGCTGACACTCGGCCGGATGTTCGACAACAACCGTCACGACGTCATCGACGACCAGATCGACGTGATCAGTCGCGGCTTGCTCGGGCTGACCGTTTCGTGCGCCCGCTGCCACGATCACAAGTTCGATCCGATCCCGACCGCCGATTACTATTCGCTCTACGGTGTGCTGGCCAGCGGCCGCGAGCCTTACGATCGGCCGCGGATCGAGCCGGTGAGTGACGCCGGGCGGGCGTACGAGGACGAGTTCGCTGCCAAACTGCGAGAAGTCCGCGGGCAACAACAAACTCACTATGCGGAAACGTTGCGGACGGCTCGGGAGCGGACCGCGGACTACTTGGTTCAAGTCGCCACCACCGAACCAGATAATGGCGAAACGACGATCTTTTTTCTGTCGTTGATCCCCGATCAGCTTCGGCCACAGATCACGCATCGCTGGCGGCAGGCGATCGCCCGGCGGGCCTTTCCCGACGATCCCGTTTTCGCCCCCTGGTATGACCTGATGCGCGGCAACCCCGCCAACCCGGCGGCTTGGGAAAAGGCCGGTGTCGACCGGCGGATCATCGACGGGCTAATCGCCGCCAACCCTCAATCACCAGCCGAAGTCGCGACGGCGTATGGCGAAATCCTCCGTTCCGCTTGGCAGGCTTGGGAAGCCGAGCAATTGGCCGCGATGTCGGCTGCGTCAGAGGGCGAAGAGTCCGAGGGCGGTACGAAGGAGGCTTTGGCCGAGCGACCTGAGATCACGGTCGGCCGCTCGGTAGCGGACCCGTTGGCGGCGCTGCTGGTTTCCCGCGACAGCCCGCTGTGGTTTCCGATCGAAGAGGTCGCGTCGTACCTGTCGCGCCAGCCCGGTGATGCCTTTCGCGGTCTGCTCGGAGAACTCGACGCGATCGGTGTCAAACATCCTGATGCCGCGGCCCGAGCGATGGTCATCGTGGATTCTGAAGTCCTTTGCGATCCGGTCATTTTTCAACGCGGCGATCCGGCGATGCGTGGTGCCCCGGTCCCGCGGCGGTTTTTAGAAATCCTTTCGTCGAGCGACCGGTCGAACTTCGCGCAGGGCGCCGGCCGATTGGAATTGGCGGACGCGATCGCAGCCCCTGACAACCCGTTGACCGCCCGCGTTTGGGTCAACCGCGTTTGGATGCATCATTTCGGCGAACCGTTGGTCGAGAACCCGGGCGACTTCGGCTTGCAGACCCCCGCACCGGAGCAGCTCGAGCTGCTCGATTTCCTCGCCGATTACTTGATCCGCCACGATTGGCGTACCAAACCGCTGCACGAGTTGATCCTGACTTCGCAAGCCTACCAGCGTTCGTCCACGGTCCCGTCCGGCGATGGGGCGAACGATCGTTTGGCGCAGCAGGCGATCGCTGATCCTGACAACCGTTGGCTGTGGCGTGCCAACCGGCGGCGGCTCGACTTCGAAGCGATGCGAGACTCGCTGTTGTGGGTCGCCGGTGAACTGGACGAAACGCTGTTCGGGCGTCCGCGAGTTTTGACTGACCCCGAGAACCGTCGCCGCACCATTTATGGATTCGTGGAACGGCAGAGCATCCCCGCGATGGTGCAGACGTTCGACGTTGCCAACGCCGACACGTCGACTTCGCGTCGCGTGACGACCACGGTCCCCCAGCAAGCCTTGTTCGCGATGAATTCCCGCTTCATGCTCGACCGCGCCGCGGCGCTGGCGAAGCGGGTGGAGACGCAGATCGGTGACGTTCCCGGCGATCAACCTGGAGTTGAAACGGGTGACGGCTCGACATCGGCGGACACGTCAACATCCGCCGCGAATGACCCGATCGATTCGCTTTACGAAATCGTTTTCGGCCGCGTGCCGGCAGCAGAAGAACGTGCTGCGGCGTCCGAGTTCCTCGATTCGGCGACACTCACCCAGTTGGCTCAGGTCTTGTTGATGAGCAACGAATGGATGTTCGTCGATTGAGTTTGTTGAATCCCACCCGCTCGGTTCGCCGCATCCTTTCCTACCCCACAATCTCACCGGTCCGCTCGGATGAAAAACTCGTTCCGCGAAACTGACCAACACCGTTCGACTCACCCCGCGACATCGCGGCGGGAATGGTTGAGAAACGCCGGCACCGGATTGGGGGCGCTCGCGCTGCCCGGCCTGCTGGGCGCGACCGCATCGGATCTGTTCGGCGGCGAAGGCTCCGGAGCGCCGGCGTCTTTAGAGCCGGATGTTCGTGCGTCTCGCGATCCGCTGGCACCTCGCGATCCCCACTTCGCCCCCCGGGCTAAGCGGATCATACACATCTACTTGAACGGCGGCCCGTCGCACGTCGACACGTGGGACCCCAAGCCGGAGTTGACCCGATGGGGCGGCAAGCAGTTGCCGGTCGGAAATTTGACGACCGAACGGGAAACCGGCACCGCGCTCGCCTCGCCGTTCGAGTTCCAGCAATATGGCGAGAGCGGCTTGTGGTGCAGCGAAGTCTTTAAGGAAACGGCTAGCCGCCATGCCGATCGGCTGTGCGTGATCCGATCGATGCACGCCAACACGCCGAATCACGAACAGAGCATGCGGCTGATGAACACCGGAGACGAGCGGTTGTCGCGACCCAGCTACGGGTCGTGGCTCGTCTACGGGTTGGGATGCGAAAATCAGAACCTGCCGGGATTCGTCACCTTGTGCCCCGGTTTGCCGGTCGCCGATTCGTCGAATTGGCGAAGCTCGTTCTTGCCCGGCATCTACCAAGGGACGTATCTGGATACCCGCAAAACGAGCCCTGCCGAATTGATCGCCGACATCCAGAACCCGACGATCCCACAGGACCAACAACGGCGTCAGCTCGATCTGTTGGCGAAGCTGAATTCGCGGCATCAAGACTCGCGGGGCGACGATCCGAACCTGGAAGCCCGGATCCGATCGTTCGAATTGGCATTTCGGATGCAACTGGACGCGACCGACGCGCTCGACATCGCGGATGAGACCGAAGAGACGCAGCGGTTGTACCGAGCCGAGACCGTTCACGGGCGGCAACTGCTGATCGCCCGGCGGCTGATCGAACGGGGCGTGCGCGTCGTCCAGTGTTACCACGGTGACGTCCAGCCGTGGGATTCACACAGCAACATCGCTGACGAACATCGTCGCTTGGGCAACGAAGCTGACACGCCGATCGCCGCGCTGCTGACCGACCTGGAGCGACGCGGGTTGCTCGACGACACACTGGTGATTTGCGGCGGCGAGTTCGGTCGAACGCCGGCGGTCGAAATCCCGATCGGCGGAGGAGGACCGACCGGCCGCGACCACAACCATCACGGCTTCACCGTCTGGCTCGCCGGCGGCGGCGTGCGGGGAGGAATGGCTTATGGCAGTACCGACGAATTCGGTTACCGCGCGGTCGAAAACCGGGTTCACGTTCACGACTTGCACGCCACCGTGCTGCACCTGATGGGGTTTGATCACGAACGGTTGACCTACCGCCACGCCGGCCGCGATTTTCGGCTGACCGACGTCCACGGCCACGTCATCCGCGACCTCATCGCCTGAGTTTGCCCGCCACGGCGTCGTTGCCGGCGCGAGCCGAAGGACGCGAAGGGCGAGTTCCTCGCATCAGGATCGTGCGGTAAAAAAGGATCCGGAACCTTTTGCGAGGAACTCGCCCTTCGGGTGCTTTGCACAAAAAGTTCTGGACACTTTTTTGCCGCGCATTGCTAAGTGATCAGACGCCCCCGTTCCCGACCGATCCCCAGCGAGTATCCGCCATGATCCGTTTCGCCATCGGCATGATCGTGCCGTTCTTCGTCGGCCTTGCCGTCCCGTCAGCCACGCTCGCGCAAACGGCCACGACGGCTGACGTGGCTACGTCCTCCGACGTCGACGATGAAGCGAAACCGCCCACCAAGCCCGCTTGGGCGATCGCCGTCCACGGCGGTGCCGGATCGATTTCGGGCAAGATGACGCCGCAGCGGGAAGCGGTTTATCACGCGGTTTTGCGGCGAGCCTTGGCAGCCGGAACGTTGGTCCTCGCCGACGGCGGGTCGGCAGTCGACGCGGTTGAGGAAGCGGTCAGATGCTTGGAAGATGACCCGCTGTTCAACGCCGGACGCGGCGCCGTGGCGACGATCGAAGGGACCTTTGAACTCGATGCTTCGATCATGGATGGCAACGGGCTGCGAGCCGGCGGCGTCGCCGGGATCCGCGTCGCTTCCAACCCGATCTCGGTCGCCCGCCGGGTGATGGACACGACCGGCCACGTGCTGCTGGGCGGGCCGCAAGCTGACCAGTTCGCCGTCGCGCAGGGCTTCGGCAGTGTCTCGCAAGAATACTTCTTCACGCCCAAACGCTTCGAGGATATCCAACAAAGGCGTGCGAAAGCCGGCTTGCCGCCACTGGAAAATCCGACGACTCGCGCCAGCCAAGGAACCGTCGGCGCCGTCGCCCGCGACGCAGACGGAAACCTCGCCGCGGCCACCTCGACCGGAGGACGCAGCGGCAAGTTGTCGGGTCGGATCGGCGATTCCCCGATCGCCGGCGCAGGCAATTATGCCGAGAACGGCGTCGTGGCCGTCAGCGGCACCGGTATCGGTGAAGAGTTCATTCGCCACAGCGCCGCCGCGCAAGTCGCTTGGTTCATCAAGCATGCCGACCTGTCCGTCGACGAAGCGACCCGGCGGGTGATTCATGATGTCCTGCGTCCCGACGACGGCGGCATGATCTCGCTGGGACCCGTCGGCCCGCCGATCTGGCAGTTTTCGACCAAGATGATGAGCCGCGGAATGGCAACCGCCGATGGGCAGATCGTCACCCAGGTCGGCTCCGAACCGTAACCGAATCGCCGTCCCTGCGCTCAACACCAGCTTAGCAATGAGCGGAAAACGAAGTGTCCGGAACCTTTTGCGAGGAACTCGCCCTTCGGGTGCTTTGCACGAAAGGTTCCGGACACTTTTTTACCGCACGACCCTTAGCGGGCGTTGCCTGCGTCCGATTCGACCACGTCGGCGTGACGGAAGACGCTTTGCAGGAACCAGTACAAGCTGCTGCTCCAATGCCGCGGGTCGTGGCCATGCCCGTCGACGTGCCAGGTATGCGGAATCTGGTTTTCCTTCAAAAAACGCTGCATCCGCTGACTGACGTTGATCAACCCATCTCGATCACCGCAGGAAATCCACAATAGCTCGATTTGCGGTTTGGCTTGCTCGACGTCCGGGATCAATTCCGCCGGCGGCTTGGTATTCGGAGCCGCTGAAAAGGCGCCGATCCAGGCGAAGGTATCGAGGTTTTGCAACCCGAAGTTGAGTGATTGGCCGCCGCCCATCGACAGCCCGGCGATGGCTCGGCTCTGTCGATCGCTGCCCGCGGCATAACGCTGCTCGATCGCCGGGATGACGTCGTCCAGCAGGTCACGTTCGAAGACAGCAAAGGCGGGGGCGCTGTCGAACACGTTCCCCACCGGTCGATCGTCCCGTTGAGCTCGCCCGTTCGGCATCACGACGATCATCGGCGGCGCTTTGCCGTCGGCGATCAGATTATCGAGAATGACGTTGGCGGTCGCGACCCGCTGCCACTCGGAATGGTCACCGCCGATCCCGTGCAACAGATAAAGCACCGGATACTTGCCATCCGTCTGATAGCCCGGTGGCGTGTAGACCTGCATCTTGCGAGTCGTGCCGACCGTTTTGGACTCGTACTCGATCAGCTCGACGCGGCCCCGCGGCGTGTCCTCTCGCGCGGCCATGAACCCCGCCGGCGGTGGCTCGTAAGCCGCCACGTCGTCAGGCCCCAAATCGATTCGCCCGGCACCACGACCGCGAGGCTCGCCACGTGGTGGAGCCTGATCACGAAAGCCCGGTCGCGCCGGACGGTTCGTGTCAGAAGGCGGATCGGGAGCCGCTTCCTGGGCGATTGAAGTGGCGGCGACGACGCAAACGCTGAACAAGCAGCCGAGCAGCAATGGAAGCGATCGTTTCACAAGGTTCACCAAGATGAGAGGAGAAGGACGAGGAGCTCTGCGGGAAACGCGGGCGAAAGCGATCCAACCGGCGCCCGGCAGTCGGCCGTAGTTTAACTGGAGAAGCCGGCAAGCGTGGGCGGCGTCCCCACGCTCGACAAGCCGTTTAGCTGCCGAAATATCAGCCGACGAAGAGGCCGGCAACCACCCGATGCAACCGGCGATGTGTCGCCCTAACGACTCGTTGAGCGACCATGGGTGTTTCGCCATGGTTCGGCATGATTCGGCGGACGATTGGGACGGGGCGGAGGTGAGTTCAGCACGGTTGGAGGCGATGAGATGGGTGAAGATCGGGCGACGGACGGCGACGGACGGCGACAGCGTCGCGACAGCGTCGCGACAGCGTCAAAGGGCAACTGGTCGCGAGGTTCCTGTCGCAAAATCTCGGCATGGACCTGTTCGTCTCCTCGCCGCGGTCCGGCTGAACCGTGCCAAATCCCGTTTCAGACGCCAATTGACGATTGAGCAGAACTTCGAATTTGCAGATCATCTCGCCCTGGATAATTGGCACAATCCGGATAACCGTTCAAGTTTGCCTCGACGGACTTCCGATGAAACGATGCAGGGTCGGCGTTTGTGCTGCTAGCCGCCAGTGGCGGGCTGGCGGCGATTTCCTCGCGTCCGGTTTCCGGTCGTCCTCCGCCGATTTTGGTGGGCAGAAGATTACGTTATGGCTGGCAAATGGGCGTCGATCGACAGGTGGGCGTCGACCTGGCTTTGCTGGGGCATCGCCTGCCTGATCGTGGGCAGCCAAATCGTGGCCGCCCAAGTCGTAAACGCTCAAGCCACCGTTTCCCTGCCCGCTTCCGAATGGGCCGAACCGGCACCGCCGGCGTCGGGCGATCTGATTCGCGCCGGTGAGGCTGCCCGAGTCGATCGCGTCCAGTACCTCGACGACGACAGCGAACAAAACGCGCCGGGTGCGGCTTATACGCCAAGAACCGCGCCGCTGCCGAGCTACGTCTACTCGCCCGATTATTACAACCGCCAGTACGGTGGCATCCGACCGGCCGCCGATTACGCCCCGCCCGGCTATTTCCCCCGAGACCAACAAGAAGGTCCGGCGGTCCCCGAGTACACGCCGCTCTATCCGCCTCTGCCAATCACCCCAGAAGAACGCGACAAGTTCGTGACTCAAGGGCTGATCCCCGGATCGATCCTGGCACCCGGCACGAACACGTCGATCCTGTTTCGCGGCTTCATCCGGCTCGCCGCGATGTACGATTTCGAACCGATCGGCGTCGCCGACGCGTTCGTGACCAATTCGATTCCGGTCCCTCAGGAGGACGGGGCAAACGTCAATTTCAGCGCCCGAATCAGCCGCTTCAGTGTGGAGACGTGGACCCCGACAAGCTTTTCTGACTGGAATGTCCACACCCGCATCGAAGGCGATTTCTTCAACGGGCCGCCGCAGGCATCCGGCGGAGGCGGGAACCCGTTCCGCCTGCGGCATGCCTACGTCGATTTCGGCCCGTTCCGGTTCGGCCAGCAAAACACGACGTTCATGGACCCTAGCAGTTGGCCGAGTCTGGTCGACTTCCGCGGTCCCAACAGTCGAGTCAACCAACGGCAACCTTCGGCGCGGATCACGCTGCCAATCGCCGATCGCACCTTTTGGGCGATGAGCGCCGAACGTCCCTTTTCCGACATCGCCACCCATGGGCTCGGTGACCCCGTTCAAGACGTCCCCGACTTCGGAACCCACCTGCGATACCAAGGCGATTTGGGGCACTTCCAGCTCGGTGGCTTGCTGCGGACGATCGGTTATCGACCGACAGACGACGAAGTGACCCGCCGCGTCGGGGCCGGGATTAGCGGCAGCTTTGTCTATCACCCGTGGGCGTTCTTGATGGGGACCGATCCGCTCGATGCCCCGAACGCGTCAGGATTGACCCGCAGCCGTACGATCTTACAGGGAACCTGGGGCTCCGGCGTCGGGCGTTACCTGAGCGACTTGCTGAACCAGAATCTCGACGCCCAAGTCGACCCCAACACAGGCGCGTTCGATTTGGTGCGATCAGGCGGCTGGAATGCCAGTTACGAGCACTGGTATAACCAAACGTGGTTGACCAACATCACCTACGGCAACGTATCGGCGAGCAGTAACGTTGACCAACCGGGGACGACCTACAACGGTTCGCAATACGCCGCGGCCAGCCTCTGGTGGATCCCCGTCCCCGGAGTCGCGTTCGCGGTGGAATACGTCTGGGGCGAGCGTGAAAACCTGGACGGCCAAACCGGCGAAGCCCAGCGGTTACACAGCATGTTTCAGTACAACTTTTGAGCTTCAAAGCAGTCGGCCGACTCCGGCCCAGCGGGCGTCACATTCTTGAAGACGTTTTCCGGACGCTTTTTAATTCCCCAGAATCAACCGGGTTCACAGATGGATGATCATTCCGGATCCTGCCGGTCATCGATCGTTCCGTCATCACGAAACAGATCGTGTTTTTCCAGTTCACTGCGGATGAGGGTTTGGAGCACGTCACCCACCGGGACATCATCGACCGAGTATTCCAGGTTCGCAAGCACGCATTGAACGATCCGTGATGCACTTTCCGCGTCACGCGACGAAATCAACATTCCCTGTGACAGATCCCCCCTCTTCGACCAAACCTCGACGAGAATATTGCCCGGCTCGGCCTTCGGCCCAAAACGGATGAACCCGCGGACGTACTCCGTCGCAAAGCAACCGATGCCATTTTGGTTGTATCGGCTGAGCGATTTGGGAAGCGTATAGCCGATCAGTTCATCGAATTCCGCAGTCGACATCATGAAGACTTTTGCCAACGACACCCGTTGGGAACTCGCTTCGTTGCGGTACCAAGAATAGCCACCATCCGCAGAAAGCGCCGTGTCGAAAAACGGCGGCATGAAAACGATCTGCTCGCCAGCTTCCCCTGCGATCTGAATCGCAGGTACTTCGCTGCCATGGGTAGTGACTGACTTTGCCCAGTCTTTCGGCAGCCCAATATCCGCGTAGCCGATTGACATGCGCACAGACGCACCAGGGTTTTCTATCGCAACCTTCGTCGGCTGCGGCTGAAGATTCAAAGAGGCATCCGCTCGGTTAACGACCTTGCTGTAAGCCCGGCAGCGAGCCAAACGCGGATAGGCCGCCGCAGCAAGTGCAAAGCCGCCAATCGCGAAGAAGACTAGAACATAGACCCACCGATGTTGCTTGACCTTCATGGGCTTTTTCGTATTTTTAAACTTCCGTATGCCGTGTTCCAGCGGATGAACACGAACGACGCTTTCCTGCAAAAAATCCAAATTGCCTGCGGCCTCGTGGCCCCTGGTACGCAGCATGATTCATGGATGGGATGGCATCTGGAGGCGGTGCAGCCAGATAGCCGAACGGCCCGTTCGATGCCAGTATAGCGGAATCCCAGGAGCCAATCGTGTCAAAAGTAGCGATGGCCTAGGGAATTGCCGAGCCGAACGAATCCGAAGCAGCGAGGGACAAATTGTGTTGGTCGATTCACAAGGGTAGATGATTGACACGGCCCGCCGCCCGCCGACGATTGATATTTCTATCTCGCTCATGCGCATCTCCGTGCCTCTGTGACTCCGTGAAAGAATCTGCTGGGGAAGGGTGGGGAAAAGTATCCGTAGCCTTCCGGAGGGCCGATCTTTCGAAGGCTCGCTCGTCCGCTTGTTCGTTGTTTCTGGGGGTTCTCACGGAGACACGGAGACAAAGAGAAACGGAGAAACGGAGAAACGGAGAAGAATTAACAAGTGCCCGTGAACGCCCCATGAAACGCCGCCTTTCAACGAGACAGTAAATGACGGCTTGTACTTTCCCAAGGCCTGTTCGCAAGACGCGCTCGGGGGCAATTTGCATATGGGTGATGTGAGTAAAGGCTTTACGAAGATCGCCAATCTGATCTGGGAATACCGAACCATTCCCTTGCCGCGTCCTCCGCATCGGCGAGCGTTGGGTGCCACGTATCTCCCGAAACCGTTCCATCGGTCGACTCGTGGCACAAAAGATATCCGTCTCCATCAAATTGTATTTCAAGGTTAATATGGATATGCCGTACCGGTGTTGGCAAAGGGAACGCAGCACCAGCAGGGAGCCAACCCGAATGCTCTTCCCCGCCAAAGGTGACGGGACGGTCTTTGATGAATTTCACCGTTACCATGTTTGCCGATGAGTTGGCGCAGTCGCTTGCGATTGTTTCGCAGGATATAGAAGTAAGTCTTGTCGAAAATGCGTTGCCCCATATTCGATTTGGTCTTGAACTTCGTGCACGTAACGGTTGGGTCGACTTGGGCCGAGCCCAAGATTTGGCGTAAACATCGGCCATCCCTTGGCCTCCAGTCGAACAGAGGGTTCTGGCTGTTTCAAGAGCCGACCAAGTTTTGCTGCGAAGTCAGCCCCGTCCCGGGTGGGGGCGCGAGCCATCGTTGTCCTGATGTAACCGACGTGATTCAGCCCTGGCCTGGCCCCCCAAGTATCGCATCGAATTTTGGCCTTTCGATCATTGGGTTGCTAGAGCCTCTCCGGGTATCACGACCGTGGCCAGTTCGTTCACGCCCGATTCGACTTTTACGTTGAACAAGCCGCGCAACCAGTTTTTCGGTTCGCCGTCGATTACGACTTTATCGATGCGACCCGCTTCGTGGAAAACACGGAAGACGAGTTCCTTCCCAACTGGTAAGCCTTTGATGACCAGATCGCCGTTTTCGTCGCTCTTCGCGGCGAAAGGATGTTTGAGCACGACAAGGTACGCTCGCATCCAGGGGTGAATATTGCAGTCCACCGGAATAGGAGCCGGCTCAGCACGTTGCAGGTTGTAAAAACTCAGCCCATCGGATCGGACCGTACTCGATGAAGTTTGATTGTTAAAGAAGTTGACGTTCGTGTTGTGCCCGACCGGATCGCGGTTGACGATTTTCAGGATATCGCCGGCTTGGGCCAGCACGATATGCGGGTCGAACCGGCACTCGGCGATCGTCAAAACGCGGGTTTCGTTCACGGGCGCAACGTCCGGCAGTTCCGAACCGCCGCGGCCGGTGTATAAATAGACGATGACGTTCTTGATGCCCTTGTTTTCCGGATTGACCAGCAGCTTTTCGTTAACCAAGTCGTGCTGGCCGCAATATTTCACGTCTTTAGTGGGCGTGATCGGGCCTGCTGCGACCGCCTCACCACCATATTCGAACCGGATCTTCAGCTCGCCGGTCTCCTTGGCAAAGGCCGTCGCGGTCACGGCCATGTATATTGCACCACTGATCAGTATGCTTCGAAGCGTCATGTCATTCCCTCCTGAGAGGAAACCAGGAACGAGTCTATTCAGCGACAGAAAAACTCCGCCAGAACGCTTGCTATTACGCGGCGGGCGTGTGGGGTAACGTGTTTAGGATCGACGGTGCCGCCCGCTTCTGTTTTCGGGATTGGGATTCGCAGCGCCCCGAGTCAACCACAATTTCAGGCGTTCTTCTTCCTTAGCCCCTTCACTGCCCGGTGACAAACTGCCAGTGATGAAATAGATCGCTGAATCAACCCCGTGAATGAATTCCTGCGGCGCAGCAAATCCACCGTAAATTGGAAACGCCCCGTACCAGATGGTTCGATAAAACTCTCGGAACTCGCCGTCAAGTCCGCGATCAAGCTGCTTTTCGGCGTTGCGCAACTCCGACTCGGTAGCAGGAGTAAAGCTCGACCAGAAGTTCGATCCCAGCGGCTCGGTGATCGCCTTGAGTGTTTGAAGCCAATTCGTGGTGCCGACCTGGATCACATGTTCTTTCCTAGCGAACGAAAAGAGAATCAACGTCGCGGAGCGATCAGCGACAAATCACAGTTGAATTGAGCCACGGAGCCGTGTGCTGGTCAGCTTGGATTTTCTACCGTCCCGCCCGCTGATTGTAACGCCACGCGCGGCGGGGAGCCAGTTTTTCCGGGCAACGGGAACGACGATTTTTCAGCGGTTGAGGTGGCCCGGATTCCCGCTTCTCACCATGTTCCGTGCTCGTACGCTCGCCGAGTGCGTTTTGGAACGGATTCGGCGGGGCGCGCTAGCGGATTCAAGAACGATAACGAACCGGAACGGCGGACGATGTTCGTGCGGATTCCGCCCGTAGTGGCAGTTGAGATCACACTCGGTCGGCATGCTTGCCGGGCAGACGTCGGCGACACCGCGGTGTATCACGCATCGGGCCGCATGACAGTTCGTTGTGCAGCAGTCGCCCGCCACGACAAGAGCCTTGCATCGGGATGGAATCCCCGTACAGGCCGCTGCACTTACAGAAGCCCCTCCTTGCCCGTTGCCGCGACGGGAAGGGTGATCGTCCAATCGTCGACGGGTGCAAGCCAGTCTCCGGCGCAGGGCTGTTTCGCCGGCAATGCCCCGGCTGGACGGTTGGTTGCCGGTAAAAGATTGCGTTTGCCGGACGATGCATCATCGTTACAATGGCGCCGAATGGACATCAGCCGAGGGAAAGACCTTGCTAGATGACCCGAACAAACACATCCGCGAGGCGGTAGAGTATGCCCAGTTTCATGGATGGCGAGTGGTCAAAGCGAACGCTCGGGCTCACACTTGGGGACGCATCTATTGTCCGCGCCGCGACCGCGAGGGTTGTGCGAAGGCAATCTATTCAACGCCAAGAAGTCCGGAAGACCACGCAAAGGATATTCGCCACGCAGTTGATCGATGTCCGCACGGTTAGTACCCGAAGGAGAGAAACGATATGAGCAAATACGTGTTCAGTTTGGTGCTCAGGGGTCCTGTCGAATTAACCGAAGAACTTGCCGACAAGCTTTTCGAGTGCGGCTGTGACGACGGGTCACCAGGTACCTGCAGCGGGGTGTTTAGCATTGATTTTCATCGTGAGGCGTCATCATTGGAAGCGGCGATCAACTCTGCGATTCGATCTCTGCGCAACTAATCATCTAAGCATTTCCAGGACACTCGGTCACGGCATCGTTCGTTACGCTTCCCGTTGCAGTGCCGCAACCGCTTCATTTACAGCGAACGCAGTTGACTCAATAACCTGTACGTTAGTTGTTGCCTCGTCATCATCGAAAAGCGTCGCGACGTGTCTGGTTTTCACGACAATCAAGAGATCAGCGTTTTTTCCCCTCGATGCCTTAATGAGCAAACTCGCAGCTTCATTGACAGTTTCGTCGGCCCGCTGGATACGTACCAGTGCAATGGAGTTCGTTGTCGGCGCATTGACAATTGCGTCGATCCCACTGTTCCTTTGGACGGGCACGTAATCGCATCCGGATAAGCATTGAAGCAGTTGCGAATCGGCATTTGCGTACGATGCCCGCCCGGTTTCTAAAAGCGCAGACTCGGTTTTAACGGGCGAGCTCAATCGAGACCTGGACAATTGACACGCTTCCGCAGAGACGTCGATGCCGATGAACTTGCGATGCGACAATGACGAAGCAACTAGTGTCGTACCACTGCCGCAAAACGGATCAACAACGATATCGCCGCTGTCGGTGCTTAGTTCGATGATTCTTTCAAGCAGGAGAATTGGCTTCTGGGTCGGGTACCCGACACGCTCATTCGCTTTGGGGTTGAGATAAGGTATGTCCCAGACGTCGCCTAACGGCACTCCTCTTTTTGCCCCATTCGAAATTACATTGCCATCTTTGTCGCGTCGATAGATTGACTTGCCGTTGCTGTCTCTTGCACGTTGTTGCAGAATTTGGTCGACATTGGTGGATGGCGAGTAATCAGTAAGCAACTGGTTGAACTTAAAGTTTTCCGATTTCGTATAGTAGAAAATATTTTGATGTGACGCGAGGAGGCCGTTTTTACTATTTGACCAACGGCGATAGGTCCAAATGATTTCAGACCGGAATCGTTCAGCGCCGAATATATCATCTAAAACCGCCCGCGCTATGTGAGTTGCGTTTCTATCGCAGTGAAAGTAAATCGATCCCGTGTCCTTCAGGATTCGATGGCATTGAGCGACACGTTGGTATATGAATTCCGAATAATCGTGATGAGAACCCCAGAGGTCATCAAACGCAAAAGTCTTGGATCGCTCGCGGTTCGTTGATTTGTGTCGCTTTTGCGTCAAAAAGGGGGGGTCAAGGTACGCCAGGTCAACAAAGCCATCGGGCCAAGCTGACATCACATCTATGCAGTCCCCATGAAATACCTCGTCAAACCGTGGTTGAGTTGTTTTCGGAGGCGATTTTCTTGAGGATTCCATGAAGATTCACTCCGGTCCTTGATTTCACGTATTTCCAGGCGGCGTCACCGAAGTAATATTCACCACCGAGGCCAGCATACAGCGTTTCGAGTGTCTGTTGAATCCGTATCGCTTGCGCACGGTTTGGGTAGTAAAACATGACCCGAATCGGCCGAAAGCCAGCATCGCCTATTACTTGAATTCGCGTATGTTCTTTGGTGATGTGGTCACCGTCCGTGGTCGCATCCCGCCACTTTATTTCTAAGGCGTCGGTACCAACTTGGCAATCGATTTCAAATGTTTTTGGACGCCGCCCTCGCGTGTTTGGAACGCGAAGGCTTCCAGACGCTGGGTATTTACGGAGAAAGCAGGATTTTGCAGCGTTTTCCAGAAAAGAGCCGGCATACTTATAGAGAAAACGTCCTTTGTTTTGATAAACGTCAATCAATCGTCCTTCTTCGTCGCTGACGCCAAGAACCTGGTAGATTAGGAAGTGGGAGTCATCGTCGGAATCCATTTCGATTACACGTTTATCAATCTGTTTCTTGAGCGTTTCCGCGTATGCTATCGCAAGTTCGCGGATTTCCTCTTCAATCGTCAAGCTTGACTCCAATGTTGGGCTGGCGACGCTTGCATATGACGACAACGTTCGCAGCGAACGCCCGTCAGATGAGCCAACTCAAAGCGTGTAGTTCGCGTTTTCCCGTGGAACGAAAAGGGGGTTATCGTTTCGTCGCGGAACGATGAGCGGACAAACACCGTTGAACTGGGCTGCGGAGCCTCGGGCGGGTCAGTTTGGGACTTTTCCGCCTCTCCCGCCGATTGTACCGGACTGCCGACTGGTGTGCCAGTTCTACCTAGAGCCAGTAGCAACGATTTTGGGCGTACGAGGACGCTCGGAATCCCACTTCGCATCATCGAAGCTGCTCGATTGCTCACCGAGTGCGATTTTGCACGTCTGCGTCACAAACCACCACCGAGATCAGAAACGCGGCCGAACCCGTGCTGCCGGTCGGTCTTCAAACGGGTGGCGGTTGGAATCTCACGCGGTCGGCAGATTCTTCGGATCGACGCTGTCGGAGCCGCAGCTGATCACGCATCGGTCCTGGCGACAATTCGTCGGTCTGAAAACGCCCGCCATGACAGCGGCATTGCGTCGGGGTGGACTGTCCGGAAAAGTGGGAGGCACATTCCGAAAACGCCCGACAATGCCGTGATTGCGAACGCGACGAGAAGGCAGGCATACACAAACCCAGGCAACCACCCGCTACTGAAATATCGTGCTAGCAGCTTCTGCATGATCACCTCGACAAGATTTTTTCGGTTTAATTGGGGGAGCGGGTTAACGGCGGTGTCGATCTGCGCGTGGAAATTGTGCAATATGAGGCCTGTCCATGTGCTCACGTTGTGTAGATGTCAAGCTTTATCGGCGACGCTGAGATAATGTGTCGCCCTCCGGGCTTTGTGAGTTTATTTTCCTGGTTCCGGTGGCTTACGCCACCGGCAAGTATGTGCCGCCCTCCGGGCTATGAATGCAGGCGGTCATGGTCGGCTTCGGGATATGAACGCAGGCGGATATGCTCGGCTCCGGGCTAAGAACGCGGGCGGTATGCTCGGCTCCGGCTTTACGCCACCGGCGGGTAATCGGCTTCACAGAATCGTTTCGGAAGATTGTGAGCGAACGGGCAACGCCGGTGTCGATTTGTGCGTTCAAGTTATGCGGAATGAGGGCTGGTGAAGTACTTGGTTTGAGTGTTGTTTGTTTTGGTGGTGTTAGAACTGGAAGTAGACGAAGGGGCGGAAGGCGGTTGGG
>RECD01000057.1 GCA_007694185.1 Planctomycetaceae bacterium
ACCTTGATTTGCTGCGTAGGGGCGGTGGAATCATGCGGTCCCCGTGACGGGAGATGTGGCCCAATGACTGGTCGGGGCAGGAAGGCGACCGAGCCCGCTGGGGCGGGCTTGTTTGACGCTCGGCGGTGGTTGCTACCGCTTTGGGGGCTGGCGTTGCGTCGTGGGCTGGGATTAGCTGGCTTGCGAGGTGGCGGGGGAGCGGCGATCGCCTTTGTCGGCGGCAGATGAGTCGCCGGTCGATTTCGTGTTGGCTTCGTCACCGCGGCTGGTGATCCCGGCGAAGGCGTCGTCTAACAGATCTCGCTGTTCCAACTTGTGCGCGGCCAAGCTGCCGGTGCTGGGGCTGGCCGATTCCGGCCGGGTTGCTTTGAGGAACGTGAACTGTTCGGAGATCGCGTCGCCAAAATGGAGCTTCATGTAGGACCAAGCGCCCATGTTGGTGGGCTCTTCCTGAACCCACATCACCTGGCTGCCTGCGGGCGAGCCTGCTAAGCCTTCCATCAGTTCGGAGACTTGGAGCGGGTAGAGTTGTTCGACGCGGACGATCCGCACGTTGTCGATCCCCCGCTCGGCTCGCGCATCGACCAGGTCGTAGTAGACCTTGCCGGTACACAGCAGCGTGCGTTCTACCTGATCACCGTTGATTTCCGGGTCGGGGAGCACCTTGTGGAACCGCGAGCCGGTGAATTCCGACATCGGGCTGACCACCGCCGGGTGTCGCAGGAGGCTCTTGGGCGTCAGCACCACCAGCGGCTTCCGCCACGGCGAGAGGACTTGGCGGCGCAGCAAGTGGAAATACTGGGCCGGCGTCGTGGGTTGGACGACCTGGATGTTGTGTTCGGCTGACATCATCAGGAACCGTTCCAGGCGGGCGCTGCAGTGTTCCGGGCCTTGGCCTTCGAACCCGTGCGGCAGCAGCATCACCAAGCCGCTGAGCCGATTCCACTTGTCTTCGGCGCTGGCGATGAATTGGTCGACGATCACCTGGGCCACGTTCCAGAAGTCACCAAACTGGGCTTCCCAGGCGACCAAGGCTTCGGGGTAATCGAGCGAGTAACCGTATTCGAAGCCGAGCACGCCGGCTTCACACAGCGGGCTGTTGATGATCTCGATCTTCTCTTGATCGGGCCGCAGGTGATTCAGCGGGGTGTGGGTCTTGCCGGTTTCCATGTCGTGCAGCACGGCATGCCGGTGGCTGAAGGTTCCCCGCTGGGCATCTTGGCCGGTCAGCCGGATGTGGCGTCCTGAGACGAGCAGCGACGCGAAGGCGAGGGCTTCGCCGGATGCCCAATCGAGCGGGGCCTTGCCGGTGGCCATCCCCCGGCGCTGCTGCATCGGCCGTTTCAGCTTCTTGTTGGTCTGGAAATCGTCCGGGGTGCGGGTCAGCTTATCGAGCAGTTCGGAGGCCAAGGCCGCGTCGACGGTGGTGTTGACGTGGTGTTCGTCCGGTTCCTCTCCGCCGAAGTAATTCCGCCACGACCCGTCGAGGGTCTGCGTGTCGGGGACGAATTTTTCGTTGCGGCTCGCCTCGAACTCGCTTTCCAGTTTCTCGGTCCGCTCCAACTGGATCTGATCCGCTTCTTCGCGGGTGATTTCGCCCAGTTCCAGCAGTCGATCGAGGTAGTTTTGCCGGACGCTCGGACGCTTGTCGATTTCCGCGTACATCTCGGGCTGAGTGAACCGCGGCTCGTCGCCTTCGTTGTGGCCCCAGCGGCGGAACGCGTAGAGGTCGATGACCACGTCCCGCTGGAACTGTTTACGGAAATCCATCGCCAAGGAAACGACCTGGGCGACCGCTTCGGGGTCCTCGCCGTTGACGTGAAAAATCGGGATCTGCAGCATCTTGGCGATGTCGGTCGCGTAGGTCGTGCTGCGTCCTTGGTGCGGTTCGGTCGTGAAGCCGATCTGGTTATTGATCACGATGTGCAGGGTCCCGCCGGTGCGGTAGCCTTCGAGTTGGCTCAGGTTCAGCGTTTCCTGAACGATCCCTTCGCCCGCAAAAGCGGCGTCGCCGTGGATCAGGATCGTCATCACTTCCGAGCGGGCTTGGTCGCCTCGGCGGTCCTGTTTGCAGCGACTGCGGCCTTGCGCGACCGTGTTGACGTATTCGAGGTGGCTGGGGTTGAAGCAGAGTGAGATGTGGATCGTCGAGCCGGTGGCAGTTGTCCAGTCGCTGCTGTAGCCGAGGTGGTAACGGACGTCACCGCCGCCGCGATTGCGGGCCGGGTCCGGGTCGTCGAACGACCAGAAGATGTTCATCGCTCGCTTTTTGAGGATATTCGCCATCACGTTCAGACGGCCGCGGTGGGCCATCGCCATGACGACCTCTTTGACCTGATGTTGGCCCGCTTTTTCGAGCGCCAGGTCGAGCATCGGGATCAGGCTTTCGGCCCCTTCAAGCGAAAACGTCTTTGCGCCGACGAATTTTCGACGGACAAATTCTTCAAAAATTGAGGCGTCTGCCAAACGCGTGTAGATCCGACGTTGGACGTCGTGCGACAGTTCCAAGCGATTTTCCGTCGCCTCCATCCGCCGCTGCAACCAATCGCGAATGTTGCGATTGTCGATGTGCATGAATTGGGCACCGATGCTGCGGCAGTAGGTATTTCGCAGTCGGTTGAGGATTTCCCGCAGCGTCCCGCCGTTGAAATTGGCGAGTGCCGAGGCGTCGATCGTCTGGCCTAGGTCCGAATCGCTCAGCCCATACGCTTCGGGGCTCAATTCGACCGTGCCGTGGCGGGTCAACCCCAACGGGTCGAGCTGGGCGACGAGGTGACCACGAACGCGGAACTCGCGAACCAGTTGGTCGACGCGGTCCTGCATCCGGGCGGCCCACAACAGGCGGTCGGTATCCGCCTCTTTACCCGAACTCGCCATCCGGGAATCGGTCGGGGCGCGTTTCGCGTGACCGTCCTTGGAGGGACTCGTTGAGCCGCCGGGGAGCCCGTCCGACTCCTCCGCGAACTCGCTGTTGGTCACCAAGAACTGTTCGAAGTAGTTCCGCCAGCTTTCCGGAACGCTCGAAGGGTCACGAACATATTGGACGAAAAGGTCGTCGACGTAGTCGATGCTATAAGTGTTCATCAATGGGTGCGGTACGGGCGGGTCGTCGTCCGGGACGATCGGGGGCAACCAAATCGAGATGGCGGGTCGAGGGGCTCCACCCCCTTGAACACACCCCCTCGATTATGCACGCTCGGCGTATCATTGGCTACGCCATCCGCGATCGAAAAATGCCCAAAAGCCCTAGCCGCGAGCAAGAATTCGCCAACTGGTACGATTACCCGCAGTACTTCGACATGGTTTTTCGAGACGAAACGGCCGCCGAGGTCGCTTTCTTTCGGGACACCTTCGGTCGTTACGTGGAGGGGCCGGTCCGGAGATTGCTGGAACCGGGCTGTGGTAGCGGCCGGTTGGTCACGGCCATGGCTGCGGGAGGGTTCGACGTCCACGGCATCGATTTGAGCCGGCCCGCGCTGGATTATCTGCGTCGGAAACTCCGTCGCCGCGGGCTGACCGCCACGCTGGATTGTGCCGACATCACGCGGTTCGAGTTGGCGGGCCGATTCGACGCGGCCTTCTGCACGTTCAACACCTTTCGGCACCTGGTGACCGAAGCCGCCGCCGTGGCGCACCTGGAATGCGTCGCCGCGCACCTGCGTCCGGGCGGCATTTACCTGCTGGGGCTGCACGTGATCCCCCCGGACGCTGACCCCGATTGCACCGAGAGGTGGCGCGCCGGGCATGGGCAGACCAAAGTTCACGTGACGTTGCGGGTCACGGACTTCAACCGTCGCCGCCGACTGGAGCAGATCGAGGTCGTTTTGACGGCCAAATCGCCGGTCAAAACGGTCCGTTGCCGAAGTCGTTTTCCGTTGCGGCTTTACACGATGTCGCAATTACTCCGCACGCTGGCGAGCGTGCCGGCTTTCGAAATCGCGGGCATTTTCGATTTCGACTACGACATCGACTCGCCCCGCATCGCCGATGACGATCTGGTCGACGCCCTGTTCGTGTTACGAAAAGTCGGTGCGGGGGTATAGCCCAGGAACGTCCAACGCCGGCGGCAGCGTTTGATTCTCCTCTCGCCGGCGTTTAGGATTGAAGCGTCCCAAAACTTTTCCTCAGCCGCGTCGGTGCGGCTGCTTTGCGGCACCCATTCGCGGTGCCGATCCGACCGATCCAGGATATTCCCATGCAACGTCTCACACGTCGCGGCCTGCGAGTCGCCACCGGATGGCTGGTTTTTCTCGGCTGTGTTTTGCCGACAAGTCTTTCTCTCGTCGCGGCTCAGGCCCCCGGGGTGAAGCCCGTCCCGCGCCCCGCCGGCGCCAATCCGCCAGCGGCGCAACCGGGCACCAGACCGCCCGTAGCGCAACCGCGGCCAGCGGCGGGGCAGGCCGGACAGCCAAGGCCGCCTGCGGGGCAGCCCAAGCCGGCGGCGGGGCAGCCTAAGCCTCGCGGTGCTGCGGCGGCAAAGCCGGTCGAGAAGCCGCCGATGCAGGCGCTTGACCTGCCGACCCCTGACGGAGTCGCCCTGAGGGCGTATTACTTCCCGTCGGATATCGGGCAGGAAGCGGTCCCGGTGATGATCATTCACGAGTGGCAAGGGCAAGCCAGTCCCTACGCCCCGTTGGTGAAGAAGCTGCAGGATTTGAATTGCGCGGTGATCGTGCCGGAGCTCCGCGGGCATGGCGGCAGTCGGCAGCAGATGGCGGCGGGCGGCCCGCGGACGTTGGATGTCGCAAAAATGAACAAGGCCGACGTGACGGCGATGATCACGAGCGACTTGGAGACGGTCAAGAAGTTCCTGGTTCAGGAAAACAATGCCAAAAAATTGAATCTGAACGCCTTGGCCGTGATCGGCGTGCGCGAGGGGGCGGTGATCGCGGCGCAGTGGGCGGTCCGCGATTTGAACTTCCCCAGTCTCGGTGCGATCAAGCAAGGCCAGGACGTCAAGGCGATGGTATTGATCTCGCCCGATCGGGTGATCAAGGGCGTTTCGCTGGAAGAGGCGTTCAACGATCGGATGCTGGGAACCCTGCCGTTCCTGATCGTGTATGGCGAATCGAACCGTTTGGCGAGCCAATCGGAGCGATTGGTCAAGCGGTTGGAGACGACCAAGAAGCGGATCACACGCGGCGACGCGGTGGGGTTGCAGTCGCTGCCGATCAACACGTCGCTGGAAGGCCACCCGCTGGTCAACGACGGCCCCAACGTGATGCCGAAGATCATCGAGTTCCTGCAAGCGGAATTGATCCAGAACAGCGCCCGCATCCCTTGGGTCGAGCGGCCGTGAGCGGCGAGGCCTGATCGCTCGCCTCGGCGTTTGCCTTGCATGGCGGGGGCGGACCGCTTAGGGTGATCGGTTGTGAAACCCGCCCGCCCGAACTGCCTTCCCAAAGCCTACCGATGAAGTGCCGGAGATCGATCCTGGTCGGCATGTGGATGCTGGCCATTGCCAGCTCGGCGGTGGCTGCGGAACCGGCGGTCGATTTCCGCCGCGACGTGCGGCCGATCCTGGCTCAGCTCTGCTTTACCTGTCACGGCCCGGACGAGGGGACTCGCGAGACCGAACTTCGTCTCGATTTGGCCCAGTCGGTTTTTGACGAATCGACGGGCAGCGAGTTGCCCGCCGTCTCGCCGGGGCATCCCGAGCGGAGCGAGTTGTGGTTGCGGCTGACCAGCGAAGACGAATCGCTGCGGATGCCGCCTCCCGAATCCGGCAGGTCGCTGAGCGACGAGCAGCTCGACCAAATCCGTCGCTGGATCGAACAAGGGGCGGACTACCCGAGCCACTGGGCGTTTGAGCGTCCGCAACCGCCGGTGATCCCGGTTGTCCGACGCGGCGACTGGCCACGCGGTGCGATCGACCATTTCGTGTTGGCGAACCTCGAACGGCGGGATGTCGAACCGTCCCCGGAAGCCGATCGCGAAACGCTCATCCGCCGCCTGTCGCTCGACCTGCTCGGCCTGCCGCCGACGCCGGATGAGGTCGACCGTTTCGTCGCTGACGATTCGCCGCTGGCTTACGAAAACTTAGTCGATCGGCTGTTCGCGTCTCCCCACTTCGGCGAACGTTGGGGCAAGCATTGGTTGGACTTGGCGAGGTACGCCGACAGCAACGGGTATCTGGGCGACAGCCTCCGGCCCAACGCGTACCTCTACCGCGACTGGGTGCTCGAGGCGATCAACGCCGACCTGCCATTTGACCGGTTCACGATCGAACAGCTTGCGGGCGATCTGCTGGACCGACCCACGTTTGACCAGCGGTTGGCGACGGGCTTTCATCGCAACGCGATGAAAAATACCGAGGCGGGTGCGGATCGCGAGGAAGACCGCGTGAACCGAACCGTGAACTACGTCAGCACCACCGGGGCAGTCTGGTTGGGGCTGACCGTTGGCTGTGCCGAATGCCACACGCACAAGTACGACCCGATCAGCCATCACGAGTTCTACCGGCTGTACGCGTTTTTCAACAACACCGAAGAACAGGACGTCACTGTCCCGGCGGGACCCGCGGTCGCCGCGAACGATGCCGACCCGAGCGAGGAAGTTGCCAAGGCCGAAGCTGCCAAGATCAAAGCGCCGGCGATGACGGAGGGGAAGAAGGATCGTCGGACGACGTTCGTTCACGTTCGCGGCAGTTTTCGCGATCCGGGTGACGAAGTCGAAGCGGGGACACCGAGCGTGTTGCACCCGCTACGGCCCCGCCGGGAATCGGCGGATCGGCTCGATCTGGCACATTGGTTGGTCGATCCCGACAACCCGCTGACCCACCGAGTCACGGTCAACCACCTGTGGAAACACCTGTTCGGCCACGGGCTGGTTCCGACTGCGGACAACTTTGGCATCACGGGTGAACCGCCGAGCCATCCGGAGTTGCTCGATTATCTGGCGCTCGAACTGGTGCGATCGGGTTGGAGCCGCAAGGCGCTCCTCCGCCAGATCGTGACGTCGGCGACCTATCGTCAATCGTCCAACCTGCGATCGGAATTGCGTCAGCGTGACCCGCTCAACCGATGGCTGGCTCGGCAATCGCGGTATCGATTGGAAGCCGAAGTGATCCGCGATTCGGCTTTGGCCGTGGGCGATTTGTTGAACATTCGGATCGGCGGACCGAGCATCCGTCCGCCGCTGGACCCCCGGGTGACGCAGTACAGCCGGAACAAGGATTGGCCGGTCAGCCCCGGAGTGGAAAAGTACCGCCGGGGGCTGTACGTCCTGTTCCGCCGAAACACGCCTTATTCGATGTTGGTCACGTTCGACGCGCCGGACACCAGCGTCGCCTGCACGCAGCGCGAGCGGACCCATTCGCCGCTGCAAGCGCTTGTGCTGCTGAACGACCCCGTGTTCCATGAATGCGCGCAGCACTGGGGGCGAGGCTTGGCCAGGATGGGTGATTGCGAACCGCGAGTTTGGATCACGGCGGCGTTTCGGACCGGATTGGCAAGACATCCCACAAAGGAAGAACTCGATCGCCTGGTCGCGTTTTACCAGGAGCAGCGAACGACCTTGGATGGCTTTTCCGCGGCAGACCTCCAAACGTTGATCGGGGAACCGGTGGCCGAAGGTCTGGAATTGGCGGAGCAAGCCGCGCGGGTCGTCGTCGCTCGGGGGCTGATCAATGTCAACGAGTTCATCACGCGAGAATAAGCGAGTCACGATGCATCTTCCTTCCGACCGTTGGCAACTCGCGCGACGCCAATTCTTCACCCAGGGACTCCATGGCGCCGGCACCGTCGCGCTGGCCGGGTTGCTGGCTCGGGAAAGCCGGTCTGCGGAAGCTCCGTCAGGCTTGTCTGCGGGCGACTTGAACGCGTTGGCGGGGGGCGTCAGTCCGCTGGCCCCGCGAGCGCCCCACTTTGCCCCTAAAGCGAAGAACTTGATTTACATCTATCTGGAGGGCGGCCCGAGCCAGATGGATCTGTTCGACCCCAAGCCGAAACTGAACGAACTCGATGGCCAGCCGTTGCCGGCGTCATTGTGGGAGAAAATGCAGTTCGCGTTCCTGCAAAAGGAGACCGCGACGCTGATGGGAACGCCGCGTCGGTTTGCCAAGCACGGCGAATGCGGGATGGAGATCTCGGAGTTGCTACCTCACCTGTCCGAATGCGTCGACGACATTGCGCTGATCCGCTCGATGACGTCTGATCAGTTCAACCATGTCCCCGGTCAGTTGCTGATGAACTGTGGGTCGGCGATCGCCGGTCGGCCGAGTGTCGGGTCGTGGCTGAGCTACGGGTTGGGCAGCGAATCGGACAACCTGCCGGCCTTCATCGCCATGGTGACCGTGGGCCGCGGCGTCCCGGGCGGCTCGGCGAGTTGGTCGAGCGGATTCCTGCCGTCGGTGTATTCCGGCGTGCTGTTCGGCGGCGGCGACGACCCGGTCCAGAATCTGAACAACCCGCGTGGGATCACGCCGGACATCCAACGATCCAGCATCGCGGCGATCAACGATCTGAATCGGTTGAAGATGCAGCAGGTCGGTGACCCGGAGTTGGCCAGCCGGATCAGCGCCTACGAGTTGGCATTTCGGATGCAATCGACGGCCCCCGAGTTGGTCGACTTGTCGGACGAATCGCAAGCGACGCTCGATCTGTATGGGGTGGACCGTCAGGAGCCGCCGATCAAGAGCAACCTCGGCGGCACGGGGCTGTTCGGCCCCTTCGCCAAGAACTGCCTGCTGGCCCGCAGGATGATCGAACGCGGGGTCCGGGTGGTCAACGTCATCCACGCCTCCTGGGATCATCACAGTAACATCGATTCGCAATTGCCCCACAATTGCTTGATGGCCGACCAGCCGATCGCGGCGCTATTGAAGGACTTGAAGCAGCGCGGGTTGTTGGACGAAACGCTCGTCGTATGGGGGTCCGAGTTCGGCCGCACGCCGCTGGGGGAAAACCGCGCCGGTTCGGCGAAGGTGACCGGCCGAGACCACCACCCCAATTCGTTCAGCATGTGGATGGCGGGCGGTGGGGTGAAAGGCGGTCAAGTGATCGGCAAGTCGGACGAGATCGGTTGGAACGTCGCCGAGGATCCTGTCCATGTCCACGACTTGCACGCCACGATGCTGCATTTGTTCGGGCTCGATCACACTCGCTTGACCTATCGATTCCAGGGCCGCGACTTCCGTTTGACCGACGTCCACGGGCGGGTCGTTCCCCAATTGGTCAGTTGAAGGCGACCGGGAAATGGGTGTCGGGTAACTGTTTTGCAAAGCACCCGAAGGGCGAGTTCCTCGCAAAAGGCCCCGAACACTTTTTTACCGCTCATTGCTTATCGACCCCGCAGCGGTCGTAGCGAGGAAACTCGGGGAAGATCTGCGCCCCTGCGGGGTAGGGTGGGTGTTGAACGTTTCCTGTCCCGGCGGTGTTCGCTCCGCCCGACCTCCGGCTGATGGCATCTCAATTACTGGAGCGTCTAATCGCTTTCGTCCCTTCGGGATATTTGCTGCTTGCTGCGACGGTCAACCCCCAAGCCGTTGAGGCCGAATTTCCGTTACCCTATCCGGTCAGATCGCCCATTCCGATCACGCGACACCGCCACGCGTGCCTGACACTTTGTTTCCTGCACCTTTCGTGAGCCCCTGAACGCATGTTTTCTTGGATGTCGCCGCACTGGTCCCTTCCCGCGCCGCTGAATGACGGCAGCCAGATGTGGAACGACCAGTTGTGGCGAAACGGCTACCGGTTGCAGTCCCACTGTTCCGGTGCGGCCTGGCGGGTCGTCTGCCCGGGCAGCGTTCGACAAGCGGTCGGGCAGGAGTCGACTTGCTTCGATGTGTTCGATCGGTTGGCGGGACCGCCGACCGACTACGGCCCGGAAACCCACCTGGTCGTGCTGATCCACGGCTTGCTCCGCACTCGCCGGTGCATGAAACCGCTGGCCAGCCACTTGACCCTAGCCGGAATGGGACCGGCCGTCCGCGTCGATTACGCCAGCACCTGCCTGCCGGTCCGCGACCATGCCGCGTCGCTTCGCCGGGTCGTCGAGGGCTTGCCGGGAACCTCGCGGATCAGTTTTGTCGGTCACAGCATGGGAAACATCGTGCTGCGGCATGCCATCGGCGATTGGCAACAAGCCGGCGATCCCCACGGAATCCTCCCGCGGTTGCACCGCGCCGTGATGCTCGGGCCGCCCAACCAAGGGGCGGCGATCGCCCGGATGTTCGGCAAACTGGGGCTGTTCCGCTTCGTCACCGGCGATGGCGGCCAGCAACTCGGCAACGCCTGGACCGACTTGCAACCGCACTTGGCGACGCCCCCCTGCCCGTTCGCGATCCTAGCCGGTGACCTGTCGCCCTATCGAGCCTGCAACCCGTTGATCCGAGGAGCGAACGACCTGCTGGTCAGCGTGGAGGAAGCGAAGCTGGAGGGGGCGACCGAGTTCGTTACGATGCCGCTGCCTCACGCGACGCTGATGTCCGACCGCCGAGCTCTCGATTTCGTCACCCGCTTCCTGACCGAAGCCGATGCGAAGCCCGCGTCCGAATCATCGCCCGCGTCCGAATCGTCGGCCGCTGACCCCGCAAACGCGGAGGGCTCCGCGAACGCCAACGCGAAATCTGCCGCGAATGCCAACGCGACTTCACCGGACCCTGCCACTCACTACCCGACCGGCCGCTCATGACAACGCTCGAACCGCTCGAACCGCTCGAACCGCGTGACGATCAGCCGACGGACGAATCCCGTTCGGCGATCAATTGGTTCCTCGACCGGATCGAACGGATCGGCAACCTGCTGCCCGATCCCGCCGTGCTGTTCCTGATCGCGTTGCTGGTAACCTGGGGGTTGTCAGCTTGGTTGTCGAGGATCGAGTTCGCCGCGTTGGACCCGTCGACTAACGAACCGGTTCAAATCGTGAACCTGATCAACGGGCCGGGGATCGCTGCGTTCCTCGAGAACATGGTCCAGTCGTTCACCGAATTCCCGCCGTTGGGGATCGTCTTGGTCGCGATGCTCGGCGTCGGAGTCGCGGAAGCTTCCGGTTTGGTCCACGTGGCGCTAAAGGAAATGCTGCGGTTCACGCCGCAATTCCTGTTGACGCCGATGTTGCTGTTCGTGGCGGTGCTCAGCCACACCGCGGCGGACGCCGGCTACCTGTTGGTGATCCCGATCGGCGCGGTGATGTTCATGGCAGCGGGACGCCATCCGTTGGCCGGGATCGCCTGCGCCTTCGCGGGCGTTTCAGGCGGCTTCAGCGCGAACTTCATCCCCTCAGGCATCGATCCGCTGTTGGCCGGTTTGACGGAATCGGGCGTTCGCGTGATCGACGCCGAACGCAATGTCAACGTCCTGTGCAACATCTATTTCACCGCCGCTTCGTCGATATTGGTGATCCTGGTCGGCTGGTTCCTGACCGACCGCGTGGTCGAACCGCGACTTCGAGGAACGCCGTTTTCGGACACGCAAGAAGAATCGGAACCGGACGGCGAGGTGACCCCGCGAGAACGTTGGGGGTTGATCGCGGCATTGGCGGTGGCGTTGGCCGGTGCGGCGTTACTGGTCGCCTGGTGTTGGCCGACCGATTCTCCGATGCGTGCCAACGGCTCGTTGACCTCCGTCCGACCGCGGGCGCCGTTGATGGGCGCGATCGTGCCGCTGATCTTCCTGTTCTTCCTGATCCCTGGCGTCGTCCACGGTTACATCTCCGGCCGCTTCCGCAATCACCGCGATGTCGTCAACGGGATGAAAAAGGCGATGGAATCGATGGGCTACTACATGGTGCTCGTCTTTTTCGCCGCCCTGTTCATCACTTCCTTTCGTGACTCGAACCTCGGTTTGCTGTTGGCCGTCAAAGGGGCCGACTTCCTCGCCAGCCTCCGGGCGGCCGACGGCGTGACGATCGTCGGGCTGATCCTCTTGACCGCCGTCGTCAACCTGTTCATCGGCTCGGCGTCTGCCAAGTGGGCGCTGCTCGCCCCGATCTTCGTCCCGATGCTGATGCTCCGCGGGTTGTCACCGGAATTGACCCAAGCCGCTTATCGGGTCGGCGATTCGACCAGCAACGTGATCACGCCGATGATGCCCTACTTCCCGTTGGTCGTCGTCTATTGCCAACGCTACGTGCCTCACGCCGGCGTCGGCACCCTCGGGGCGCTGATGCTCCCCTACAGCTTCGTGTTCTTGATCCTCTGGACGATCTTTCTGCTCGGCTACTGGTCGCTCGGCTTGCCGCTGGGTATCGAAGCCCCGTACGACTACGCCCCGCCGAGCTGATCGCCACGCCGCGGCCGATTGTGTGGTGGTTTGAGTGGCGGTCTGTTGGTTGGCGGTGGATCGAGCCGAGGCGGATCAATTGGCGGCTTGTTACCTGGCGGACGGTCAACGTTCGGCCTGTCCGCTATTGGCACATCAGGCTTCGGTGCGTCACCTTTCTGAGTGTTACCTGTCGGTGCGTGACCTGCTGGTGCGTCACATGTCGGTGTATCACCGCCAGCCTGGTCAGCCGCCTGCACCGGTTTGGTGTCAGGCACCGGTTTGGTGTCAGGCACCGGCGTGGCAGGTGGCCGTTCGGACCTTCGGCCGGCCCGCCGAGCGGCGTCCGCCAACAGGTATTCGATCTGCGCGTTCGTGCTCCGCAACTCGTCGTCCGCCCACTTCTTGAGCGTGTCCAACAAGCCGGGGCTGAGCCGCAGCAGAAAATGGTCTCGCTTCGATGCCATCGCCTTTTTTTCCCGCCCGCCGGTTTCGCTCAATAGAGGCTGCCGGTATTCACCACCGGTTGGGCGTGCCGGTCGCTGCAAAGCACCACCAACAAGTTCGACACCATCGCCGCCCGACGTTCGCCGTCGAGTTCCACAACCCCTTGCTCGGCGAGCTGATCGAGTGCCATGTGGACCATGCCGACCGCCCCTTCGACGATTTTCATGCGGGCCGCGACGACGGCCTGAGCCTGTTGCCGCTGCAACATCGCCGCGGCGATCTCCTGGGCATAAGCCAAGTACGAAATCCGGGCTTCGATCACCTCGACCCCCGCCTTTTCCAAGCGGTCCTGGATGTCGACCCGCAGCTCCGCCGAAATCTCGTCCGGGTTCCCCCGCAACGACACACCGGTGTCCTCCCCGTCGTACGGGTGCCGTGAAGCCAATACCCGCAGCGCCGCTTCGCTCTGCACCGATACGAAATCCTCGTAATCGTTGACCTCGAACAACGCCTCCGCCGTGTTGACCACCCGCCACACCACGACCGCCTGAATGTCGACCGGATTGCCGTCCCGGTCGTTGACCTTGGAAGGCCTCCCTTGAGTCCGTGACATCGGCGACGTCACGTGCCCGGCCGCGTCCTTGACCTCCGGCTTGACATGCGAACCCGTCTCGAAATTGCGGATTCGCAGCGAAATCTTCTTCTTGGTAAAGAACGGGTTGACCCAAAAGAACCCCGAGGCCCGAATCGACCCTCGGTAATCGCCGAACAGCAACAACACCCGGCCTTCGTTGGGCGGCACCGCTTGGAACCCGCCCATCATCACCAGTCCAACAACAAACAACATCGCCGCGAACAGCAATAGTGTCGGCCCGCCGGGATATGCCGCTATCGACCAGGCAAAGAGCACCGGACCGCCAACGATCGCGCCCAACGCGAGCACCAACATGGGCCAACCGCTCCGCGCGCTGTATCGCTTCTCTTGCATCGCTCCACCTCACGATTCGGACGGGGAAAAAACGGCCGGGCCGCATGACCCGTTCACCAAAACATATCGCGATGATATCACGATGGTATGACTTTGCAATACTTTTGGCAAATCAGCGAGACTTCCGGGTTGGACAGTCTCTGGTTGGTGGGTTAGCTTCCACAAAACCCCCGTTTTTGGGCGTCCTCCTCAGCCCCATCGCCCGCCCCGTGCCACCCGACTCACGCCGGAGACCCCCCCGTGGATCGCTCCCTTCGCATCACGGGCAAACGTCCCGGACCGGAATTGCTGGTCCTCGGCGGCGTCCACGGCGACGAGTACGAACCGATCCAAGCGATTCGCCAGTTGGCCGACAGAGTCGATCCGGCCAAATTGTCGGGACAACTGCTGTTGATCCCGATCGCCAACGGGCCGGCGTTCGAGTCTCACCAGCGTGGCGGACCAGACGGGCTCGATTTGGCCCGCACCTTTCCATGTTCCCACGCCGCTTCACAACACGCTCGCGGGACCGTGACCCAGCGGATCGCCGAGCGACTCGCTACCCGAATCGCCGCCTGTGACTTCCTGATCGACTTGCACACCGGCGGCCGAGCGATGACGATCTGGCCGCTGACCGGTTACATGCTCTGCAAATCCCCCGACGTCCTCGATACCCAGCGGCGGATGGCGCGAGCCTTCGGCTTGCCGCTGATCTGGGGCACCTCCCCGCAACTCGAAGGCCGCTCGCTGTCAGTCGCTCGCGATGCGGGCAAGCCGGCGATTTACGCCGAATGGGGCGGCGGAAGCGGCTGCGATCCCGCGGGCGTCACCGCCTACGTGGAGGGCTGCTTGAACGTGATGTCCGAATTGAACATGTACGCTGCCCGAACTCTGGTCGCCACTTCGCAAACCATGGTCGAGGACCCGCGCGACGGCAGCGGCCACCTCCAGTCGAATTATCCGGCTCCCCACGCCGGCTTCTACCAGCCCGCTCAACCGCTCGGACAAATCATCCAGCCCGGAGCCCTGCTGGGAACGATCTGGTTCAACTGGGACGAACCGGTGACGGAAGTCCGAGCCACCGGCGGCGGGCTGTTGATCCTCAATCGCACCCTCCCCGCCGTCCGCGCTGGAGACGCCTTGGCGACCATTTTGGAAATCGACCAAGCCTCCTCCTCGTCAGGCGACGCCCCGACGCCCGCCGATCCGCTCTCGCCCCCAGGAACCCAATCATGAAGCCGGACGAACCGGTCGCGTTGATCACAGGTGCGTCGCAAGGAATCGGAGCGACGACGGCGCGCGTATTGGCCGAGCGTGGTTACCATTGCGCCCTGTTGGCTCCGGACCGCGAGGGGTTGGAGACGACCGCGGCAGCCGTCCGGCAACAAGGACGAGAAGCGTTGGTCTGCGCCGGTGACCTCTGCGACCTCGAATACGCCTCCGCAAGCGTCGCGGCCTGTTTGCAACGTTTCCAACGGATCGACGTCTTGATCAACAACGCCGCTTGGCGGGATGTCGTCACGATGCGACGCATTTCGCTGGAATCGTGGGAAAAGACGCTCCGAGTCTGCCTGACCGCCCCCGCCTTCCTGGCCCGACATTGCGCCGAGGCGATGGAAACGGCTGGCGGAGGAGTGATCCTGAATGTGTCGAGCATCCAGTCCAAGTTCGCGGCCGGGATCAGCCCCGCGTACGTGGCCGCCAAAGGAGGCCTCGACGCCCTGACCTACGAATTAGCCACCCTGTACGGCCCCCAAGGGATCCGCGTCCTGGCGGTGAACCCCGGCGCGGTCGACACGGCGCTAAGCCACGATTACGTCGATGCCAACGGCGATAACCTGGCGAGCAGCCTTCGCACCGAATTCGAGGACATGATCCCCTTGAGACGTTATGCGACGTCCTTGGAAATCGCCCGCTGCATCGCGATGCTTGTCAGCCCCGACGCGAGCTACTTAACCGGCACCTGCATCGAACTCGACGGCGGCTGGTTCCACCAAGCATCCCCCTACCGACTAAAACGCCAACAATTCCCCGACGACTTCCCGCAAACCCGTCCTGCTACACAAATGAAGTAAGCAACGGAGAAAAACCTGCTCCCACGAAGGACTCAGCCCTCCGTGCCCGCCAACACCCTCAACAACGCCCGCCATCAGCATCCCAATGGGAGTAAAGCCAGTAGCCATGGTCGCGAAGCGCACCCGGGGATTAGAAAAAAAGCCTCGTCAGCAGAATCGATGGGTTTGACTTAGCTCAGGAAGCTTTCCCAACTGGTGATCCAGGGCGATTTCGACGGTTTTCTATGATTTGAAACCGCAGGCCTTTTTCAACGCCAGCTTCGCCTTGTTGTCCAGACCCTCCACGCTGCCGTTGGCTACCGCCCCGCAGGCGCGGAGCCAATTCAGCATCAGCTTCCGATGCCGCCGAAGTGCCCCCACCCTCTTTGTTTTGCCTCGGCCCCACTTGCCAATGGCCACAAAGCGTAAGATCCCGGGGGCCGAGGGCTGGCCTCCGCAAGCACAAACCCCCTTTCTTTAACCTCACTACAACGCTTTGCACCACTCCCGATTTCGCAGGTTTCGCTGAACCAATGCACCTAACGGAACCGACCGGTGGACTCCCGCAACTGGGCGCAGGCGAGCGCCGGGCCGACTCGCGAACCGGCTTGGCCGACCTGATCGCTGAGGCTGCGGACCCGGGCAAGCGGATAGGCTTTCCGCAAACCGGGCAAGAACGCTTGCGCGGCATGCCCTGACAGGATCCAGCGGTCGGCATGCGTAGTCGGTTGCTGGGCGATCGCTTCGATCAGCCGCCGCGTGGCCGCAGCCAGGGTGACGCGGGCCATCTCGCGAACTTCGGTCGTCGTCAGGTCGTCGCCGTCTCGACCGATCATCCGTGCCAACCTGGCCTTCGCGTGGGCCATCGTCCGTGGCCTGCCGTCACTGGTTTGCTTATCCTCGGCGTCTTCTGCGCAAAAACCGAGCACCAAGCGGCAATCGTCCGTCGTCCCAAAGACCTCCCGCATCACCGGGACGTTGCGTGAGCCGAGTGGCAATGAATCGACGAGCGAGCAGACGGGGGTTCGTTCGCCACCCACGTAAACCAGCTCGCCGGCCGCCAACCGATCGAAGTCGGTCCGTGAACGGGTTGCGACGCCGGTCGTCGGGTCGACCGGGATGATGTCGGTCGTCGTGCCGCCGATATCGATCAAGAGCGACGGGGCATCGATTTGGCGGACGACCCAGGCGGCCATCGCATGCCAATTGGCCGACGCGATCGCCAGCGGCTCGGTCGTCGCGACTTCTGCCGGAACGAACCGCCCTTCGACGTGATAGAAACTCAGCTCCGTCACACCGGCCCGTTTTGCCGCGACGGCGGTCACTTCAACCAGTCGCAGCACCCCTTCGACGCGGGTTGCGAAGCTGTCCGCCATCTCGCCGGTCATCGTCACCGCCCATACCGGACAACGGGGCAAACCGGCGGCGAGCGACACCAATTCGTCCAGCAACCGCTTGGGGGTCAGCCACATCGGGAAGCGGACGGCTGCCGCCTGCCCGTCACTGGTCGCCGCCTTGATGTTCGCCCCGCCGATGTCCAAACCGAGCACCGTGGCGGTTGAGCCCGTGGCGTCCGGAGGCAGCGTGTCGTGGAATGCGAACGGCTCCGGATCGACGGCGAACGGATCATTCATGGCCGACTTCGACGCCCTCGATCCAGACCTTCCCTTCGCGGGACCAGCGAACTTCGTCAGGCCCCACCTTGCACTGGACGGGACCGCACTGGAGCCCCAACAGCCGGGCGGCCAAGTTGCCGGAGACCATTTTTCGCAACCCGACATAGGACGTCGTCAGCCGCGGGTTGATTTCGATCACGCAGTCTTCTCCCCCTTCGTCGGCGAGCACCAGATCGAGTCCGACGAACCCGCGGGCGTGCGGCGGCATGGCGGCGATCGCGCATTGTGCGAGGCTGGCTGCACGGCGTTGATGGTCGTTGCCCAGCGGCCCAGAACCGCCGAGGTAGGCACAGGTAGCGAGCGAGATGTCTTGGGAAACGGCTGGCAGAACCACCATTTCACTCCCGTCCACGATCATCGCGACCGAGGCCGCTAAGCCGGGGATGAAGGCCTGGATCAAGTCGGTCTCTTCGGCGAACCGGATCGCTTCGTCGACATCGTCGAACAACCGGATCGCTTCGGTGCCACAGCCGTCGCGAGGCTTGACGATCACCTGGCCGCCTTGACGAAGCCGTTCGAGCGACCGGGGATCATTGGGCATCAGCGTCGCCGGGTGTGGCACACCGGCGGCATGCAGGGCGCGAGCCGTTTGCAACTTGTCGCTGGCGACCCGCAAGAAATCTCCCGTGCCGGCGATCACGTCGACATCGGCGGCCCGCAACATCCCGACCGCCTTTGCCAAGATCCCGTCCTTTTCCGGCGCAATGATGATCGCCGCGTCGCAACCGGCCGCGGCCTTCGCCCACTGGCCGTACAACGACTCGCCCGCATGGATCGGGTGTTCCTCGCACGCTGGCAAACAGGGCCGCAGGCGGGCATCAACCGGGAAGACGACGTCAGCGACTTTTGCCAAATCCTCGCACAACGCTGATGCCATTGCCGCCCCTTCGGTGCGGAGCGAATCTTCGATCTGCTCGACCGGAGTCCCGCAGAAGCCGCCGCTGCAAACGTACTCGGCCAAAAAAACTCTCATCCGATCACCCTTTGTCCGATCGACGCATCGTCACGCCGCGGTCATGCCCGAAAACCGACGACGTCCAGCCGGTGTTCGGTTCTGTTTTGAGTCCGTGTCCTAAAAAATGCCCAATTGGTCCCGAGCGTCCTCGGTCATCCTATCTTGGCTCCAGGGCGGGTCCATCACGACCTGCACGTCGACTTGATCGACTTCCGGCATCGCCGAAGCCGCCGCCTTGGTGCCGCCGACCAACTGCGGTCCCGCAGGACACATCGGACTGGTCATCGTCATCTCGATATGCACGTCATGCCGACCGTCCTCTTTCGGCTCCTTCACGTCGACGACGTAGACCAAACCGAGGTCGATGATGTTGATGTACAACTCCGGGTCGATCACCTGCTTGAGCGCCTCGCGAACTTTATCCTCGGTCAATGCCATCGATCGATCACTCCTGACAACTTTCTTCTGTAAATCGGAATCACAAACTGCCGCGGTTCGCAAGGAACGCCCGGGCATCAATCACACCGGGGCCTGCCTTCGGATCGAAACCGGCGGCTAGGGATGAACGGGTTGAGATGAGGTGGGATACTCGGGGACGAACCGGCAAACCGAATCGCCGTCGAGCACGCAATTGGAAAGCTCGACCGGTCCTCCCAGCGCCTCGCTGAGCATCCGGCGTTCGAGCTCGCACATCGAACGATCCGACGTCGCGTCGCGGAGCGTAGGGTAGGGGCAGTGCGGGACGTCAAGGACCGGCAAATCACGCCCGAAGTCAGACGAAAAGCGAATCCGCGTCGTGATCCGGCGTTTCGCCAACGATTCACCGATCTGACGCAGTCGCTGCTCCAACCCGTCCGCCGGGTCTGGCATCGCCGGGCGCGTGCTTGCCTGGAGGGGGGACGCTGAGCACGGGGGTACCTGACCGGTTTGCGCATCAACAGGCGAATCGGTCGGTGAGCGGTTCAAACGGTGCTGCGACAGAACATCGGCGTCGTCCACCAAGCGATCGCCCGCAACGACGCCACCGGCTCCCAGTGCGTTCCCCGAGTTGGAGCCGGCGAAATCGTCCGAGGGTTTGCCTGTTTTGGCCACTTCGAAACCGGCGGTTTGTGAACCGGTGGCCGAAACCGTGACTGTGGCGGACTCGTCTGCGGTGCCCCAGTCACTCGCCAACCCCCGGCCTAAGCGTTTGGCGATGCCCGCCAGCAACCGGAATCGCACGGATTCATCTTGCAATTCCAACAACTCTTGCCACATCGCTTCGGCCAGGGCGCCCGGATCAGCCCCAGCGCAGCGTCTGCCTTGTTCCGTCAATCGATAGCCGAAGGCCGGCCGACCACGCCCGGTCGCCAGCTTTTCCCGCTCGACCAACCCGGCTTCGAGCAACCGTTCGAGCCGCTGGCGGATCGCGGTCGCGGTAACCCCCATCGGCTTGATCAAATCACCCACGCACCAGGCTCGGTCATCCCCGAGAGTTCTCAGCAACTGGGCGTCGACCGAACGGACCATCGGGCCGCCGGTAGGCGAAATACCAACGCCAAGCTCGGCAATACCCGGTGATTCGATTGTCGATTCGGCACCACGTCGACCGGAGTCAGCCGGGGAGTGTTGATCGGCAGAACGAATCTTGGGCTGCATCGGCGTGAGTGATTTCCAAAAAACTGCGGTTGAACGGCGGAACGGGTGAAGCCGGCATCAAACGGCGTATTCCGGCCGAGCCACTGCGGCCAAAGCCGCGTTTGCCCGAAAGCTATGAACAATGTCCAGGCTGACGATTCTATCGCCAGATCCCTTTTTGACAACCACCAGTGTTTTAATTCCAGCTTGGGAAGCCACCCGCCGAAAATTGAGAATTCGGACGCAACCCAATGCCCGGGGTTGAAATGCAAAAACCGCCACGAAA
>RECD01000206.1 GCA_007694185.1 Planctomycetaceae bacterium
TGGGTGGCACCTTCCGGAGGATGAGCAAAAAGTGGGTGGCACCTTCCGGAGGATGGCACCTTCCGGAGGATGTTCCGGAGGATGGGGGCGCGGAAATTTTTTGGATTTTTCGAAACGGTTCACAGGCGATTCCGCTGTTGTTGGAAATGGCCCTATGCGTCCGCGACTGGCGCGAGCGCGGGGCGATGAATCCTGAGTGTCCTGGGAGCAACTGTCATGAACCGGTGGCTGGTGTTGCTGTTCGGGGTAGCGAGCTACGTCTCGTTCCTCGGTGTGTTCCTGTACGCGATCGGCTTTGTTGGCGGGTTTCTTGTCCCCACTCAGCTCGATGAGCTGGCCGACACGGGACGGGGCGAGGCGCTGCTGATCAACCTCGGGTTGCTGGCGATCTTTGCGATCCAGCACAGCGTGATGGCTCGACCCCAGTTCAAGCGGATCTGGACTCGCGTCATCCCTGTGGCGACGGAACGGAGCTTCTATGTGTTGTGCTCGAACCTGGCGTTGGCCTTGCTGTTCTGGCAGTGGCGGCCGCTGGGCGGGGTGATCTGGGAGGTGGAGCAACCGGCGGCAAGAATCCTGCTGTGGGCGGTCTGCGCCGGCGGTTGGCTAACGGTGTTGGTGACGACGTTTCTGATCAACCACTTCGACCTGTTCGGGCTGCGTCAAGTCTGGTGCTACTTTCGCGGTCGCCGCTATGAACAGCTGCCGTTCGTGACCCCCGGCCCCTACCGCTGGGTGCGACATCCGCTGTACGTCGGATGGTTGCTGGCTTTCTGGGCCACGCCGCTGATGACACTGGCTCATTTGGTTTTCGCGTTAACCACTACACTTTACATCCTGGTCGCCATTCAGCTCGAGGAACGAGATCTGGTGCGGCATCATGGCGATCGGTACCGCGAGTACCGACGACGGGTGCCGATGCTCGTCCCGCGTTGGCGTCGGCCGGTCCTGATCACCCCTGCATCGACGGCGGACCATGGAACCTGAATCGATCACCTGGCGGCTGTGGCGGCGAGCCCGGTCGGGGGATGCGGAAGCGTTTGACGAGTTGTTCGGGTTGCACACCGAGCGACTGCTCGTTTTCGTCCGGGCTCGGTTGGGCGGGGCGCTTCGCGAAAAGCTCGATCCCGAGGATGTGCTGCAAGAAGCTTACCTGGCGGCCGTCCGGCGATTCGACGAGTTCGAATACTCCGACGACGGCGCGTTCATCCGGTGGATGTGTCGGATCATCGAAAACCGCCTGCGGGATGGACACGACCACTTTCGCGCTCAGAAACGCCAAGCGGTCCCCGTGCCCAAGTCATTCCCCACCGGACCGGTATCGGCACTTGTCCGGGCGGAAGACCGCCGGCGCCTTGAAGAAGCGCTGAGCCGCCTCGGCGATGAGCATCGCGCGGTGCTGTTGCTGCGGTATTTCGAGGGGCTGGACAGCGAACAGGCGGGGCAGCGAATGGGGCGGTCGGCGGGCGCGATCCGCAACTTGGCGGCCCGTGCCTTGGTGGAACTCGGTAAACAACTTCGAACGTCGGAGGACTGTTCATCATGACTGATACGGCCGACGAATTGCAGCGACTGCTCGATGCACAGCTGGCGGGCGAGCCGGTCGAGGTGCCGACATCGCTCCGCGAATCCTTCGACAACGCGTTGGCGGCACACCAAGCACTCCGTTCCCTGCTGGACGAAACCGTGCGGCATTCTCCGGAATCAGCCGCCACCCGCTTGCCTCCTGATTTGGCTGGCAGTTACGAGATCGAACGGGAACTCGGACATGGCGGGATGGGCGTGGTGTATCTGGCTCGGCACCAGGCGCTCAATCGGCGGGTCGCGTTGAAAGTGCTACGGCCCGGCGAACAAGCGTTCGGCCCGCTGCTGCGTCGGTTTCGGGAGGAAGCCCAACACCTTGCCAAGCTGCGCCACCCCAACATCGTGTCGATCCACGACGTCGGCGAAGCGAGCGGTGAGCCGTACTTCACGATGGACTACATCGACGGCGAGTCGGTGGCGGCGGTGCTGGCCCGCGGACCGCTGCCACCGACCCAAGCGGTTTCGATCCTGAAGCAGGTTGCCGCCGCGGTCCAGCACGCTCATCGCCAAGGGATCATCCATCGGGACTTGAAACCCGGCAATGTGCTGCTGGATCGCATCGGGCATGTCTTTGTGACCGACTTCGGCTTGGCACGTGACGTGACCGGCAGCTCGGAATTGACGCGGTCCGGCGAGTTGCTCGGTACCCCCCAGTACATGGCGCCCGAACAGGCACGCGGACAAACGGGACTGATCGGCGAAGCGACCGACATCCATGCCTTAGGGTTGCTGTTGTTCGAGATGCTCGCGGGGGCTCCGCCCTATGGGGCTGGTTCACCCGCCGACTCACTCGTCAAGCTACTCAACGAAGAGCCTCCGTCGCTACGCGCGATCGATCGTCGCATCCCGCGGGACCTCGAAACGATTTGCTTGAAATCGCTACAAAAGGCCCCGGCGGCTCGCTATGCCAACGTCAGCGCCTTGCTGGAAGACGTCCGTCGGCTGGAAGCGGGCGAGCCGTTGGTAGCCCGCCGTAGCGGTTGGGTGGTGAAAGCATCCCGCTGGTGCTCGCGTCGCTGGAAACCTGCGACGGCCGTGCTGGCCACCGCCGTTGTCGTCGCCATCCTGTCCCCCATCTTGTTCGACCGCTCCTTTGACGAGCTGCTGCTGTGGGCGGACGAAGAGTTCCGATCGGGTCGCCCGGTCGTCGCCGCGCAAGTTTACGAGCGGGCGTTCCACAAGGCGGACGCTCAGCACCGCGATGAGGTGTCGGCGAAACTCGCCGAAGCGATCCGCGCGATCGATGACCCGACCCAAGCGGTCCCTTTGGCGTTGACGGTTGCCGAGCGTTTGCCTCAGGCTTCCTTCGGTAGACATGATTTCCTCGTCGCCCAAGCCCTTGTCATGTCGGCACGGGCGGAGACGCCTAGCGGAGTATTCGAGCCCGACGCGCATCGCGCCTCTGCGACTTCGCCCTCGCCCACGATGGAATTCGCCGCCCGCCGTTTGACGCTCTTTCTGGAGGGCCCTGGCGGCACCGAGACGGAACGGGGCGAAGCGGAAGGATGGCTGGCGGCCATCCGCCGCAGCCTGCAGTCGGCTCGTCCGATCGAACGTTGGACCAGCGATGAACTGGTGCAGTTGCCCGAAGGGAATCTGGAGGAGCTGACCGCGAGACGAGCGAACTCTCAAGCTTCCGCGTGGGACCGTGGCAAAGCGGCCATGGCCGCGGGTCGATTGCAGGAGGCGAAGGGAGAGACGGATCGAGCGTTCGAGGCCTATCGCCAGGCACTCGATCTGCTCCGACCGATCTACCCGTTCCTCAGCGGCGTGGCGACAGATTCGCAAGCTTCGGGACCGCCTTCCCCGAGCAAGCTGGCCCCCGAATGTCGGCTGATGCGCGAGCTGGTGACGGCGATCGAACGGCTGGGCGGCCCCGACGACAAGGTCGCAACGGGAAACCTCGTCTTGGTGGCGGAACCGAGCGAGGAATTGGGGGAGCTGAACCTGGCCGTCCGAGTCGAAGTTTGGGGGCCGGAGTCGTCCGACCCGAATCAGGGACTGAGCCGCAATCTGGCCAGTTATTTCGTGATCGACCAAGGTCGGTCGGCACCCGCCAAGTTGATCGCGGGCACGTACCGAATTCGGTTTGGCGGCACGCTCACGTCTTTTCCGTCGACCAGCAACCGGTCGATCCTTCGCACGACGCTGATCGACATCGCTCCGGACAACTGGCCGACCGAAATCACGATCGCGGATGGCCAGGTCGAGTTGCCGCTGCGGGTTCGGGAACTGACGGAGATCCTGGTTGACTCGCCGCGGGAACAGGCCCCCCTGGACCTTCAACGAGATCAAATCCGCTGGACACCGGTTGCTGGGGCAGCCACTTATCAGCTCCAGTTCGGTCAATTCCGCGACCACCCCACACCGTCGGCAACTTGGTTCGTCACGGTATCGACGGACCGTCCGAGTTGGAATTCGGCTGAGCTGACAAGCCGAGATCGTGAGCTGATTCGCAAGCATTGGCCGACGGGCCAAGTGGCCGGTGTCCGCGTGGTCGCGTCGGATGCCGACGGTCAACGGATCGGCGTAACCGTCGAGGAACGCGGCTTCCTGATCGCCACCGGCCTGACCCCGGAAAACTAGCCTCGGTCCGAACCGTCGACAGGAAAGTGGGCGACACATAAAGTGGGTGGCACCAGGCTTGCCCTCGCTCTCACTTTTTTCCTTTCCTCTCGGCCCCTCACCCCCAGCCCCTCTCCCCGCAGCGGGGAGAGGGGGGTTGAGACGATGGGAGGTCGCTCCAGGGCTCTGAACCTAGTGGTCCGTCGCCCTCCATGCGCCCCAGCTCTAGGAAAAGGTGGGTGGCACCTTCCGCGAGCTGGAAAAGGTGGGTGGCACCTTCCGCGAGCTCGCGCAGCGGGGAGAGGGGGGTTGAGACGATGGGAGGTCGCTCCAGGGCTCTGAACC
>RECD01000238.1 GCA_007694185.1 Planctomycetaceae bacterium
ATATGCATAATTTCCTCCGTGAATGGGAAGGGTAAGCGGGCGAACGACCAAGGTAGGGAACGGCCAATCTTTTACTGGCGCAAACTGTCGTCCTCCCGGGGGGCTTCCGCAGGTACGCAAAACGCTGAATTACTCCACTTATTGAACGTCCGATTCTAAGTACTGAATCGAAGAGAATAATCTGCCCCCGTTGAGAAACGGTTTGAGAGGTTGCAGACTCAGGATGAACGAGTCCCGCAGAAATTGTAAACGCCCCACCGCCTTGGGTGACCGCGCTAAGCAAATCAGGCGTGTTGAAGATGTAAGGCGTTTCGGCACGCAAGCCGAAAGGTGAAAAGCATGCCACACGATCGAAAGGAATCCGGCGCAGATTTGCTGAAAATGACGAGCACAAAAAGAAATAACGGCAATAGAAAGCCTGGAAATATACGGGAAGAAAATTGAAACATCCATTTGCCCCATTTTCACATTCCAGTGATGCATCTGAATGAACCGTCCACCGCAGTATTTGTCGTAGCAGCGTGAGTGCAAGTTGTCGCACGTTTACGCAAGCGGTGCCGGTCGATCGCATTTGCTATAAAAGCTCTACAGTAAGAGCAATTTCATCTTCACTCATGAAATCAAACCTCATCAGCCCCCGAGCGGCCGCGATGTGGCTGCGTAGGATCGATTTGACGAGATCTGAAGTTTGGACAGGGAATGACTCGTCAAGCATCCAGTGCCGCAATCGATCTCGGCCGGAACGTGTCTTTGTCAGGTAAGCGATGGAACGCCTCTGTTTGCGCACGTCATCGGAATGGATGCTTGTTGCGACCCAGTCCTCAAGCGACTTTTCCGGCACCTTGTCGATGTTACCAAGCATGACCAGTACCTCTACCGCCGCAGAGCGAGTTTCCTCGTCGGCGGATCCATTGAGCACGTCCAAGGTTGCGTCGATTTCCGCGTCTCCGACGGGCAGGTCCCAATGCGCCGAGAGAGCTGTCCTCAAGGAAGCGTCTCCACTTCCTAGCAGGCAAGATCGCATCGTATCGATATCCTTACTGCTGGGACGAAAGCCGATCGTGGCAAGGGCTGACGCGGTCGCGAAGGATTTGTCTGGCGGCAACGATCGAAGTGCATTTCGTATAGCCGATCCGACGTCTGGGTCGATTCGCGATGCGTTGCGAATCACCTGTTCTGCGTACTGGCCGCGAGCATAAGCATCGAGAATGACTGCGTCCTGGTCGCGGAAATGATCGTCCGTGGCGTACGTGATTGATAAAAGCCGATCGATCAGTTTTTTCCGGTTTTGCACGTTTTGTGTTTGGTCGAACTGTTTAGCAACCTCCAGGGCCATTTGGATGTAAAGGTTGGTCAGCGGTTGTGTTCCGCTTGGGCCATTATAAAATGTTTCAAATGCAACTCTCGAAAGTTCAGCTTTGCGAACTTCGTTCAGTCTGTTCTCGCCTTCGCCAAGACTGTCGATCAGCGTGTAGAGCAGGGTGGTGTCATTCGGAGATGCCGGCTTTAACCTCACGCCTTTTGGAATCTGAACCGAACCGAGTGTTTGGGTCAGGCCGTCGGAATTGGCAAGAGAGTAATGCAGCAGTGGGTGGCCAAGAAACTCCTCCGCAACCGGCGACCGCAATTTCACGAAACGTATCGAGTGCGGAGAGGTGAATTTGACAGCTTGCTCGAGTATTTCGACGCGCTCATCTGACAGGACGTTAGCTACTTCCGGCACAGGTACCTGAAGGTTAACCGATCCGATGAACTTTTCGGAGTTTTTCGAAGTGACGTGAGTCGACACAACACCCTCGGATATTTGGAACTCGAGGTCAACTGTGTCTTTGTTTGTTACGTCGTCGTCGACTTCGAGGAAGTTTGTATCTAAAAAAACGTTCGCCAATGCACCGTTGCTGTCCGTGAACAACACGCCTTTCGCGTCTGGCGAGTTATGGACACTCGAAAAGATCGATGTGATGATTTGCTTTCTGGCGTCGGCACGGCGAGTGAAGGATGTTCCGATAGTGAAAAAAAATTTTGAATTTGTCTTAAGTCGATCCTGACGCAATAGGTCTAGGTATTTCTGTGTGTCCAGCAAGGAGGTTTCTGGTGACTCGTTCAGCAAAACGTCTTCGCTTTTCCCGGTGTGTGCGTTGTTTGTTGAAAGCAATATGATTCCCGCTGCTATTGCGAAAGCTCGTTGTAACGCGGTGGGCTCGAAGATTGAAGGGCGCATATTATGTGTCCGCCTGTTGGTGCTTCTTGTGTAAGTGTAGCATAAAAATTTTGATTTTGAGTTGTGGTGCTGGGCGTCAGTTTCAGAAGCAATCGCAAGAAATGGCCGGTCGTTTACAGTTTTGAGTTTTTGTTCCTCTGTTCGCTCCTGCTGGAACGGAAGATTCAAGATGTCGCCGCTTTTTTGATCGTCCGCCCGTAAGGAGCATCTCGGATGGCAGGCTCTCAATTTTCTTGCGAGGCATTAGTCTTCGCGTGGCTTGGTGTTAGCTTTTTTCAGCATGAATAATTTACGAAAATTGTGTGAGACAAATCTTTGGGAGGAAGGCAGTCGGGCGAACTGCGCCTGAGAGCAGTTGGTGACTTGGGTTCAAGCGTGTGTGTTGCCTCGGTTCTCAGTTGTAAGTTTCCATGTAAGCGCTCAGGGCTCCGCTCTGTCCCTCAGGGCTCCGCTCTGTCCCGCCGCCGGCTTCTTGCTCGAGCGGCAGTTCGGGGGATTGTCTAGTTTTTTCAACCCGATTTCCGGTCCACATCCTCACGCGAAATGGCACAGGCAAGCTTTGCGCAGCGTTTTGCCTGTTTTGCCTGTTTTGCAGTCGGCGTGCCGGTTGCACCTCATTGGATTTATTGCCTAGTCATCTCCCGACGCTGCCGAGTAAAGATGTGCCAGTTATTCGCACGGAGTTTTTGTAACCCCGGATGATTCATGAGCTTTTGAAAGCTGGCGTTTTTCAATCCAGTGAATTGCAAGGAAAGTGCACAATCGCGCGCAGTTTTGTGCTTTTCCCAGCCATCTTTGGCGCGGTTCGGATCATTTTTGCAGAAAATTTCGAAAAACTCAGGCCAGCAAAATGCTGGCATTTAAATCTCGTGAATAATTCCGGGTAGTCCCATGCCGCCGTTGCAGCAAGGATGCAGAATTATCTGGGGAACTGATTTCTTTAAGAAGGGCAATTCCTGTATTAAAATCTTGTAACAGGCGGTGATGTGTGTTGTTTTGTGGATTTTCGGAATCGTTAACGGCTGTATAAAAGCTGCATCTTTATCTCGTTTGATCTTTTTTTGTTGTCTTCCTCCCGGATTTCGTAATGGAATGTTGTTTCCCAGGATTGTCTAGGTCCCCACTTCTGGGATTTTACGCCGGCTTTTAATGAGCTGAATCCTTCAAGTGAAACATCGTTTATCGTGAAGAATGCTTCACCGATGTTTGTGCCGTCCGAAGATTGAAGTGGGTAGGTTGCCGAAATTGATTTTATTATCGCTAGTTCTCGGAGGTTAAAAGATGATAGTGCTGTGGTAAGGTCCGCTCTGTCGCCGTGGATGATGAAGTCCTGTAGCTTAGATCGGGTTGCTTGTTCAAATAATGAGAGTGGGTCTGCGAGTGAAATCTTGAGATTTTGGTCGATAAAGTCCTCAAAGCTTCTGGCGCCTCGGGCGATGGCGTCGTCGAGTTCTTGCTCGATGTCTCGCGGTGCTTCTGCATTTGGGTCGTTATCGCCAATTCTTAAATCTGCTTGAGGTGATGGCGTGTTGAATATGTGCTTGGATGCGCTGGTGAAAAATGGTTGAATTCGACTGCTTAGTTCGTTTGTTAGTGCGCTGGATCTTTCCTCATATATTTGCTTTGCGAGATCCGGTGCGATCCCATCTTGTTGGAGGATGGCAATTGCGTCTTCCTTGGCGTACAACGACGACACGATCGTTTCTGCTGCCTTCGATGGTGCTCTGTCGGTAATGAAGGTTTTCGTTTTTTGCGTGAGCTTGCTTGTTGCTTTGCTGCCTGCTTTTGATAGGAAGCTGCGAATTTTGGATTTTTTTTGCGTTTCCGCTATTTTTTGGGGATTCGCGTCTTCGTTTGATTCAGCAACCTGTTGTGCAATTGAAGCTGTTGATTGTGGCGTTGGTACCGCTTGGACGAGGCTGGTTTGGGTGTAGTAGAGTTCGGCCCGTAGGCCGACTTCTCGGGCTACTCCGCTGGGGATGACGACGTGGTAAAAGTCGTTGCCGTCGTAGAGGTGCAGCGGGATCGGTGCGTTGCCGAATGGCCTTTCGAGTCCGTCGTGCGAGACGTAGAGCACCAGATAGAAGTCGCCCCCGTGGGCCGGTACTGACGTGGTCACTTCGACCACGAACGGGATGTGGGTCTGGTAGGTGTAGATCAAGTCCTCGTCCGGACCGGCCACCAGGTTGGCGTCGCTGTAGCTCAGCGGCGCATCGGGATCGTACGCGAAATCGATCCGTATTTCCGCCGTGATGGGCTCGTCGTAGTTGGGATGATCGCCGGGCGGGATGGGCACCCACGCGGACGGGTCGTCAGTCCAAGGTGTGTAGGGCGGTTCGGTCGCGGGTGGGTCGCTGTCAACCGGTGGGGCCGGATCGGTGGGCGAAGTTCCAGTCGGTTCGTCGATGTCGGATTCGGGCTCAGATGGCGGCGCCCCGTTTGGCAGTCCGCTATCAGTCGGTTCGGGGATCGACGGGTCGGATGGGTTCTGAGGTGAGTCGGTCTCCGAGTCGCCGGGTGGGATGATGTCGTCGGGCTGGTTGTCCATCCCTGGCGAGACAGTCTCAGGGTCTTCGCTGGGAACCCACGATTCTTGGTCGCTGGGCGATCCCGGCGATCCCGAAGGGTCATCGAACGTTGGGGTCGTCAGGTCCGTTCCTGGTGCCGGTGTAGCGCTGGGCAAATCGCCTGTGGCGTCCGTGAACTCGGGTTCGGTTCCTGTAAGAGCGGGATCGATCGTGTCGAGTAGGTCTGTAAATTCGTCGGAATCGCCCCCGCAGGCAGCCAAATAGTTCGCCAAGGCTTCGGCCAACGCGTTCTCGACTGAGACGATCAGGGTTTGGTGTTGTTGGATCGCGATCGGGTCCTGCAAGAGCGCGGTTTCGGTCTGGAGTGACGTCAGGTACATCTGGAGACTGGCGATCGACAGTTCCATCGCCGCGCAGGTGCTGTCCAACCGAATTCCCGTTCGCTCGGTCGGGCTGGAAGTCGACGCGTCAGCTGTTGGTGAACCGATACCGAGCATGCCGACCGCCCGCATCAGCGGGTCATTGGCATCCCCCGCATCGTCCGCGGCCATGATGGCCACATCGAGCTCCGGCAATCCGCCTGTCTCAAGGTTTCGGAGGTCTCGCTCTCGGAGGACAGCGACGAGTGCAGCCAGGGTGGCTTCGACATCTCGGGCGTCGATCACCTGATCGAGGTTCACGTCGAATCGGGGCTGCTCCGTCGCCGTCACGCCCTGGCTCACCGCGTTGCTGACTTGCAGCACGTCCAGGGGCGACAGGATTCCGTCGCCGGAGACATCCGGAAAGGCGACACCCAAGTCGGCTGCCAGAAGTTGGCGACTGGATAGGGATTCCATCCGGAGCGTCCGGCGGCGCGACTTTCGAGAACCACCGAGCGTGGTGAACTGACGGAATCCCGACATGGCAGGTGCTCCGGGGTCAGTGGTGTCAACCGAGTGACAATCGCAGTGAACAGGCGGGAATCTATCGGTTGAATCGCGGATGTCAAACTTTTTTTGAAAAAAAAGTGAAATTAGTTGTCGATTGACGCGAGTACAGGTAGTGGGTGATTGCCGATTCGAAGGCTGGCGTGAAGCCTTTCGATTTCGGATCGGGCCGGGAAAAGCTTGGAAATTTGGGGGTCTCGCTGCCCGAAATGCCGTTCGCGGAACGGACCCTTTAGGCTCGTTCGAGGCTCGTTCGAGCCTGAACCGCGATCGGTCGAAAACGGCCCGTCTGAAAGCTGGATATTTCGGTCCAGAAACCTTCGCGCTCGGTGCGCGTCAGGTTTTGCGAGTTGAAGAGCAGGGGCGATGAGGTTGGGCGGTGGTGGCCGCCTTGTTTGGCGAGGAAATCGCAGGAACGCGGCGGCAACACGTCCGGTTCAGGGGCTTTTGCTTGGCTCGAAAGTGAATGTCCAACCGGCCGCTCGGGTGGCTTGTTCGCAGGCCTCTCGCAGGTCGCCGAATGGCAAGTGTCCGCCTTCGCCACTCAAGCTTTTGTCGGTCCGATCCTGGGTGACCCGGGTGCCGGACTGGGACGTTTTTTCGACCGTGAAGGTGAGCGGCGGGATACCCCAACTCGATTCGTTGATCGATTCGCGAAATCGGACCTGATAGGAGGCCTCGTCCAGCAGGCAGCGAAAGCTGTACTTCACCTTGCGGGCGCCGAGCAACCATTTGGCTCGGATCGCGGTGCATTGTCCGGCGACCGACTTCGGCTCACCAACCTGGGTGTCGATCCCGGCAGACTTCGCCAGTTCGAGGAGCGTGTTGAACAACTCGGTAGCGGACGCGGGGTTAGACATCGGTGAATTTCTGGGATCGGTTCGGATCGAGGGCTGAGCGATGGGTTGGAGAAATCGGGTGGGGGATTGCTGTCGCAGAACAGGTGAGCAGAAAATATCGGATCAGCTTCGGATCGGCCGTTCGCCCTGGAGGCTTTTCATGATACGCCGTCTTTTGCTCTGCTTCATCGGTTTTTTGACCCTCGGTTTGGGAGGTCAAGTCGGGTACGCGCAAAAGCTGCATGGAATCGTGATTTCGGACTTGTCGCCTTGGGCGGGATGGGGGGTGCACCGCGGCGCGATCGCTGGCGATGCGTTGCGGATGTACGTGGAATTGCACAGTCAGGTCCCCGCGTCCCAATTGGAGTACTACTCGTTGTCGATGGAGGAGGACGAGTTCAGCTCACCACAGGCGATCCTCGACCTGTTGGCGGACGTGAAGCCGGGTAGCAACGACACCCTGCTGGTTTATTACACCGGTCACGGCGCGTCGGACGATCGGGGGCATCATTTGGATTTGGCTGGCGGGAAACTGTATCGCGACGATTTGAAACGGTTGATGGAGTCCAAGGGGGCGCGGTTCAACGCCTTGATCACCGATTGCTGCAACCTGCGGGCGGACGGCGAAGATTTTTTTGCCCCTTTCGTGATGCCGGACGAGCCCCGGGTGATCAGCCCGTTGTTTCGGTCGCTGTTTTTCTCCGACGCCGGCTGGTTGGACCTCAACGGCAGTTCGCCGGGCGAGGCGGCATTCATCGCCGCGAACGTTGGGGACGCGAACTTGCCCGGATCGATCTTCACCACGGCGCTCTGTCGCTTTTGGGAAGCCAACCGCTCGCGGCCGGTCGGATGGGAGCGGTTGATCCGCGACGTCAGCTTGGAGGTGGCTGCCGCTTTCAAGGCGGACTATCCCAAGGGGGCCAAAGTCAATGCCGCCGCTGCGCCGCAGATGGAGCAGAATGTCGATGCGATCAGCTATCCTGGCAAGCCGCAGCGGAGTGGACCGCGCAGCGGGCTGACGGTTCGTGACCGGGGAGGTGCCGGGGCGGTGATCACCCTGGTGGCTGCGGGGTTGCCCGGGGAGCGAGTTTTCGATTTGTCCAGGCGTGACTATCGGGCGCTCCGGCCGGGCGAAGTCGTCGTCGCTGCGAATGGTCAGCAGGTTACGAGTGCCCGGCAGTTTGCCGAGTTGGTCAAGCAGTCGCCGCAGGTGATGCGGTTGAAGGTCGACAGTCAGGGGCGGGCTGGCGAGGTGCTGTTGCGATTGCGATATTGACCTCACCCTGTTGCTCACCGCATTTCCCGCTGGAATCGTTCGGCATGCCCGATCAAAGCACCACTTCGACGGGACGCTGCTCCCCGCGGGTTCGTTTGTCGGGATCGAATCCATTCTTCCCGCAGGTCCGTTTCGCACGGGCGCCGACCTGGCGAGCGTTGGTGATCGCGGTGTTCATTTTGTGTCACTGCGGAGGGACTGGTCAGTCGTTCGCCCAGGGCGATCCGTCCGGTACCGAGGAAGCGTCTCGGCCGGCAGAGGCAGGGGCCCTTTCGCCCAAGCCCTCTCCGGCGGCGGCCCCTGGGCAAGTGGACCCGACGGACGATTGGGCTGCCGATTATTTGCGGGACCCGTTGGCTGAGGTCGACGACCCGAGTTTGTCTCAACTGCGTGCCGCGTTAGGCGATCCCCAGCGGCGGTCGCGTGTGTTGCAAGACCATTTCTCTCGTGCCCGATCGCTCACCGACGCGGACCGTCGCGTTTTGCTGGACGAGGCGTCCAACAGCGAAGCTTTTGAGGTGCGGCAGCAAGCGGCGGCCGAACTTGAACGTTCGGGTTGGCTGGTCGAGGTCATCACGACGAGGTTGAAGCGACTCGCCGTCGACGACGACCCGTCCGTTCGAGCGGCGGGGCTGATCGGATTGTCAAGAGTGGCCACAGAAAGTCTGCCGCGGGACGAGTCTTACCTGGCCGCATTGATCCTCGCCTTGACGGGCGACGACTTCGAGGCGCGCGACGCGGCGGCCAAGCAATTGGTCGCGTTGGGCCCGAGTTCCGTGCCGGTGTTGATGCGTGCGCTCGAGGATCCCGCGACCGTTCGGCCGGCCGCCGAACTGCTTGGCATCATCGCCGGTCTCGACCCGTTGAGCGGCGCACCGAGCTTGCAACCCTCTTGGGAGCGACAGGAGTACTCCGAAACCATGTTGCCGGGTCGGGAACGGTTCGCGCCGCCCGCGTTGGGACCGATCGATGGCTTTGCCCCGACATTCCCATCGGGCGTTGTTCCACCGGCGATGGCCCCCAGCGCGATCGCTCCTGTCCCTGCGCCGCCCAAGTTGGCGCCGGCGCGAGCCGAATCGGTAGGCCCCGGTGCGGTTTCTTTGGTGCGGACGATCGACGAACAGGAGCCGAAGCTCGTGAGGGTCTACTACGGCACGAATCGTGAGGTCCTCGAAGAGGCCTACCGCATGGGGGTGTTGGGAATCGCGACTCATATGTTGATCAGTCTGATGGCGATTTCGTTTCCGGTTGTGATGCTCTATTCGGGTGGAAGCCGTGCGGGTGAGGAATCGGCGGGCGGCGGTGGGCATTCGCTGCGGCTGGCCGTCTTGTCGGTGGGATTGTTGGTGGCCGCATTTTTCTATTCGATTCCGGCGCTGAGTGAAGAGCTGCGCGGCCGATATTCGGCGCGCCAGGGGGTGGTGTACGGGCCGCGTCGCGAGGCTGGGGGCCTAAAGCATTACGGGTACTGTGACGTCTCGATCCCCCCGACGCACCAAATCGGTGAAGTCGAGTCACCACGATTCGGCCCCGAGGACGAGGGCCAACACGTCATCCTGCGGCTTGTGGAGTCGCTCCAGCGGGATGCTTATTTCGCAGAACTGCGGCGGGTGATGTCGGAGGTTCAGGAGCCGAATGGCTGTTTCGTGTTCGTCCATGGCTACAACGTCGATTTCGATTCGGCCGCCAAGCGGACCGCCCAGATCCATCATGACCTGCAATTTCCTGGTGTGCCGATATTCTACAGTTGGCCATCGCGGGGCAGTTTCCGGCACTACTTTTCCGATCGCAACGAAGTTCAGTTCAGCCGCCAGTTGATCAAGGAGTTCTTGCTTGACGTCGTCGAGAAATCGGGGGCGGAGCGGGTCCATGTGATCGCCCACAGCATGGGGGCCGATGCGGTGGCGGGGGCGATCGCCGCGATCGATTCGGATCGCGAGGTTTTCGACCAGATCATCTTGGCCGCACCCGACATCGATGCGGACGTCTTTTTGTCTCAGGTCGCACCTCGGCTCAGCAACTTGTCGAAGCGGACCACGCTTTACTGTTCGCGAAACGACTGGGCGCTCAGGTCTTCGTATTACTTCAACGACAGTTGGCGGGCGGGCGATTCCAGTCGCGGGCTGCTGGCGGCTCCAGGATTTGACACCATCGATGCCAGTTCGATCGACACCGAACTGTTGGGGCATTCCTATTACGGGAACTGCATCGACATCTTGAATGACGTCGCCGACCTGTTCCTCCGCAACCCGGAGCCGGTCGATCGCAAACTCGTGAGCTTGCCCTGGAAAACCGACTTTCCAGCGTGGACGTTCCCAAGGCTGTTGGGTCAAAGCGGCGGGGACCCGCCGTGGCCTCCGCGTTAGAGCGGTTCGTCGTTGCCGCTGAACTGGCCGGCCGGTGGTCTTGGGCGTGCGTTCGGCCATTTTTGTCGCGTGGTCCACCAAGTCCGCAGGTCGAAGCTTGCTCGTGGGGAGAGGATTTTTTCATTCGGTGATCGATGTCGCCGAGGATACGATCCCGTAAACTCAGGGTGCGTTGCGGTTTGACGGTTCGAGTTCACTCAAACGGGGATGGTGGCGAATGTTTCAGAGGCTATCCAACGGTTGGCAGCTCACCCAACAGAGCTGGACGATCTTGCGGGGCGATGTGAAGTTGCTGTTATTCCCGCTGGTCAGCGGCATCGCCTGCCTGGTGGTGCTGGCGAGTTTCGCGATTCCGCTCATCGGTTCCGGCTACGCCGGCCAGTTGTTCGAAGCCGACGGGGCGGAGGTTGACCGTCGGGCTCAGGTCATCGGGTACGTCGGCTTGTTTGCCTTCTATTTCGTCAACTACTTGGTGATCGTCTTCTTCAACTCGGCCTTGGTGGCCTGCGCCATCATACGCTTCAAGGGAGGGGAGCCGACGCTGGGTGACGGTTTCGCGACAGCCGTATCGTGCTTGCCTCAGATTTTCGGTTGGGCCTTCACGGCGGCGACCGTCGGCGTTTTGTTGAAGGTGATCGAGTCCGTTTCGGATCGGTTGGGTCAGGTGGTCACATCGCTGCTTGGCATCGGCTGGTCGATGGTGACTTATTTCATTGTGCCAGTGATCGTCGTGGAGCGGCTCGGCCCGGTTGCCGCGATCGGGCGATCGGGCGCGGTGCTCAAGCGAACTTGGGGCGAGTCGTTCGCTGCGAATTTCGGCGTCGGGCTGATCACGTTTCTGGCCTCTTTGGTCGCGATCATTCCTGTGGTGGTCGGTGTCTTCGCGTTGACGTCCGGTCAGGCGATTTTGGGGGGGATCGCGATCGCCCTCGGGGTCTGCGGATTGCTGGCGGTATCTCTGATTTCCTCGGCCCTCAAGGCGATCCTGGTTGCGGCCTTGTACCTTTACGCGGCGGAGGGGAGTGTTCCGGGCCAGTTTGACGAACGGATTTTTCGTGATGCTTTCGTCGGGAAATGACGGTTAAACGGTTTCAGCATGGGTTTGCCAAACGGCGTTGATCGCTCGGTGGGGAGCCCATCCTGGTCTGCTCACCAGTTGCCGGTCAGTACGTTCAGTCGTACTGTTCGATGCGTGGCTCGGGCGTCACGGGCGGTGAAGGATCGTTTCGCACTGGAGGTTTCGCTCATGAATCGTGCTCCTGTTAGCAGTCGACTCAGGCTGCTGGGAATCTTGCTGGTCTGGTTGGTGGCAGTTGACGTGACGGCGGCTGATGTGACGCTCCTTGAGGACAAAGTCGGCGAATTGCCCTTCACGCTGACCAGTTTCGGTGGGGCATCGCTGGGTGACTACGCGTACATTTACGGCGGCACGATGGGGACGGCTCATCAATACGGCAAGGAGCTTCAAAACGACAAGCTGATGCGAATCCCGCTGGCTGGCGGTGAATGGGAGACGGTTGCTAGTGGACCGCGTCTGCAAGGCCTCGCGTTGGTCGCTCATGGCGACCAGCTTTATCGGATCGGCGGCTTCGAAGCCCGTAACGCGGCGGGGCAAGAGCAAGACCTGTGGTCCGTTGATTCGGTCGCCTGCTTCGATCCGGCCAGCGGAGAATGGACTGCCTTGCCGCCCTTGCCTGAACCTCGTTCTTCGTTCGATGCGGCGGTGATCGGCGATTCGGTCTACGTCGTCGGCGGCTGGGCGATGGCCGGGGATGCCAAACCGGTCTGGCATGACACGGCGTGGAAAATGGACTTGAGCGTGGACGACCGCCGCTGGACCGCCATCGCGAAGGCGACGTTCGAGCGACGGGCGTTGGCGGTTGCTGCCCACCGCGGCAAACTTCATGCGATCGGCGGCATGACCTCGGGCGACGAGACATCCTTGGAAACCGACGTTTATGATCCGCAGTCCGATAGCTGGGTTGCCGGGCCGGAGTTGATCGGTGACAGCGGCATGACCGGCTTTGGGGCGGCGGCGTTCGCGACGGGGGGCCAACTCTACGTCACCACGGTCGCCGGAAACTTGCAGAAATTGGCGAGTGACGGCGGTAGCTGGATTGTCGTTGCCGAAACGCCGACCGCGAGGTTTTTTCACCGGATGTTACCGGCCGGCAAAAATGCGTTTCTGCTGATCGGCGGATCGAATTTTCGTGGTCGGGTTACGGACGTGGAACGCATCACGGTGCCCTGAGCGGTTCTCGCGGTCCTACCGGTCGTCGTTCCGTCGGGTGCCGATTCTGCGGCCGCTGGGGAGCGATCGTGAAGTTCCGGTTTCAGAAGTTAAGTGGTAGCGGGGCTTGCAATCGGATACACTTCATTTATCGCGAGTGGAGTGATTCGGGCTACGGCCTGATGCCGATGAAGTTTGAACCGCTTGCGATCCCGCCTGAACCTACCGCCCATCCTGCTTACCGTACGGAGCCCTGCCATGGCCGTTTCTCGAAATTGCGAAGGCGCCAGCCGCCGTGATTGCCTACGCCTCGGACTGGGAGGGCTGTTCGGTGGTGGTCTGGTGAATGCTCTGCATGCACGGGACGTGGCTGCGGCGGTCGACAGCGGATCGCGGCGGGTTGCCAAGGCGAAGTCCTGCATTCTGATTTGGATGGACGGCGGGCCGACTCATTTCGAGACCTTCGACCCCAAGCCGAACGCTCCGTCGGAAATTCGCGGTGAGTTCGAACCGATCGCGACCAAGGTGCCCGGGGTCTTTTACTCGCAGCACATGAAGCGATTGGCTGCGTCCTTGGACAAGTACGCGATGATCCGCTCGATCCGCCATGACCAAGGGAATCATGGGGCCGGTAACCACTACATGATGACCGGTGCGCCGACACGGATCCCGGTCGGGTGTGGTGCGTTCGTCAGCTTTCACCCCAGCATGGGATCGGTCGTCGCGAAGGAATGTGCGACGGGCGAGGCGCTCCCGGGGTATTTCTCGATGCCTTCGATGTCGCGGAGCGGTGGACCGAACTTCCTCGGCGCCCAGTACGCCCCGTTCGTCGTCGGGGACGATCCGAATCGAAAGGAATTTCGCGTGCGTGACGTCGCGGTCCCGCTCGACCTGCTCGGGGGCCGCTTTGAGCGCCGGAATGACTTGCGAAAAGTTGTCGACCGCATGAAGCGACTCAACGACGAGTCGGCCGGCGATCCCGTGTTGGCGGCGGATGAGTACTACCGTCAGGGCATGGATCTGGTCACTTCGCCGGATGCTCAAGCCGCGTTCGACATCAGTCGAGAAAAAGACGAGGTACGAGACGCCTACGGCCGCAACTCGTTCGGGCAGCGGGCGCTACTGGCCCGTCGACTGGTCGAAGCGGGTGTGCCCTTCATCACGCTTTACGACGGCGGTTGGGACCATCACAGCAATCTGTTTGACGCATTGGACAAGCGGTTGCCGAGTTGGGACCAAACGGTCTCGGCGTTGATCAATGATTTGGATGAGCGTGGCATGCTCGAGTCGACCTTGGTTTTGGCGCTCGGTGAGTTTGGCCGCACGCCGAAGATTTCGACTTTGGCTGGGCAAACCAAGGCCGGTCGAGATCACTGGGCCAACGCGATGAGCGTGTTGATGGCGGGTGGCGGAACACCGGGCGGAGCGGTGGTCGGTGCAACGGACCGTGACGGGTACTCCGCCGTGGAGCGAGTGTTGTCGCCCGAGAATTTTGTCTCGACGGTCTACACCAAATTGGGTATCGACCCCAATAAGATTTTGTACACGCCGCAGGGCCGGCCGACGCACTTGGTAAGCGATCCGACACCGATCACCGAGTTGATGTGACGCCGCGAGGCTGTCTCGCGAGTGGCCGTTTGGGGCCTGTGGTCGGGCTGAAAAGCTAGCGGGTTGGCAACTTTCGCGTCAGTTTCGGATCAACCACCGCGCCAAAGTGCCGGGGCGCAGGGGTGACGTGAGGCAGGTGCTTGGGCGACCGATCGCTTCGAGCAGACTGTTGGCCGCCTGCCTGCCGCTGATCACGGCCCCTTCCATCGTCGCGGGCCAGCCGGTTTGAACAAAATCGCCTGCCAGGTGGAGCGATGAGAACTCGGTTTTGCTCGCCGGACGGGCCATTTCGACCGCGGGTGAGACCGAGAAAACGGCCTGAGGATCGGTCACGACTCGAGCCGCCAATAGCCGTGGTTCGGGGGTTTGTGGGAAGGCCCCAAGCAGGTCATCGACGACCTGACGGATGACCTGTTCGGCAGTCAGGCTGCGGACCGATCGGGAAGCGCTGATGACGACCTGAAGGTAGTGTCCGGCATTCGGCGGATCGTGGGTTGGTGTCGGGTTTGGGCGGCGGAACATCCACTGCGCCAGGGTGCCCACGAGAACCGCGTGAGGCGCAGCGGTCAGCGAGCGATCGAACCACAGATGAACACCGCTGATCGGCGACGCCGAAAAGGCGTTCCAGGCCGCGGGCTTCAGGCCTGCCCGACGGGCTAAGTCTGGGTCGACCAGTTTGTCGACTTGGTGCCAGGGGACCGCCAAGACGATTTGATCCGTCTGGATCGTTTCGCCTGCGAATTCGAGGATGATGGAACCTCGTTCGTTCGGTTCGTCCTGTGATGGCAGGCGGATTCGTCGGACAGGGGTGCCGGTACGGAGTTCGATCCCGGTGGCTCGGAGTCGGTCGGGGAGTCGTCGCCCGAAGAGTTCTGCGAGTGGCAGACGGGGCACCAGCACGTCGCCGGCGTGGCGATTGGCCAGAAAGCCGTCGACAAAGACCTTGCGGGCGGGGGCCATCGAAACCGTCTCGCTCGATTCGCCCAGGGCGCTGACCAAAACGACGTCCCAATAATCCCGAATCGTTGCCGCAGACTGGCCGGCGTCGCGAAGCCACTGGGCGGCGGTCGAGCCGCGGAGTGACGCGGTCGATTCTCGCATCAGACGCCAGGTTCCTCGGCCGATTTCGATTTTTTGGCTGCGGCTCAAGTAGTTCAGGCGACCGAGTGTCGGCAGCAAGTGAAGCGGTGCTGGCAGCCAGCGACTGGGCGAAAAACGGCTGGATGGCCTGCCGGGATAGTGAAAAGTCAGTTCATCGTAACGATCCCAAGTGTCTCCCAGGCCGCAGTCATCCAGCAAGTTGAGCAGGTTGGTGCAGCAGCCCATCGCGACGTGTTGGCAGTAGTCGACCTCTTCACCGGTTTGCGGATCGATGAACGATCCGGCGCGGCCGCCGGTTTGGCGGCGTGATTCGAACAGGGTAATCTGCGCGTCCGGGGCCGCGGCGTGAATCGCCATGGCTGAGGCGAGTCCGGCGAGCCCGCCGCCGACGATTCCTACTCGGGGTGAAGGTCGGTTGTTCGCTCCGCGGGGGCGTTGCGGACTCGCCGATTGGGCGGCGTTCGTCATCGCGTCACTTCGACTGGCGGGACGGGCAATCGGAGGAAGAGTGGTCGGATGAAGTGCTGGCAGGCCAGCGTCCATTGTTCACCCCGATTCAATCGGACGCGTTGCCGCAGCACGCCGCAGGGGTCCGCCTCGATGTGGCTCAGCAATCGTCGGTAAGTTCGCCACATCATGCTGAACATCGGCCGACCGTCGGGATGGAGGGAATCCCATACCCGCCAGCCGGAATCGAACAGGGCAGCGGCCCGCCGGGCCTCGTCGCCGATCAGGCAGCGAAGGCGGTCGTCGGGACGGGGGTCCAACAGGTCGTCCTCGATGAGGCCATGTTGGTGCCAGTGTTGTTGGGGCAAGTAGATCCTGCCGCGACGGGCATCTTCGCGGATATCGCGAAGGATGTTGGTCAATTGGAACGCCAATCCGCAGTCGATCGCGGCCTGCATCGGGAGCGGTGACCGGAACTGCCAGATGTGCAGGCAAGCCAGCCCCACCGCGGAGGCGACGAGGTAACAGTAATGTTCCAGGCGTTCGTAGGTGTCGAAGCGAGTTTTTGCCTGGTCCGCCAAGACGCCGTCGATGATTTCCAGCAGGAAGCGGCTGGGGATGCCGAACCGATGGACGGAATCGGAGACGGCTGGCAGGATTTCGGCGGCGCGGGTTCGCAGGTCGATCGGCCAGTCGGATGTCGAATCGGGAAAACCTTGAGGGAACCGACATCGGCCGTCGGAGGGTTCGCCGATCAAGTTGAAGGCGGTCGCCTGACGCCACCAGTTGAGCCATTCCTTACGGAGGGAAACCGGCGCTTCGCAGTCGCCCAGGTCGTCCGTGACGCGGGCGAAAGCGTACAAGGCGTTCATCGCCAGACGTTTCGGGTGCGGCAGCAGCCAAAATGAGCGGTAGAAATTGCTTCCTGACCGACGAGCGATCCGGCAGGCATGCCGATAACTGTCGGCGATCTTGGCGTCGGTATCGGGCATCATGCGGGTAACGGGATGAGAGCAACGTCGGCGGTGCGGGGCACGGGCAGAGCCGCTGCGGGAGATGCGGGGTGCGTGCGGAAGGACGCGGGCCCAGGGCAAGGCCTGCGGCGGCATTGTAGGGGAATTTACAGCCGCCCCCAAATGGCCCGAAGAGTTAGGCCGAACTGTTTCCAACGGGACACCGTCGGGCGGCGAAAGAGCGTGTCATGGTCGACCGCGGCGATGGCATCCAAGGTTGCCAAACCGCCGTGGATGAAGAGCCGGATATCTGCCGCCAGCCAATCGGGGACGCGTTCTGCCAACGGCATTCCTCTGATCAGGTACTCGCGGGCGACGTAACATTGGGCGAAAACCAGCCGTTTCAGCGGTTCGGAGGCGCGATCATGTGCCAACATCGCTTCCGTGACCCCGAAGGACTCCAGCGCGTCGCGAGGCAGGTAGAGTCGTCCGGCGGCAAAGTCCCGACCGAGGTCTTGCCAGTGATTCGCCAACTGCAGACCGGTGCAGATCGAATCGGACAAATCGACGTTTTCGGGCGAGTCGGCTTTGGCCATCCGCAGCACGATTCGGCCGACGGGATTCGCAGAACGCCGACAGTAGTCCAGCAATTCCTCGAAATTGACATACCGTGTTTTGGTCTGGTCCTGGCGGAAGGCGTCCAACAGGTCGTTCAGTGGGGCTTGGTTCAACTTCAGCGATCGCGCCGTCTCGCCGAGGGCGATGAAAATCGGATGATCGGCTTGGCCGGCAAAGCAGCGATCGAGTTCGGTTTGCCAGTCCGACAGCTTTTGCAGCGCTGCGGCCGGCGATTCCGACTCGTCCGCGAGGTCGTCGGCGTGTCGGCAGAAGGCGTACAGGTTGTAAAACGGTTGACGCATCGCCTTGGGCAGCAGGCAACTGGCGACGACAAAGTTTTCGTAGTGGCTCTTGGCCAATCGGCGGCAGTACTTCTCGGCCGCGGAAAGTCGTTGGTCGCGGCGTCGCTCCCCATCGGAAGCCCGGCCCCGGTTGGACGCCTGCCCCCCGTTGGACGAAGGGGCCGGTTCGCGGTTACCTTGAGCGTCAGCCGCTTCCTCCTTCCACGAACCAGTCATGCGAATCATTCTCGCCGCACCACGCGGATTTTGTGCCGGGGTCAACATGGCGATCGACAGCCTCGATCTGGCGCTCAAGGCGTTCGGTGCACCGATCTACGTCTATCACGAAATCGTCCACAATCAGTATGTGGTCCGAACGTTTCGCGACCAAGGTGCCGTGTTTGTCGATTCGCTGGAAGAGGTCCCCGAGGGAAGCACCTTATTGTTCTCCGCGCACGGGGTGTCGCCCGCGATCCGCGAACAGGCTCGTCTACGACGGCTGAACGCGATCGACGCCACCTGCCCACTGGTTACCAAGGTCCACTTGGAAGCGATCCGCTTCGCCAAGGACGGCTACAAAATCTTGTTGATCGGCCATGACGGTCACGACGAGGTCATCGGGACGTTGGGTGAGGCCCCCGAGGCGATCGTATTGGTCGAGGACGAGGCGGACGTCGAGCGATTGGAATTTCCGCCCGAGGCCCGGTTGGCGTATTTGACGCAGACGACCTTGTCGGTGGATGACGCTGGCCGGATCATCGCCGCGCTGCGTAAGCGTTTCCCACAGATCACCAGTCCCCCGAAGGAAGACATCTGCTACGCGACCCAGAATCGCCAAGAAGCGGTTCGCGAATTGAGTGATGCGGCGGACGCTGTTATCGTGTTGGGAAGCCAGAACAGCAGCAACAGTCAGCGGTTGCGTGAGTTGGCTCGAGAGAAAGGTCGGCAGGCCTTTTTGGTCGACGGCCCTCAAGACCTGAACGTCGGCGATTTCAGCCGGGGGATGACCGTGCTGATCACCGCGGGTGCCAGCGCACCCGAATCGGTCGTCCGCGAAACGGTCGATTGGTTGATCGAGCACTTCGACGCGACCGTCACCACGAGCACCATCCGGGAAGAGAAAGTCTCTTTTCCGTTGCCGAAGCCGTTGCGGGGGTTTGCGAAGACCGCCCGCGGTTGATGCCGCCATTGGCTGAGGGCCGGCGGTGGTCGGTCCCCCGCCGCCATCAGCGGAAGGGTTTTCCGGCGGGGCTGACTTTTGGGGAAAGTCGTGCCTGCCGACGGCGGGAGAGCGCGTTGCAACCGCGGCCTTGGGCGTTAGACTGCACCATTGACACGGAGGCCCGTGGTGACTGCCCGTTGTTGAGTCGCTCACGCAGATGAGGGGCCACGTCGTCGATGAGGGCAGGGCCGTCGGCTTGTTTGACAACCGGTTCGGCCTCAGCCCCCGTTGCCAATTGATCTGTACTCTGCCTCGATCCGTGCGGTTTCAACTGGATCCGCGGGCCGCGAGCGTAAAACTCATTCCCAACCAACCCCGGAGGACTGCCGATGTCGACCGACGCCGATCGCAGGCTATTTCTGAAAGCCAGTGCTTCCCTGCTCGCCGCCTCGGCGATCGCTCAAGAGCAAGGCCGAACCCGATTGCGGGCGGCGGAAACTGCTCCATCCGAAACGGTGCGAGTCGCGATGATGGGGGTCAATGGGCGAGGCTTGGCTTTGACCAAGGGGTTTCTCGCTGCCGCGGGGGCCGAGGTGGTCGCCGTTTGCGATGTCGACTCTCGGGCGGCGATGCGGGCTGCGGGCGAAGTCGCCAAGGGGCAGTCCCGGCCGGCCAAAGTCGAAAAGGACATTCGCAAGATCCTCGATGACCCTTCGATCGACGCGATCGTGGTCGCGGCGCCGAATCACTGGCACGCGCCGGCCACCATCCTGGGGTGCGCTGCCGGCAAGCACGTTTATGTCGAGAAGCCGCTCAGTCAAACTCCCGAGGAGGGCGAGTTGGCGGTGCGGGCTGCCCGCAAGCACAACCGTGTCGTCCAGATGGGTTCCCAGCGTCGCAGTCGGCCGGGCGTTGCCGAGGGGATCGCGAAGCTGCATGCCGGTGAAATCGGCGACGTCCTCTATGCCCGCACTTGGTACAACAATCGCCGCGAATCGATCGGACAGGGGGCGCCCGCGGCGGTACCCGATTGGCTCGATTGGGACCTCTGGCAGGGGCCAGCGCCGCGACGTCCCTACGTCGACAACGTGGTGCATTACAACTGGCACTGGCATTGGCATTGGGGCGGTGGCGAACTGGCCAACAACGGCATCCACAGTCTCGACTTGGCGAGGTGGGGTTTGGATGTCCGCTTCCCGAGTCACGTGACGGCTGGCGGCGGGAAGTACCGGCACGACGACAGCCAGGAAACGCCCGACACGATGATGGTCACCTTCGACTTTGCCGAGGGAAAAACGATCACCTGGGAGGGGCTGAGTTGGTCCTCGTTCGGGCCGCGTGATTCGGGATTCGGCGTCACCTTCCACGGCACCCAAGGCTCGATGGCGATCCTGGACGCCGGGTACGTCACGTACGACATGCGGAACCGAGAAACCGGCAAGGGGACCGGTCCCAGCGGCGACGCCGATCACCTGGACGATTTCCTCAATTGCATCCGCAACGGCGAGCGTCCGCGTTCGGATGTCGAAGAGGCCCACCGCAGCACTTTGATGTGCCACTTGGGCAACATCGCCTTTCGAACCGGTTCGGTGCTAACGCTCGATTCGAGCGACGGACACATCATTGACAACCCCCCAGCCCAGCAGCTTTGGAGCAGAGAGTATGACCAGAATTGGCAACCCCGAGTTTGAGATCCTCGCTACGTTTCGGCGATGGCTGGTGGGCGCGGTCGCCTTCGCCGTCGTCGGCTTGGGGCTCGCGGGTGATCCGTCGCGGGTCTCCGCTGAGGAAGAGCCGCCGTTTCGACTCGGGATCATCGGGCTCGACACGTCACATTCGATCGCTTTCACGAAAGCCTTCAACGCCGAACAGGCCGACCCCGCCTTGGGCAATTGCAAGGTCGTTGCGGCCTACCCCTGGGGCAGCAAGACGATCGAGTCGAGTTCCAGTCGGGTGCCGGGCTACATCGAAGAAGTCAAAAAGTTAGGGGTCGAAATCGTCGATTCGATCGACGACCTGCTCGGTAAGGTGGACGGCGTGTTGTTGGAGACCAACGACGGCGGGCCGCGTCGCGAGCAGGTCATGCAGGTCTTCGCGGCCGGCAAGCCGGTGTTCATGGATAAGCCGGTTGCCGCGTCGTTGGCCGATGTCGTCGCCATCTACGACGCCGCCGAGAAGCTTGGCGTGCCCACGTTCTCCAGTTCGTCCTTGCGTTACGCTCAGGGCGTCCAGGAGGTGCGGGCAGGTGAGTTCGGCGCGGTGTTGGGCTGTGATGCCCACAGTCCCTGTGCGTTGGAACCGAGCCACACGGACCTCTACTGGTACGGCATCCATGGGGTCGAAATGCTCTACACCTGCATGGGCACGGGGTGCGCGACCGTCAGTCGTACCAGCAGCGACGCGTTCGACCTGGTTGTCGGGCAGTGGACGGATGGTCGGATCGGGACCTTTCGAGGTATCCGTTCGGGCCCCGCACCCTACGGAGGCACGGCGTTCACAGAAAAAGGGACGCAGCCGATCGGGCCTTACCGCGGGTACCAACCGTTGATCGTCGAGATCGCGAAGTTCTTCCGCACGGGGCAGTCGCCGGTATCGGTCGAAGAGACGCTGGAGCTGTACGCGTTCATGGAAGCCGCGGACGAGAGCAAACGCCGCGGTGGCGCACCGGTTTCGATCGCCGAGGTGATCAGACGGGCTCGTGTTCAGGCCGAGTGACCGGCGGCCAAGCCGACGCGTTGCGCCTGTGTTCACGACGGTCGTCTTTCGCTGCTGATTTGGCGTCGCTGCGATATGAAAAAGATGGGCCATGGTGAAGCCCTCCCTGCCTCACCATGGCCCCTCAATCGCTGGAACGATGGTACCGATCGTTCCACCCTCCCAATCCATGGTACAAGTCATTTCGTCATTGCTGACGGGAAGACTCCAGCCGGTTTGCCCGGGGATCCGATTTTTTCCTCGAAATGAGACTTACCGTCTCGCACGGAATTAGTCGTTCGACTGGTCCACCGCCTTCAGCAGTTCTCCGCGAATTTGGTTTAAGCGGTGGTCATCGACGATTTTTGAATCGTCGAGTTCGCTGACGTAGAACACGTCGACGGCCTGGTCGAGGTGGGTGTCGATCTTCGCGAAGTGCAGCACGACCTTCAGTTGCGCCAGGACGCCGGCGACGCGAGCCAACAACCCCGGTCGGTCGTAGGCAAAGAGTTCTAAGATCGTGAAGCGATCGGTCGTGTCGTTGTCGAATGTCACCGCTGCCGGTTGCAACTTGGTTTTTTCCGCTTCCCGTTCGCTGGTCAGCGACCACACCCGACGGATGGGTGGGAGCGGCCTGTCGCCGAGCAAGATTTGGGTCACCTTGTTGCCGGTGCGGGCGATGTGGTCATCGTGCTTCGCCTGGGCGTCGTTGTCTTCGACTAAGAAAACGTCCCAGATCCAACCGTTGTTGAGGGTTGCGATCTCCGCCTTGAGGATCGATAGCCCGCAAGCCGCCAAGGCCCTGGTCGCCTTGGCGAAGATGCCGATCGGCTGGTCTTTTTGCCGCAACACGACCGTGTATTCGGACTCGCCCCGCCCGACGTCGAATCGTCCGCGGCAGAGCGCCAGCGGTTGCGGACGCGAATCGACGGCGTCCGCAATCAGCCCCGCGACGAACTCGGGGGCCGGTCGGATGACCGCGGAATCAGGCAGTTCCGCCAGGAAGGCGAGGGCTTCCGGCGACGCTTTCACTCGGACCAGCCGTTCCTGGATTTGGGATCGTCGTTTGATCGAGTGCGGGCTCGGTTGCCCGGGCAACTTGCCGGTTTGGAGGAACGCCAGCGAGCGACTGTAAAGTTCCTCGATCAGGTCCCCTTTCCAATCGGTCAGGACATCGGGGCCGACGGCGGTCAGGTCGGCGAGCGACATCAGCGTCAGCCATTCCAATCGCTCGACGGTGCCGACTTCGATCGCGAATTTGGAGATGATTTGCGGGTCGTTCAAATCATGTCGGAAGGCCGCGTAGTGCATCAGCAAATGTTTGTGAACCAACCACTGGAGCGTTTCGCTGCCGGCTTCGTCCAACCCCAACTGGGCGGCCGTTTCGGCGGCGATCCGCTTGCCCACGTCGCTGTGATCCTCCGCGAACCCTTTGCCGAGGTCGTGGATGAGCAACGCCAGATGGAGCATCAATTTGTCGTCCAAGCGGCGATACAGGTCGCGGACGGTCCCGCTCCCCGACTCGAACTGGGTCGCCGCTTCGACCGCCCGGATGCAGTGCCGGTCGACGGTGTATTTGTGGTACTCGTTGAATTGGAGCAAGCCGCGGGCCCGTTTCATCGCCGGGATGAATTGTTCCAAAACACGCAGTTCGTGAAGTTGCCGGAGCAGTTCGGCGAGCCTCCCCGGGCGGCTCATCAATGACAAGAACGAGCGGACCGCGGATCGGTCCGGTTCGACGGCGGGGCGTTCGGCCATCGCCAAGCGAATCGCCTGCCAGGTGCGATGAGAAATCCGCTTGGAATGCCGGTTCGCGATGTCCATCAGTCGCAAAACTTCGGCCAAATCGCCCGCGACCTCCGCCAGGAACGGCACCGGCACCCAAACGTGATAAGGGCCCATCCGCACCCTGCGATCGACTCGGCGCGACATCACGGCTTCGAACAGGCGAAACCAGACGGAAAATGTCCGCGCGTCGGCACAGACGTAAGCGGAGGCGTAGCGAACGTTGCGGGTATGCTCGAAATAGTCCTGCATGAACATTTCGACCGGCAACCGTCCCTCCTGTGGTTGGTAACCCCATTTCTCAGAAATTCGCATTTGCGTGGGGCGGTCGAGCACATCCTGGCTACGGTCGTTCGCGAAATGGAGCTCGTTCCGCAATCGCAGCAGGAACGACCTTGCCTGACGAATCCGCTCGTAGTCCCCTTCCGGCAAACTACCGAGCCTGACCAGTTGTTCCAAGTCGGTCTCGCCATCGCGGGCGAACCCGATCCACCGGATCAATTGGAGGTCCCGAAGCCCGCCGCGCGAGCGTTTGACGTTGGGCCGCAGCAGGTAGTTGGTTTCACCCCATTTGGCCCGCTCCTCGCGTCGGGCTTCCTGGACCGCGGTGACCAACCGCTTTCGGTGCCAGCGGGCACCACGTCGGAGCGCCTTGAAGTACTGTTCGTAGAACTGCAGGCTGCCGGCAAGGAAACGCGACTCGCTGAGCGACGAATAGATCACGGGGTCACGCCAAGCCAATCGACAGGCTTCGCCCGGGAGGCGGACCGAAAACCCCAGGTGCAGCCCGGCGTCCACGATGTTTCGAGACAGGGCCGACGCGATCGGTTGTATCTTGGCCGTGTCCGAGCGGGCGTGGATCAACATCAGGTCGACGTCGCTGTAGGGCGACTGGTCACACCTGCCGTAGCCGCCGTGGGCGATCAACGCGACGTTTTTTCGCAGCGACTGGCCGCCCGACTTTTCGAACGCATGATTCCAGATGTCCAGAATGATGCTGTCGTACAGATCGGTGATCTGGGCACAGACCTGGGGTCCTGTCGCGCCTTGGTCGTGGCGAAGCCGGATCTTTTCGCGTCTTTCTTTGAGTCGCTGCCGAGCCTCCAGGACGACCGGATCGAGGAGCGGTGCGACGGTTTCGGGCATGCCGATGGGCCGATCAGTTGGCAGGGGCCAGGATCAGAGCGCTTCCTCGCCACGCTCGCCGGTGCGGATGCGAATGGCATCTTCCAGGTTCGTAACGAACAGTTTGCCGTCGCCGATCTGCCCGGTCTGGGCGGTTTGCAGCACGGTGTCGATCACCGTTTGCAGGTTGTCGTCGGTGCAGACCACTTCGATTTTAACCTTGGGGACAAAATCGATCGCGTACTCGGTGCCTCGGTAGATCTCGGTATGGCCCTTCTGGCGTCCGAACCCGCGGACCTCACTGACCGTCATCCCGTGAATGCCACGTTCGGTCAACGCATTCTTGACGTCCTCCAGCTTGAAATGGCGGACGATGGCTTCGACTTTCTTCACGGGAGCTGAATCCTTGAGTCAGATTTCGGGTTGGTGGACCGAGGGTAGCCCGATCGATGCACTATACCTTATCGTTTTCGCTCGGCCAGGCAATCACAGCCATCGAATCTCGGTCGGCGGGGGCGGCCGATGCCGTCAATTCGCTTCAGGCGACGGTTTTACCCATTGGACCTCGCGGCAGCCTGCTCGTGAGTTCGCTACGCGACTGAGCACGAACAAGAGATCTCCTAATCGGTTCAGGTAGATCAGCAAATCCTCGCTGACGCTCGCTTCCTGCCGGCGGACCAACGTGACCACGTTCCGCTCGGCCCTCCGGCAAATCGCTCGGGCCAGATGCAGGCGGGCGGCCGCCTCCGAACCGGCCGGCAAAATGAAATTTCTCAGCGGTTCCAAAGTCGCTTCGTGCCGGTCAATCATTTGTTCCAACCTTTGGACATGGTTGGGCCCGATGATGCGAACGCCGTGCGAGTCCGGGTCGGGTGTCGCCAATTCCGCGCCGATCGAAAAGAGTTCACTTTGGATCGTCGACAGCTCTTCGTCGACGTCCGGCGGCAATCCGGCGGCTCGCGCCACACCCAACGCGGCGTTCAGCTCGTCGACGGTCCCGTACGCTTCGATGCGATCGTCGTCTTTGGCGACCCGGGGTCCACCGAATAGTCCGGTGCTGCCCATGTCGCCCGTCTTGGTGTAAATTTTCATCGTGTTTCTGTTGTAAAACAGTCCTGTTTTTGGGGTTGTTTCGCTCCCCTTGGCAGCCCGATCGCAGTCTGGGGGCCGAGGCTGCTGTCCGCAACCCCACACCGGCTGATTTCGTGACCGCGATCGGGAGCCACGCCAAAGCGATGAAGCCGGTTGAAGGGGAGTTGGTTGCCGCGGGCATTCTGTTGATGACCCGGCCGACGGTCGGCGGGGGCTTGTCCCCGCAGTTTTTATTGATGCGGCATCCTGATCGCTGGGACCTGCCCAAGGGGCACGCCGAGTCGGGGGAATCGATCGTAGAAACCGCCCTGCGGGAGACTACTGAGGAGACCGGGATCGCGGCGGATCGGATCACACTCGAACCCGATTTTCGGTTCACGCTCAACTACCCGGTCGCTTCACGTCGTTCGGGTGGGATTTTGACAAACAAAACGGTCCACTACTTTCTCGGTTGGGTCGACCAGCCGCATGCGGTCCTGTGTAGCGAACACGACGGCTACCGCTGGTTCGATTGGCCGCCGGCAGGACCGATCCAGCAGCAGACGATCGATCCCTTGTTGGCGGCTGTTGCCGACCACCTGAAGGGCTGAAATCAGTGGAGAATGCGAGGATGGCTGCCCCTGTTTGGATGAGCCGAGTTTTGCTGGCCGCCGCCACATACAACTTGCTGTGGGGTGGCTGGGTCGTCTTGCGCCCGCTCGATCTGTTCCACTGGACCGGGGCAGACGAACCGCTTTATCCGGCGATCTGGCAATGCGTCGGGATGATCGTCGGCGTGTATGGGGTCGGTTACGCGATCGCGGCTCGAGACCCACTGCGGCATTGGCCGATCGTGCTGGTCGGATTGCTCGGCAAACTGCTCGGCCCGGTCGGTTTTTTGGCCCATTCATTCCTGATGGCGGAGGGGACGACCGGACGGTTGCCCTTTTCTTGGGGGTGGGTGATTGTCACCAACGATCTGATCTGGTGGGTTCCGTTCGCCGCGATACTGTACCAAACGGCTCGCCATCACCTGGCCCCCGCGGGCACTCGGTCGCTACGGTTGGCCGATGCGAATCGCCAAATTCGAGACCAGCATGGCGAATCGATCGAATCGCTGTCGCGGTCTCAGGACTGTTTACTCGTCTTCTTGCGGCACAGCGGCTGTACCTTCTGCCGAGAGGCACTCGATGACCTGCGGAAGCAACGGCCGGAACTGGAACGCCGCGGCGTCCGGCCGATCTTGGTACACATGGCGGATGAGCCGAGCGGCCGGGATTTCTTTGCGACGTACGGTTTAGAGGATTGGTCGCGTGTCAGCGACCCGGACTGCACGCTGTACCGGGCCTACGGCTTGGGGCGAGGGCGGATCGGCCAGTTGCTCGGTCCTGCCGTTTGGTGGCGAGGCTTTCGCGCGGCGATCTTGGCCGGGCATGCCGTCGGCCCTCCGGTTGGTGACGGATTTCAAATGCCAGGCACTTTTTTGTTGCGGGATGGTAAGGTGATCGCCGAATACCGTCACAAAACCGCGGCGGACCGCCCTGATTACTGTGACCTGGCGAACCGGACGCCTGCGGCCTCCCACGAGGTGGCCACGCCCCGGCCGTGATGCTTTCTGTCTCTGCCACGACTTCCCGCAACCAAGCCGCGAACGATGCCGTTGACGCATGCTTTCGATTTCCTCAGCCGTCCCGAGTCGACCGGCGAAACGTTACCGTCGGTCGTGATCGTCATGGGCGGCGATAGCGCGCTGCGGGGTTGGGTCGTGGCCAAACTGATGGCTGACGCGGACGCGACGGTGGTCGAGGGAGCCGGCACGAGGTGGGTCGATCTGAAGGACGAGTTGTCGACGGCGTCGTTGTTCTCGATGGGGGAGTTGCGTACCGTCGTCGTCCGTGGCGGCGATCCGTTGGTCAAAGATTTTCGGGCGGAGCTGGAACAGCATCTCGCGAAACCGGGGTCGGCCAGTCGCTTGATCCTGGAACTCGAGCAGTTGCCTGGCAATACCCGACTCTACAAGGCGGCCGAAAAGGATCACCTGCTGATCGGCTGCTCCGCGCCACAAATCGCGATGGGACGCAACACTCAGCCGGACCTGCCTCGGATCCGCAAGTTCCTGATCGAGACAATCGCACCGAAATACCAGACCGGCTTGACCGAAGGGGCCGCGACCGCGTTGATCGAAATGCTCGGCGACCACCTCGGGATGCTCGACAGCGAGATCGCCAGGTTGGCGGTCCATCTGAAGGTCGGCGAGACGATCACCGAGCCGTTGGTCCGGGACGTTGTTGCCGGCTGGATCGGCAAAACGATGTGGGAAATCAACGACGCGGCGGCCGGCGGAAATGCGTCCGAAGCCCTCCGACACCTCGACAAGCTGCTGATCGGCGGTCAGGCGCCGCTGGCGTTGTTGCCGCAACTCGCCTGGGCCCTGCGGAGGCTCGGGATGGCCACCGCCGTCGTCGATCAACTCGAAGCAACGGGCGCTAGGCCACAGCCGCAGGACGGGTTGAAGGGGGTCGCGTTCAAGGGACGGCCTGAAGATTTCAAGCGGGCGGAAAGTCAAATGCGGCAATTGGGGCGCGACCGTGCCCGACAGCTTTTGACTTGGTTGCTGGAAGCCGATCTGAAGCTAAAAGGGAGCCACAGCGCGGCCCCCCGAGACCGATGGGTGCTCGAGGAACTGGTCTGCAAGCTCGCCCGTCGCTGAACCGAGTTGCGGCGCACGCCTGGCGGCTGAGTTCAGCGTTGGACGCGCCCCGAGGCGTCTCCCGCTACCAACGCTTCGATCTCGGCACGGGTCGAGAAATGAAAGTCGCCGTAAACCGAATGGGCTAAGCAAAACGCCGCGGTCGCGAAGGAGAGCGCCCGATCAGGCGAAGACCACTCGGGGGTGGTGAGCCCAAACAGCAAGCCGGCGGTGAACGCGTCACCGGTACCGATCCGGTCGACCATCTGGTCGATCTCGTAAGCCCCACGCCAAACGTCTGCCTCCTCGGTGCCGCCGGGGGCGGCGTGAACCGCGTCGGTGGCTCGGTCCCAAAGCATGCCTCCGAGCTGATGGCGAGACGCGGAGCGACTTCGGCGAACCGTGCTGGCGACCCAATTGAGCCGAGAATGGCGTGCGGCAAGTTCCTTGGCGACTCGAGCGAAAGCGGGCCGAGGGTCGTTGCCACCGAGATCGGGCTGAGGGTGGCCCAGCAATTCGCCGATCTCATCCGTCCCGGCCACCAACAGGTCGAGCGAGGGGAGCAGTTTGGCGATCGTCCGGATCGCCAGTTCCCTGGGTGGTACAGCCGGGTCCCAACGCCACAGCTTGCCACGGTAGTTGAAATCGCACACCACCCGCACGCCACGCCGAACCGCCTGTTCGACCGCGACCCGGGTCAATTCGCTTCCGATCGCGGAAATGGCGGGGGTGATGCCGGAGATCACCAGCCACTGGGCATCGGCAAAGATCGCGTCCCAGTCGTACGCCTCCGGAGGGGTGATCGCCACCGCCGACCCCTCGCGATCGTAAATCACCTGAGTCGGTCGCTGATTCGCGCCGGCTTCGAGGAAATATAATCCCAAACGACCGGTCGGGGTGCGGATGATTTGCCGGGTATCGACGCCGACGGCTCGCAGCGTCGCGACGCACGCGTCGGCGATCGCGTGGTCCGGCAAGGCGGTTACGAATGCGGCTTCGCCCCCCAAGTGGGCGATCGACATCGCCACCGATGCCTCTGCGCCGGCAAACAGCACCTCCAGCGAACCCGGCATGCACTGGCCCAATCGCAAAAAGCCGGGGGATGAAAAACGGGCCATGATCTCGCCCAACGCCACCACTCGGCTCATCGTCCTTCCTCGGTTTGGTCGTCGTCGGTGCGGGCCTGCCGGACACACGCCATCGCGGCAGCGGCCCGTCGCGTGATCTCCGCCCAATCGCCGGCGGCGATCCGGTCACGGGGGGCGATCCAGGAGCCGCCGATCGCGCGGACCAGCGGGTCTCGCAGGTAGCACGCCGCGTTGGTGGCGTCGATTCCACCCAGCGGGATGAAGTCGATCCCCAAATGGGTGAACGGCGCCGCGATGCTCCGCAAGGTGACCAAGCCGCCGGACGGTTCCGCCGGAAAAAATTTGAGCGTTCGGCACCCGAGTTCGATCGCCCGTTCGATGTCGCTCGGTGTGCAGACCCCGGGAGCGAAAGGGAGCCCATGCTCGCGGGCGGCGTTGACGGTCGTCGGGTTGGTGCCCGGAGCGACACCGAACTGCCCTCCCGCGGCCAGTGTTTGGCGGACCTGATTCGCCGTCAGGATCGTACCGACGCCGACCAGCATTTCCGGGACGGCGTCGCGGATCCGCCGCACCGCTTCCAAAGCGGTTGGCGTTCGCAGTGTCAGTTCGATCCCGTCGATTCCGCCACTTTGAAGGGCTTGGGCCAGCGGGATCGCGTCGGCCAAGTCCTCGATCACGAGAACCGCGATCACGCCCACGCGACCAACGCGATCGGCAAGTTCCCAGGACAAGGCAGGCGCGATGGGCTGGTCGGTCAGTTCCGGGTCGGTCATGTCGGTTCGGCTTTGCTTGGAATCCGTTGGGTTCGTCCTGGCGGTCGATCGGCCGAAGGGGAGGTCCAATCGGGGCACTCGTCGCTGCCGCTTGGCGCCACCTCCGCCGGGCGAACGCTCACGTTAGCACGATCCTGGTCCACGAAAACCCGGGAGGTCAGGCCGAATTTCCGACCCGTCGGCGCTGCGGCGTGAAATCTTGCTCTGAATGTGGCGGTCGACAAGCCGGTACACTGAAGCGGGACAGCCAATCGTTTGCCGGCGGTGACTTGTGTTCCACGCACCGGTCGTCAAGCTGGGCTGCCCCGCCGCTCGCGTTTTCACTTCATCCTCGGATCTTGGGAGCTACCTGAACGTGCCGCTTCGAATCATGCGTCGGATCACCTTTTGTGCCGGCCATCGGCTGCTCGGTCACGACGGCAAATGCAAAAACCTGCACGGCCACAACTACGTCGTCGAGTTTCATGTTGTCGGCGAGCGGCAAGACGAGATCGGTCGGGTGATCGACTTCAAGCTGTTGAAGGAAAAATGCAAGGGCTGGATCGATGAGCACTGGGATCATGCCTTCGTGCTGTGGGACCAGGACCATAACGCTCTGGAAGCCGTGCGTCACTGCGAGCCGCACCGGATTTACGAATTGCCGTACAACCCGACCGCCGAAAACATGGCGCGGTACCTGTTGGAAGTGGCTTGTCCGCAGATCCTGGACGGCACCGGCGCGACCGCTGACAAGATCGTGGTTTGGGAATCGGAGGAGAGTTACGCCGAGGTGACGCGGGATTCCTTTGTCGAACCATCGGGTGGGAAGCAGTCGACGGGGGGCCGAGCGGTCCTGTCGGCGGGTTCAACCCGTTGAGCCGCGCCTTTGCCGGTCGATTCCGGCTGCCCCGTGTTACCAGTCGCTGATTTGGGCGGCGTCTGGAGTGCTAGTGCTGCTGAGTCACCTCGTTTCCGTGGCCGGTTGGTTCCGGCCGGTGGGAAGTTTGCCGGAGCGGGTGATCGGAATGGGCTTGCGTCAGAACTGCTTGCGGAGCAACCGTCCGACCGCGGTCCGACGAAACTTCAACGCCGCCATCCTGGACGCCTCGTCATGATTGTCGGAGGGAACGCTGCGGTGAAGGGTCAGCACATGTCGGGATGCCAGCATCGGAACTAAGCTGGCGATCAGGTACCGAATGGCGGGCTCACGTGCGGGCAAATCTTCGGCGAGGCCCTCGATGTCGCCGAGGATCGCCTGGTGAGTTGTCATCACGTGGACGTCCGGATCGCTCAACCACAGGTCGGATGTGGCCAGTGGGACGCCGCCGCCGGGGGCGATCAACAGGTAACGACGGATGTCAAGGTGGAACATCGCCGCCGATTCTTGGGGGGACATCTTGGTGACGGCCGTTTGCTCGATCCGGGTGCCGCGGCGTAACTGCAACGCTTCGCGATTGACCGGCGGGCGAAAATCGGAAGTGTTTACCTCCCACTTGTCGATCCGCTGAAGTTCCTCGAAACCGGCTTCTTCCAGCAATAGGTTGGTTCGGTCATCGGCGACATCGATCCCGATGCCCTGCCCGACCGGATCGAGGCCTTGATAGCCCCACCGAGATTCGGGGTTGATTCCGGCTACCAGCGTCGTCATGCCGGCCGTCACGACTCGCTGTTGGGTAGCAGCCAGCAATTGGACGGCCGCCATTTCACCCTGCGTGGACGTGTCAAAGCAAAACGCTGTCAAGCAAGCCGTCCGTCTGGGATCGGGAAACCAGTGACACCAAGCCACGGGAAGGTTGTCCCAGGTTGCCACCAACAACCGTTCGGGAAGGAAGAAATGTCGCGAGGCGATCGCTTGCTCCCAGATCGTCGCCGTCACCGCGGGAGCCGAGCGGAACGCCGCGTGGTGGATCACCCACAGCATGGCCAGACGCGGGACATCGGAGTTGCAAAATGGGCGAATGGCGAGCATGGCCGATGGGTCGAACCGGATCGACGGTTGACGGAACGCCGGCGGCGGCGGTTAACTGGTCATGTTGGAGGGGCCGAGCGAACCGCATGGCGCCGGGGACGCGATCGCGAACCTCGGGGGCGTGAGTTGGAGCGGCGAAACGGACACCCTTTCCGAACACGTTAATCCCGTTTCCAGTCGGCGGGAAGTGCCTCCGCAACCGCCGAATCCCATCCGTTTCCGAATCGGCCTGATTTCCTGATGTTCCGATCCAGTACCGCCGCGATTCTGCCGAACGACCATCGCGCCCATCAGGGCGGTTGGCTGTTCCTGGCGATGCTGTTGGTTTTTTTCCTTGCCAGCCTGTTGCTGTATGGCATCTATGTGCTCACTCGCCAGGACGACCCCTATCGTTCGGCGCCGCTGCCGGTGGCATTCCTGGCCAGTTCCGGGTTGCTGATCGCGATCAGCGCGATGTTGCACCGGGCAACTTTTGCGGTCCGGCGTGACCACTGGGGTAAGACGACGACGCTACTCGCCGGCAGCGGTCTGCTCGCGATCGTATTCCTCGGCATTCAAGTCGTGGCGATGCTGCAGATGCTCCAAGAGACCGCTGTCGTCGCGGGGTACGGCCGGGGGGTCGTCGGGATGGTGATCGTCCTGGCGATCCTGCACGGGCTGCATGTCGCTGGCGGGGTGGTCGCTTTGGGCATCATCACGGCCCGTTCCGCCGTCGGCAAGTACGATCACGAGCGTCATTTTGCGGTCGATTTTTCCGCTAGGTATTGGCACTTTCTCGATCTGATTTGGCTACTGATGTTGGCCGCCTTTTGGGGAACTACCGGAGGCTTCTGATCCGGTTGCCCTCGCGGCCCAAACAGAAACGTCCGCTGCCCGCCCCGCGCGGCACCCGATCAATTGGCGAGCCCCTCGGTCCTGTGGCGGGTGACCCCGGGGGACTGGTGTCGCTCGGCTCACGACGGGGGACATTGCGTCGGGGCTGAGGACAGTCCGATCTGGAGGCCCGGCTTTTCTCGCGAATCGAATCAAACCAGTCCGGTTGCTGCGGCAACCTCAGCGGTGGTGTTGTCGTTCTCCCCGGGAGGTAACCGCCATTTCACGTAGCGGACCCGATAGACCGGGATTCGGTGCAGGCGGCTGCGGCGATCAAAATGGGTCCGATAGGATTCGCCGGCGGTTTTGTCGCCGACGTCCAAGCCTTCCGTCTCGGGCTCTTCCGGGATCGGCGGCCCGAACTCTGGCAGTTCGGCGGCGATCATTTCGATCGCCGATTCGAAATATTCCAGCACGTCGGTCCAGAAGTGAAAGCTCCCGCCAGGAACCAGTGTCCGGTGGATGTGTCGAACCGAGGTCGGATTGACCACCCGCCGTTTTTTGTGCTTTTTCTTCCACCAAGGATCGGGGAAGTAGACGTGAACCGCCTCGAGTGATCCGTCCGGGATCGACCGCTGCAGCAACGGTTCGGCATCCCCCGCGACCATCATCGCGTTGGTTCGCTCGGACTTAGCCAACCGGGCGGCGGCATGGGCAGCATAAGCCTGGGCGATCTCGACCCCCAGAAACAGGTGATCAGGCCGTCGTCCCGATGCGGTCTCCAGAAACAGCCCTTTGCCCGAACCGATTTCGAGTTCCAAGGGGCGGTCCTCGCCGAACAGCGATTCGCCGGTTAGCGATGTGGGGAGTTCGTCACTCCGCTTCAGATATCGGTCCAGAGCGAAGTTCGCGGCAGGGCGGCTGAGTTGACGGCGAGCCATGGGCGGAAGCGGGGCGTTGCAGGAGGGTCGGCGAAAGCAAGCCGAATCGCGGTGATGGTGACGGACGCGGCGCGGCCGTCGATCGTAGCCCGGTCTGGGCGATTCGACCAGCGACGGAGCGAAGCGGCAACCAGCCCGCTACCCGTCGGCGACGCCGCGTGGGTACCATGAGCCGACCGGAGGTGGCGATCGAAACGGCGGCTTGAGTCCCCCGCGGTCGCGACCCGCTCCCCTCATTCGGACACCCCAACCGGGTTCTTGCGAGACCCCGTCCGTAGAGTTTTTGTGCATGAATTCGCCCGAAAAACCCGCTGAGCCCCTCCGCGTCGCCGCGCTGGAAAGCCGACGCGCCGACGACATGGCTCGCTTGATCGAACGGCACGGGGGAATCCCGTACGTCAGCCCGTCCATGCGGGAAGTCCCGATCCGTCCGAACCGTCAGGCGATCGACTTTGCGTATCACGTGATTACCGGCCAGATCGGCGTCGTGATCTTCTTGACCGGTGTCGGCTTCCGGTTCCTGTTGTCGGCGATCGACGGGGAGGTCGATCGGCGACGTTTTCTCGACGCGCTATCGGATATCGTCACGATCGTCCGCGGCCCCAAGCCGGCGGCGGCGATGAAGGAGGTTGGTCTGGTCCCGACCTACCGCGTCGAGGAACCGAACACCTGGCGGGAACTGCTCCAATTGGTGGACCGCGAGTTTCCGGTCACCAATCAGGTTGTCGGGTTGCAGGAATACGGAATCAGCAACGCCAGCTTGATCGCCGGTTTGGAGGCTCGAGGGGCGCAAGTCGAAGCGGTGCGGGTCTACGGTTGGGATTTCCCGGAGGACCTCGGGCCGCTGGAAGAGAATCTGCGGGCGCTGGTTGCCGGAGAACGGGACGTGCTGTTGTTGACCAGCGCTCACCAAGTTGTGAATTTGCTGCGATTGGCGGAATCCCGCGGGTTGCTGGAACCGCTTCGCCAGGGCTTGGCCCGCACCGTGGTCGCCTCGATCGGCCCGACCACGTCCCAGATGTTGATCGAATCCGAGTTGCCGGTCGACCTGGAACCGACGCATCCCAAAATGGGGCATCTGGTCGTCGAAGCCGCGCGGCGATCCGAGGAACTGCTGCGGCAGAAGCGTGGACAATGGGACGATCGGGTCAGCTTGCGGTCGACCGACCCGCAGGCGATTCCGCAGGCAAACATTCCGTCGGTAACGGCAAAGAGGGGCGATGGGGAGGCCATGAGCAGGATCGATTCGATGACGGGCAGCGGAGCGGAGTCGGGGCATCCCAGTCAGGCGAGCCTGTTCATGCGGGCCTGCCGAGGTGAACCCACCGAGCGGACGCCGATCTGGCTGATGCGACAAGCCGGCCGCTACATGGCCGAGTACCGGACGGTGCGGGCACGTCAGTCTTTCTTGGAGTTGTGCAAGTCACCCACACTTTGCAGCGAGGTGATGTGCACGGCCGTCGATCGGCTGGGAGTGGATGCCGCGATCATCTTTTCCGACCTGCTGCCGATCCTCGAACCGATGGGATTCGAACTCGAATACGTGCACGGGGACGGTCCGGTCATCCATAACCCGGTTCGGGAGGGGGTGCAGGTCGAGCGGGTTCGGGAATTGGCCGAGCCGTCGCGACTCGACTTCGTTTTTGAGACGGTGCGGCAGACGCGAGCCGATTTGCCGGAAACGATCCCGCTGATCGGATTCGCCGGTTCGCCGTTCACGTTGGCCAGCTACGCGATCGAGGGTGGGGGGAGCCGACAGTACGCGGCCACCAAAGCGATGATGTACGGCGATCCGGCTGCCTGGAACTCGCTGATGGGCAAACTGTCTCGGGCGGTCCTTTTGTACCTGAACCACCAAATCCTGGCCGGGGCTCAGGTCGTGCAGCTTTTCGATAGCTGGGCGGGGTGCCTGTCGCCAATCGATTACGCGGCGTACGTCCTGCCCCATATGCGGACCATCCTGTCCGGCATTCTCCCGGGCGTGCCGGTGATCAACTTTGCGACGGGGAATCCCGAGTTGTTGCCGTTGTTGTGCGGTGATGCCCGCACGATCGTCGGCGTCGATTGGCGAATTCCGCTCGATGTCGCCTGGCGACGGATCGACTACCGGCACCCGGTGCAAGGGAATCTCGACCCCGGGGTGCTGCTGGGTAGTACGGAATTGATCGAAGCGAAGGCCCGCGAGGTGCTGGCTGCCGCCGGCGGACGTCCGGGACACTTATTCAACGTCGGCCATGGGGTGTTGCAGCAAACTCCGGTCGAGAACGTGATCCGTCTGGTCGAGTTCGTCAAAGGGGAGAGTCAGAGATGAACTCGGTCCGGTTCGTCTGTCCGTTTTGCCCGCTGAACTGTGACGACCTGGAGCGTCCGGCGGTCGATCCGGGACCAGACGAACCGGTTGACGCGGCCTGTCCGAGGCTCGGCGAGCTTTGGCACCAGGCGGTTCGCCACGACCGCGAGGCCGAGTCACCCAAAGCAGCGGCGTGGCAGCAGGCTCGCGAGTGGGTTCGGTCGGCCCGTTCGGTCGTGATCAGCGGCCACGTGGCCGATCTGGAAACGGGGCGCGGCGTCGTGCGATTCATCCGCCAGACGGGAGCCGAATGGATCGCCCCTTCAGGCAGCCGATGCGGGTATGCGGAGGCCTTCTCCCGTTCCGGCGGCTTTGCGACGACTTTGGGTGATGCCGCGGCCGCTCACCAAACGGTCATTCTGATCGGCGACCCGACGGGCCGATGGCCGCGTTTGGATCAGCGGTTGAGCCGCGCCGGCATCGTCTTTCGCTGGCAGGATTCCGAGTCAGTCGCCGAACGGTTGGCGGCCCTGCGTTGCCAATTGGCGAGTTCCCGATCCGGCCTGAAACGGGGGACGCAAGCGGCACAGGGAGCGGGGGGCGAGGACGATCCCGATCTGGAAGAATCTCGGCGCCTGATCGCCGCGAGTGAGGCGGTCGTATTCGTGATCGATCCGGCAATCGCGGACGCGGCGGGCCAGCGGACGCTCTGGTCGGCAGCCAATGGGTTGATCGCCGATTTGAATCGTCACATCCGAGTTTCCCTGTTGCGGTTCGATGAGTCGCAAACGCTGCGGAATGTGATGGCGTGGTTGCAACCGGCTCCGGGGGATGGGCTGCCGCTGACCGAACGGGTCGACGTGGCAACCACCCTGGCTAGTCGCGGCGATGTCGATCTCTTGATCTGGCTCGAGCCTTGGCGGACGGCGGTTGCGAGTTCGCGGCAGCCGGCGGCCGCCGACGCGGAGGGCGGGTTTTCGCAGGTCGGCCTGAATTGGAAGCATCGCATCACGATCGGCCGGACGAGTTCGGTTGGCGCGGGGGTATCGCGGCGGGGTGCCGGTTCGGGCCCCGCCGAATCACTGGGTCTGGCCGCCCGCACGCCCGGCATTTCGATGACGGGAATGGTCATTCGCGGCGACGGATCGGTCGCGTTACCGCTGTTTTCGTCCGTTTCCAGCCCGCTGCCGACGGTCGCCGAATCGCTCCGGCGGCTGGTGGAGAAAAAAGTTGGAAAACGTGTTTCGTAGGCCTTGCGGATGCCGATGGACCGGGATATCTTTCTGCCTCGCTGACGCGGAAAGCCCTGAGCCGAAAGGACAGGGCCAAACGAGTCAGAAAAAGAAAGTTTCGAAAAGTGGTTCTAGGGCCTTGACGGCCGACCTGCTCTTCGGAATAATCTCCTTCCCGCAGACGAGGCTGTCGACCACAAGTCGGCTGTCACCGAGCGGGAAAAACCGATCTTTGACAATTTGGTGATGAATCTTTCTGCTGAGTTTAAGTCAGTGCGAGATCGCTTATAAAAATGGCGAATCGCTGTGACGTTTTACCGAGCGTCACGGAGCAGATGTTCAAGCTATCGGTTTTTGCCGGTTCATAATCAAAGCATGGGGGCTTGTCTCTCGGCTTTGTTTAAAGACTATAAAAATTGAAGGGTTTGATCCTGGCTCAGAATGAACGTTGGCGGCGTGGATTAGGCATGCAAGTCGTACGGTAAGTTCCCTTCGGGGTGCTTATAGTGGCGAAAGGGAGAGTAACGCGTGGTTACATGCCCTCGGGACCGGGATAGCGGCGGGAAACTGCCGGTAATACCGGATAATATCTTTGGATCAAAGGTGTGATTCCGCCCGAGGATTGGACCGCGTTCTATTAGCTTGTTGGCGGGGTAATGGCCCACCAAGGCTTCGATGGATACCGGGTGTGAGAGCATGGCCCGGCTCACTGGGACTGAGACACTGCCCAGACACCTACGGGTGGCTGCAGTCGAGAATCTTCGGCAATGGGGGAAACCCTGACCGAGCGACGCCGCGTGCGGGATGAAGGCCTTCGGGTTGTAAACCGCTGTCAGTTGGGAGGAAATGCCGGGGGGTTATCCCTTCGGCTTGACCGATCTTCAGAGGAAGGACGGGCTAAGTTCGTGCCAGCAGCCGCGGTAAGACGAACCGTCCAAACGTTATTCGGTATCACTGGGCTTAAAGCGTGCGTAGGCGGCCTAGTAGGTGAGATGTGAAAGCCCACGGCTCAACCGTGGAACTGCGTTTCAAACCACTAGGCTCGAGGATGGCAGGGGTGATGGGAACTGATGGTGGAGCGGTGAAATGCGTTGATATCATCAGGAACACCGGTGGCGAAGGCGCATCACTGGGCCATTTCTGACGCTGAGGCACGAAAGCTAGGGTAGCGAACGGGATTAGATACCCCGGTAGTCCTAGCTGTAAACGATGAGCACTGGGTTGAGGGGACTTCCACATCTTCTCGGCCGTAGCGAAAGCGTTAAGTGCTCCGCCTGGGGAGTATGGCCGCAAGGCTGAAACTCAAAGGAATTGACGGGGGCTCACACAAGCGGTGGAGGATGTGGCTTAATTCGAGGCTACGCGAAGAACCTTATCCTAGACTTGACATGCTTAAGAATCCCCTGGAAACAGGGGGGTGCCCTTCGGGGAGCTTTTGCACAGGTGCTGCATGGCTGTCGTCAGCTCGTGTCGTGAGATGTTGGGTTAAGTCCCTTAACGAGCGAAACCCTTATCTTTAGTTGCCAGCGGGTAATGCCGGGGACTCTAAAGAGACTGCCGGTGTCAAACCGGAGGAAGGTGGGGATGACGTCAAGTCCTCATGGCCTTTATGTCTAGGGCTGCACACGTCCTACAATGGCACGTACAAAGGGAAGCGAAGTCGCGAGGCCAAGCTAATCCCAAAAAGCGTGCCCCAGTTCGGATTGCAGGCTGCAATTCGCCTGCATGAAGCCGGAATCGCTAGTAATCGCGGGTCAGCATACCGCGGTGAATGTGTTCCTGAGCCTTGTACACACCGCCCGTCAAGCCACGAAAGTGGGGAGCACCCGAAGTCGCCGAGCTAACCCTCACGGGAAGCAAGCGCCGAAGGTGAACTCCGCGATTGGGACTAAGTCGTAACAAGGTAGCCGTAGGGGAACCTGCGGCTGGATCACCTCCTTTCTAAGGATTCTTAGAATAGGTCGTTTCGGGTGACCGAAACGTCCGATCCGTGGAAGTGGTCTCGCACTCACTCAGCAGAAATCGAGTCGCCTTCGGGCGGTTTGACATCACCAGATTGATTCAAGTACGAAAACCCGCTAAGGCTCGTCGCCTGCCTTAGCGGGTTTTTTCGTTTTTATATCGCCCGATTTACGCCTGCTCACGTGCGCGCTGTCGGCGGCAAAGTAGCGTAGCGGCAATTCGCAGCCGCGACGGATGCCGACCCGTCCGCTGACGCCGATTCTGGCCGCGGTCGCGGTTCTCGTTTGGCCGAGATCTCGTTCCAGATGGATTCCCAGCCAAAGGCAATCGATTAAGTCGATCCCGTCGTCTCGGGTGGTGATCCCGAGCGCCTGGCAAAGCATCGCGGGACCTCGAGTCAGGCGAAGCGGATCGTCGTGCCCTCGGGCTCGCCGCATCTCGTCTAAACCCCACAACGGTTCGATCGCCCGGATCAACACCGCGCTGCCGACCCCCTCTGGCTGGGTCGCGACATTCATGCAGAACTTGGCGTGGATCGAATAGACGTACAGGGTGCCGGGACGGTCGAACATCGAGCGATTTCTGCGTGTCGGTCCGCGGGAGGAGTGGCTCGCCGGGTCCTCGGAGGCCAGGTAGGCCTCTGTCTCTGTGATCCGGCCGCCCAGTCGCATGCCTGAGTCGGTAACCCGCAGCAAGGTCGCGCCGATTAGCTCACGAGCGACCAAAGCGGGGTCGCGGTCGAAGAAACGGCGTTCCAGTTTTTGTAACGAGTCGGGCGGGCGTGGTTCGGTCATGATTGAAATTCCGGACCGGAGTGAAGCCGAGTAGAGTTGGCATTTTATGCACCCGTTGTGTCAGGATCTGAACGAAATGTCGGTTTCTCCCGTCACCTATCGCGCCCGTTGGATCTTTCCCATTACCCGGCCACCGATTCGGGATGGTTGGGTTACCGTTGTGGGGGATCGGATTTTGGCCCTTTCTGCGGGCGATCGATTGCCCGAGCAGGTGCCTGTCGTCGATCTGGGTGAACGGGCGATTTTGCCGGGCTTGATCAACGCCCACACCCATTTGGAGTTTTCCCACCTGACGCGACCGCTCGGATTTTCCGGAATTCCCTTGGAGGATTGGGTCGTCGAGGTCATTCGTGAGCGCCAGCGGGCTGACGTGGATCGATCCCGGTCGATCCGGCAGGGAGCGGAGGAGGCCAGGAGCAATGGCACCCGGTTGATTTGCGAAATCGCGACGCTCCCATGGCCAGGTGTATGTGGCGACTTGGCTCCCGAGATCATCGCGATGGGGGAAGTTTTGGGGCTGAGCGAGGCACGCGCTTCGGAGCGATTGGCTGCGGCGGCGGAGCATCTCCGGTCGGTGCATGGGTTGTCGGGAATCGTGGGGGGACTCAGTCCACATTCGCCCTACTCGACTTCGATGGAGACGCTTCGCCGGTCCGTTGAAATCGCGGCGCGATCCGGTGTCGGCGTGGCGATGCATATCGCGGAGAGCGAAGCCGAACGGGAATTGATCGAACGCGGTCGGGGCCCGCTGGCCGAACGGTTGATCGAGATGGGGGTCTGGCGTCCCGATTGCTTCGGCCCGGGGACACCGAATCTACTCGACCGCTTGTCGCTGCTGGCCCAAGCCCCCTATGCATTGATCATTCATGGTCATGACCTGCGGCAAGCCGAGATCGATCGGATCTGTCAGCATCCGAACATGACGCTCGTCTATTGCCCGCGGACGCAAGCTTTTTTTGGGCACGTGCCCCGAGGTTTCGACGCGGCGTGGCGACGGGGTGGCAGGATCGCCTTGGGGACTGATTCGCGAGCCAGCAATCCTGATCTGTCGATTTGGGCTGAACTCTGTTGGTTGTGGACTCACCGTTCGGAGTTGGACTGGCGAGCGATCCTGAGGATGGGGACGGTGGCTGGGGCCGATGCGGTCCGGCGGGCCGATTTGGGAAGGATTGAGCCCGGCGGGCTCGGTGGCCTGATTGCCGTCGACGGCGCCGCGGTGAATCCGGAGGGACTGGTGGCTCGCTGGATCGAATCGGGGCCCCCGGAAGCTTTGACGCCGCTTGGCAAATCGGCTGCCGGAGACCTCGCTTCCGCACTGCCGAGCGTCTGCCCAACGACACCCGATCAGGAATCGTGATATAATCAACCGGCATTCATCTCACTCTCAGGGACCCCCACCATGAATCGTGCGGTTGTTTCGTTCCGCTTCGTACAGATGTCCTTAGCGATCAGCTTGGTCGGTTTGTGGGCGTGTGCCGTGAACGGTCAAGAATGGTTGGCATTTCGAGGGGACGGAGGGAGCGGTGCCGCGTTGCGGTCCAAGCCGCCGGTCGATTTCGATGTGCCCGAAGGCAAGCATCTCGCGTGGCGAATGGACACCACCGGGCGTGGGATCGGTGGCCCGTTGGTCGTCGGCGGGCTGGTTATCGTGACCGGTTGTGACGGCGAGGATGAACGGGACATCCATGTCGAGGCGTTCGACGAACAAACGGGTGAGCGGAAGTGGGTGCGATCGCTCCGCTGCACCGGCCGGCCTTACACGCACCCGACCAGTGCGAACGCGTCGCCGACGCCGGCCAGCGATGGCCAGCGGATTTTCGCGTTATTCAGTTCGTGTGATTTGCTGTGCGTCGATTTGCAGGGGCGATTGCAGTGGTATCGCGGGTTGGCGGTCGATCATCCCCAAACCGGCAATGACATCAGCATGAGCAGTTCGCCGTCGGTGATCGACGGGGTGGTCGCCGTGCAATTGGAAAATCAAGGCGATTCCTTTTTGACGGGGATCGATGCCGAGACGGGGCAGACGTTGTGGGAAATCCCCCGCAAGCGGCAGAGCAATTGGGCGACACCCCAAGCGATCACGTTGGGCGGGGGAGAGGCGGCTTTTTCCATTCAGGACGGGGACGAGTTGTTGATCGTCGCGGCGAAGACCGGCGACGTTTTGCATGAATTTCCGATCAAGTGCGACCGTACGGCTTCGGCCAGTTTTTCCGCTCCCTTGATCGTGGTTCCGGGTGAGGAAACCGTCGCCCTGCGGACAGACAGTTCCGGGGTGGAGGTCGTGTGGCGGAGCAACAAGCTGCGTCCTCAGCGATGCAGCCCGGTGATCGCGGGCAACAAGGTCTACATGGGACGCGGTTCGGTGCTGATCGCCGGCAGTTTGGTCGACGGTGAGATCGTATGGCAGAAGCGTTTGCCGGGGATCGAGACCGTTTGGGCGACCCCTGTCGCTACCGGATCGGGGATCTTTATCTTCGACGCTTCTGGAAATGTCGCTGTGGTTCGTGATGACGACACGGCGGGAGAGGTGATCGGGCAGTCGGTGGTTGGCGAGACGATTTTGGCGAGCCCGGCCGTCGTGGGTGATTCGCTGTACCTGCGGACCGAACGGGGCGTCATCAAGATTGCCGCCCAGTCGCCTTGACTCGCTTTTCGTTTTTACATTCACCAGTCACTCGCGTTCGCGATTTCTCCGCTGCCAGACAGCGGATGACTTGAGGCGGATCCCTTGCCAGAAACAGAATCCTTCCCTGCCACCGTCGAGGTGGTCCCCGGGGAACCGGTACGGGGTACGATCCGCCCGCCCGGTTCCAAAAGCCTGACCAACCGAGCGTTGCTTTGTGCCGCTTTCGCTCCGGGCCGATCGCATCTGAGCGGGGCTTTGCGCAGCGACGATACGGAGGTGATGATCGCGGCGCTGCGGGAAATCGGTGTCGGCATTCACGAGTCCGGTTCGGGACGCTCGATCGAGGTCACCGGACTGAATCGCTCCCACTGGGCCCCGTCGGAACACCGAGTGGAACTGTTTGTCGGCAACAGCGGTACGACGATTCGGTTTCTTACTGCGACGCTGTCGGCGCTCGGCGGGCGTTATCGTCTGAGCGGCGTGCCACGAATGCATCAGCGGCCGATCGGTGACCTGGTGACGGCGCTTCGTCCGGTTTGTGAAGGGACGGTGGTCTGTGAAGGGGATGGCGGTTGCCCGCCGATCCGGATCGACACGCGGGGTTGGGAAGGGACGTCGCTGCGGGTTGCCGGCAATGTCAGCAGCCAGTACCTCAGCGGTTTGATGATGGCCGCGCCCATCGCCGGAGGCTCGATTCGGATCGAGGTGGTCGGCGAGTTGGTGTCACGGCCGTACGTCGAGATGACCGCCCAGATCATCCGCGATTTTGGGGTGGAGTGTACGTGGGATCTGGAGTCGTCGGGCGAACTGGCCGACGGTGAACAAGCGGTTTGTCGGATCGCCGGCCAGGGCGGTTACCAGGCTCGAGATTATGAGATCGAGCCCGACGCGTCGGCCGCAAGTTATTTTTGGGCCGCGGCGGCGATCACCGGTGGCGAGGTGGCTGTGACCGGCCTGTCTGCCAAGGCGATGCAGGGTGATGTCCGTTTCGTCGACTGTCTGGAACGGATGGGCTGTGAGGTACAGCGGTTCTCGGATCGGATTTCCGTTTCCGGGCCGGAAATTTTGCGGGGAATCGACGTCGACATGAACGCGATCAGTGACACCGTCCAAACGCTCAGTGTCGTCGCGTTGTTCGCTTCAGGGCCGACCGTGATCCGCGGTGTGGCTCACAACCGGTTCAAAGAAACGGACCGGATCGGCGATTTGGCGAAGGAACTGCGAAAGCTCGGGGCTGGCATCGAGGAAACCGAAGACGGGCTGATCATTCATCCGCGTGAACTGATGCCCGCCACCCTAAAAACCTACGACGACCATCGGATGGCCATGAGTTTGGCGTTGGTCGGACTGCGTATCCCCGGAGTGCGGGTTCAAAATCCCGCTTGCACTGCCAAAACCTACCCGCACTTTTTCGCTGACTTGGAAAGCCTAATGGGTAGGGCCCATCGTTGGCGAAACTGACAGGGCGCCGCCGCTGGATAACGCCATGCGTTCGATCGCGGAAGGACGGCTGCGTGACAATGCCGCGTCGACTCTCGCTAACAGTTGGTCTGCGGCATTACCCCCGCCGGATTCGTCCGCGTCCATGCCGGCACAAAATTCTGCGCAGCAATGTTGGCACGCGATCGTTTGACCCAGCAGGCGGGTCGGCACCTCCAGTCGGCGACCACAGACGGGGCAAGACTGCTTGAAATGAAGGGCCATTGCGATTCTCCTAGACGCCGGTTATTCGACAAGCGAGACGAGGGCTGAATGTTATCCGTTACTTCGGCCTAACGCAAGCAATTTTCACTCTGCCGCGATTCGTTTATCACGGTCGAAAGGTTCAGCGAGGGAATATCAGGGCGTGCCGTTAGCGAAATTACATCGGGGGTGGCTTTGGAAATGGACTGGTGGCAGGCCGTGATCTGCTTCGCCGCAGGTTTGTTATGCGGGTTATTGGCCCGCCGTCAAGGGTTGCGGACCCGAATCGAGTCAGGCCTTTCAGAGGCTCGCACCGACGGTTTGACCGGCTTGGTCAATCGCCGGGGGTTGGACGCCCAGCTTGCCGATTGGTTTGCCGGTCCGGAATCGGTTCCGGCGCCGTGGGTCCTCGCGATGATCGACATCGATCGGTTCAAGGAGGTCAACGACACGCACGGCCATCTCGCCGGTGATGAAGTCTTGAAGTGGACGGCGAAGACTTTCCAAGCCTGGTTTTCGGACGCGATTCTGATTTCGCGTTACGGCGGTGAAGAGTTCGCGCTGATTCTTCCTGGCGGTTTGGCGCGAGCGTCCGAGTCGGTCGATGCGCTTCGTCGCCGTGTCGCTGATCAGACGATCGACGTCGCCGTGGCGCAGGTTCGCATCACGTTCAGTGCCGGGTTGAGTCAGGCGACGACGTCCAGCGATACGCGGCAACTGGTCCACGAAACCGATGAGGCGTTGTACGCGGCGAAGAAGGCCGGCAGGAACCGGGTTTATGTCAGCGTCCAGGGAAAGCCGGTGCCGTGGGATGCCGGGGCGCCCTGCGGGGTCGGCTGAGGTTAGCGGTAACCGTCACCTTGGGGAGTGCCGTCGGCGGTTTGGCGGCCGCTGGTACACAGCGGCCGCGAACGGTCGAAGGGGGTCGGATGGAAGCTCACGTCGGGGCGGGTGCTCCGCACCGATTTGCTAATTGCGGCGCAGTCACAGGGCTGGCGACCTGCGACAATCTCGGGCGGCGCGGACATCCTGCATGAGCGCGTTTTGGTCCTGTTGTTTCTCGAAAATTTCCAACGAAACTCGGAATCGCCTCCATGAGCCAAGCGACCGACCCCCACGAATCGTCAACGGAAAGTGAACTCACCGGGGGGGCGTTGTCGCAGTCGTCCGTCTACCGCACCGCCCCGTTGGCGATGTCAGGGATGCCGCCGGGGATCGGGTACATCGTCGGCAATGAGGCGGCCGAGCGATTTAGTTTTTACGGGATGAAGGCGATTTTGACCGTCTTCATGACGCAATACTTGCTGGGCCGAGACGGCGAGCTGGCGGTGATGAACGATACCACCGCCAAGTTTTGGGTCCACACGTTCGTGATGGTAGCCTATTTCACGCCGTTGCTGGGGGCGTTTTTGGCGGATTGGCTGCTGGGCAAGTATCGCACGATCATGTTCTTGTCGGTGATTTATTGCTTCGGGCACTTGGCCCTCGCGTTGGATGAGACCCGGATGGGCTTGGCGATCGGCTTGTCACTGATCGCATTGGGGACGGGGGCGATCAAGCCGTGCGTTTCGGCTCACGTCGGCGACCAATTCGGCAGCCGCAATCAGCATTTGCTCGAGAAGGTTTTCGGTTGGTTCTATTTCGCGATCAACCTGGGAGCGTTCTTGTCGACGATCCTGACGCCCTTACTGCTCGATCAATACGGCCCACGGTTGGCGTTTGGCGTACCGGGTGTCCTGATGGCACTCGCGACCTTGTTGTTTTGGATGGGGCGCAAGCAATTCGCCCACATCCCGCCTCGAGGCGTCTCGGTTTTTCGTGACGCTTTCACCGGAGAGGGGCGACGGGCGATCTTGGGCTTGGTGCCGGTCTACATGTTGGTGGCGGTCTTTTGGAGCCTGTTCGACCAAACGGCCAGCGCTTGGGTGTTGCAAGCCGAATCGATGAACACGCGGGTCCTCGGGGTGTCGATTTTGCCCAGCCAAGTGCAGGCGGCCAACCCGTTGCTGATCCTGCTGATGATCCCGCTGTTCAGCTACGTCGTGTACCCGCTGCTGGGCCGGAGCTTCACGCTCACCCCGCTCCGCAAGATCGGGCTCGGGATGTTCTTGACGGTCCCGGCGTTCTCGATCAGTGCTTTGATCGAGCAGAACATTCAGGACGGCGGGTCCCCGAGCATCCTCTGGCAGGTCTTGGCTTACGTCGTGTTGACCGCCGCCGAGATCATGGTGTCGATCACCTGTCTGGAATTCAGCTACACCCAAGCGCCCAACAGCATCAAGAGCATCGTCATGAGCATCTTCTTGCTGTCGGTCTCCTTGGGTAATTTCATCACGGCGGGGGTGAATAAAATCATCGAGAATAGCGATGGAACCTCAAAATTGCCCGGCGCGAGCTATTATTGGTTTTTCACCGCGTTGATGGTGGTGGCCGCGGTGATGTTCGTTGCCGTGGCGTTAAAATACCGGGGTAAGTCGCACAGTCAGGACGAGCAGGAGGAGGCTTTTCCGATTTGATCGGTAAGCCCGCGTCGCGGTGGGCTCGTCGGGTGACGGAGCGTCCCGTTGAGGATCAGACCTGACACGGATCGGACCGAATGAGGATTGGTCCCCGTGCATCCGTCGCCCTCCCCTACCCCCTCGCTCCACCTGCCTAGAAATTGCCGGAGTTTGCTCTCATGCACCCGATCGAAGCCTGTGTCAACAATCCGGTCAAGGTGATCGTCGGGGTGCTGTTGTTGACGCTGTTCGGCACGATCTCGCTGTTTCGGATGCCGATGCAACTGACGCCGGAGGTTCAAACCCCGACGCTGACGGTCCAGACCCGGTGGCCGGGTGCCAGCCCGCAGGAGATCGAGCGGGAGATCGTGCAGGAGCAGGAAGAACAGCTTCAGAGCGTCGAGGGGTTGCAGAAGCTGAGCAGTGAATCGCTCGATTCGCTCGGCCGGATCACGCTCGAGTTCCCTGTCGGGACGAACATGGAGGAGGCGTTGCTGAAGGTCAACAGCCGACTGCAGCAGGTTCGCGAATACCCGGAAGATTCTGACCAGCCGGTGATTTCGACTAGCAACGCGTCCGACCGCCCGATCGCCTGGTTCATTTTGAGCGCCTTGCAGCCGACCGTGGAAGAGATCCGGGCGTTGGCCGAGCAGCAATCGGAACTGCGTGAACCGCTCGAACGGGTCGCGCGCACGAGCAATCCCGGCCTGCGGCTGATGCGGCTGCGGCAATTGGCCGAGGAGCACCCCGAGATCAGCGGGGTGTTGCCACCGGATCTGAACGTTCCCGGCATGCGTCGGTTCGCCGAGGACATGATCAAATCCCGATTGGAGCGGGTGGAGGGAGCCTCGGCGGTCAACGTTTTGGGTGGCCTGGAGGAAGAGCTTCAGGTCATCATCGACCCCGAAAAGCTGGCCGCACGTCAATTGACCATCGAAGACGTGCGGCAGGTTCTGCGTTCCCAAAACAAGGACACGTCGGGTGGGAACTTTTGGGAGGGCAAGCGGCGATACGTCGTCCGCACGGTCAACCAGTTCCGATCGCCGGAGCAGGTGACTCGGCAGGTTCTGGCCAATCGTGACGGCGCGCCGGTCTTCATCGGCGACGTCGCCGAGGTTCGGATGGGATTCAAGAAGCCCGATGGAATGGTGCGACGGTTCGGGGACAACTCGATCGCCATCAACGCGATCCGCCAGACGGGGGCCAACGTGTTGGACGTGATGGACGGCCTGCGGCAAGCGGTGGACGAGTTGAACCGCGATCTGCTGCGAGGCCGCCAACTGCAACTGACGCAGGTCTACGACGAGACCGAATACATCTACGCATCGGTCGGGCTGGTCAACCAGAACATCATCTTGGGCGGGTCGCTGACGATGATCGTCCTGATGCTGTTCTTGCACCTGCAATGGCGGACGATGGTGGTGGTCCCGATGATCGCCGTTGCCGCCTTGGCCGCGTTGACCCTGTCACCGTGGCTGTTCGTGATTTCGCTGGCCATCATCATCGCCTCCGGATTCTGGTTCGCGCGGGGGGCGTTGGTGGTTGGGTTGGCGATCCCGATCAGCATCGTCGGCACGTTCTTGATGCTGAACTTGTGGGGCCGATCGCTGAACGTGATCAGTCTGGCGGGGATGGCTTTCGCGGTCGGCATGTTGGTCGACAACGCGGTCGTCGTTTTGGAGAACATCTATCGGCACTTTCAGGCTGGGGATTCGCCCCGCGTGGCGGCCGTGAAGGGAGCCAAAGAGGTTTGGGGGGCGGTGTTGGCTTCGACGTTGACCACCCTGGCGGTCTTCCTGCCGGTGTTGTTCGTGCAGGAAGAAGCGGGGCAATTATTTCGCGACATCGCTTTGGCGATCAGCGCGGCGGTCGGCTTGTCGCTGATCATCAGCATCACGCTGATCCCGATGGCGACCTCGCGACTGCTGAACCATCCCGAACAGGTGCTCGACGAGGACTCGCACGAGCCGACCAGCCCGCATCATCCGCTGCACCCGCTGGCTTGGATCGCGACGATCAACCACACGGCAGAAGGTTTCGTGCGGTTAGTCGTGGCGACCAACCGGTCGATCCAGCGTCACCTCTGGTCGCGGCTGGCGGTGGTCGCCGTCCTGGTTTTTTTGGCGGCCGGGCTGAGTTACCTGTTGTGGCCCAAAGTTGAATACCTCCCGTCGGGTAATCGCAACCTGGTTTTCGGGATCATTTTGCCGCCTCCCGGATACAACCTCGACGAATTGACCCGCTTGGGACAAATCGTCGAGGATCATTTGCGGCCTTATTGGGATGTCGATCCCGAGACGGGTGAGGCGGACGATTTGGAGTTTCCGGCGATCTTCGATTTTTTCTTCGTCGCCCGTGACAAGTCCGTTTTTGTCGGCGTTCGCTCGGTCGATCCGACACGGTCGGGTGAGTTAGTGCCGCTGATCCAGCAGGTTCGCGAAAAGTTGCCGGGGGCGTTCGTCGTCGCGAAGCAGTCCAGCCTGTTCGAGCAAGGTTTGACCGCGGGCCGGACGATCGACATCGAGATCACCGGGCCCGAGCTGACGCGGCTGGTCGCGCTCGGCGGCCAGGTGCTCGGTCAGGTTGTCGGAGCCTCCGGGGCTGATCCGGTCGTCCCCAACTCCCAAACCAGGCCCGTGCCGAGTTTGGACTTGAGCAGCCCCGAGTTGCACCTGATTCCGAAGTTGGTCCAAGCGGACCAGATGGGGATCGACGCGACGCGATTGGGTTACGCCGTCAGCGCCTTGGTGGACGGGGCCTATGCGGCGGATTATTTCATCGGCGGGGAAAAGATCGACTTAACCATCATTGGTCAATCCGACCGGGCCACTCGAACTCAGGATCTTCAGGAATTGCCGATCGCCACGGCCGACGGGCAACTCGTTCCGCTAGCGGCCTTGGCGAGCGTCGAATTGTCGAGCGGCCCGGAACAGATCAACCACCGTGAACGGCAGCGGGCGATCACGATCGAGGTTTCCCCGCCACCTGACATGCCACTCGAATTGGCGCTCCAGCGGATCAACGACGAGATCGTCACCCCGATGCGTGAAGCGGGGCAGTTGGAAGGGGGCTACCGGATGACCCTGTCCGGGACTGCGGACAAGCTACGCGACACCTGGGAGTCGCTCCGCTGGAACGTGTTGCTGGCTTTGCTGATCACCTACCTGTTGATGGCGGCGTTGTTCGAAAGTTGGCTCTATCCGCTCGTGATCATCCTCAGCGTCCCGTTGGGGGCGGTCGGCGGCATTCTCGGGCTGCGGGCACTCGAGGTTTACTTGTCCTTTCGCGGCATGCCCCCGCAGGGGCTCGATGTTCTGACGATGCTCGGCTTTGTGATTCTGATCGGGACGGTGGTCAACAACGCGATCCTGATCGTCCATCAATCACTGAACCTGATTCGTGACGACGGGATGACCTCCCGCGACGCGATCCTGGAGAGCGTGCGAACCCGAGTCAGGCCGATTTTCATGACTACGGCGACGACCGTCTTGGGGCTGTTGCCATTGGTGTTGTTTCCCGGGGCCGGCAGCGAGCTCTATCGCGGCTTGGGTAGCGTGCTGTTGGGCGGATTACTCGTCTCGACGGTCTTCACGCTGATCTTCGTGCCGACGTTGTTCCGGCTGTTGATGGACGCCCGGGAAACGCTCTACCCGGAGACGGCGTCCGTCCGCACCATCCCGGTCGTTCCGGGGGCGGTTGCCGCCCCGCGTCGGCGAGCTGTCAGCACCGGCTGAGTCGCTCTTGCCGTCGCTCTCGCGTTTGTTTGGCTAACCGGCAGGACGCGGCGTCTCCGCCGTTTCGGGCAGTGTTGTTTCGGCCGCTTCCGTGCCGACCGGCGACGCGGGGGGCTGCGTCAGTTTTCGGGTCAACCATTCGCCGGCACTCAGCCTCAGGCGATCGCGGCGCCGTTCGATCTGACCGTTCAGCTTGTTCGTGATCTTGGCTTGTTGCTCCGGCAAGTACTCCTCGCGGATCACCCGCTTGACCAGGTCGCCGACCGATTCGGCGACATCGCCACCGATTTTTCCGATCCGATCGACGTCCAGATCCACCAATTGCAAGTCGGTCGACAGGATGCGCGGGTCGGCCAGCACGTCGGGAGGAATGCGGGTCAAATCGAGTTCGAACGCGATGTCACCCGACAGCATCAGTCTCAATTTGGCTCGTGCGTCGACCGATAGGCTGAACAGTTTGGTCCCGAGGTTCCAGCGTTGTTGCTGCAGGTGAATGTCGACCACGGTGTCGACCTGGATGTCGAACCGGAGCCTCCGGTCCTCCCCCTGTTCGGCGCGGAGCACCCGGATGTCCAATCGGTCTGGGTCGGACGGGTCGCCCAGGTGGACGTCGTAGCGAAGCCAACGACCGTGTTCCACCGCTTTCCGGCGACGGCGTGTGTGCAGTCGGCCGCCTTTGGTATGGATGTCGAGCCCCGAAACGATCTGCTTCGTTTGGCCCCATTTTTTGTCGTTATGGTAGGTCTCCGGGATCAATTGGCGAACCCAATCGACACCCCACTGGAGCAGTTGCCGGGCCTCGTCCGGTGGGATTCCCTGCAAGAAATCGTCCGCCGCGACGGGGCGGGGGGTGGCTGTGAGCAAAACCACGGCGGACGAAAATGCCGCAATCCTTCCGAGGCGGGCGATGTTGGCCGAGACGAGACAGAAACTACACACGGTATCGCCAAAAAAACGCCGCCAATAGCCCGGCTACATAGCCAAGATCCTGAGGGGGTTCTGCCAAAAGATGGTCTGCCCCGTCTAGGGCAACCAGGCTGACCGGGGGTGGCTCGCCGGCCTGACGCGGCGCAGATGCAAACTGCATGATCCGCAGGGCGTGATCGAAACTGACGGTCTTGTCGGCCGGTGAATGGATCACCATCAGCGGCACCGCGATCTTGGCGATCAGGTTTTCCAACCGATGAAGGCGGAAGTCAGCCAGCATCTCCCGACGGATCAGCCAGCTTCGACCGCCGATCTCGACTCGTCCTTCTCCAAGCGTCTCGATGTCGGGGTTCCGGCGTGCCATCAAGGTGGCCAAATGGTGCGTTTCGCTGGGGGCGGCTAATGAAGCGACCGCCCGCGGCGCTATCGATGAATCGCGTTCCATCCCCGCGTACGCCAGCGAAGCGGCTCCCCCGAAGCTATGTCCCAGCAGTCCCGTCACGGGGCCCAAAGCGGTGTGGGCGAACGCGATTGCCGCACGGAGATCGGCCAGGTTGCTGCTGAAATGGGTTCGGGAAAACTCCCCCTCGCTATTGCCCAGGCCGGTCATGTCATAACGCAGCACCGAGATGCCCTGAGCCGCCAAGCCACGGCCGATTCGGGCGATCGCCTTCAAGTCCTTGCCGCAGGTGAAGCAGTGGGAAAAGACGATCGTCGGGGAACCCGTCGAGATCTCTGCCGGCAAATCGAGGATCCCGGCCAATTCGAACCCGTTTCCACCGGGGAAACGGACCCGTTCCGATCGCCGAGGTTCCGCACCGATCGGCGGCATACCGGAGCCAGCGAGGCGCGGCTTGGGCGAGTCGGCCGGACCGGGGTGTGAAGCGGACATTCCGTTGGGTTCGACGCTCAAACGCCCTGGCTGCTGATCCGCCCACCTCGAAAGGCCTCAGCCATCGCCTGGGGCACTTCGGCTTCGGCCAAGACCAACGCCGCCCGATTGCTCGCCACCAAGGCCTTCATTTCTTGCTCGTGCGCGATCGCTTCGGCTAACCGCCGCTCGGCTTTCGCCCGGGCGACCCGTGTGTCCGCTTCCGCCTGATCGGTCTGCAACCGAGCACCGATGTTTTCACCGACGTCGATGTCCGCGATGTCGATGGAAACGATCTCGAAAGCGGTTTGCGAATCCAATGCACGGCTCAATACGGCTCGCGTGATCATATCCGGGTTTTCCAGCACCTCGAAGTGGGAACTGGCCGAGCCGATCGAACTGATGATCGATTCGCCAACCCGGGCGATGATCGTGTCTTCGGTCGCGCCACCGATCAGTTGTTCCAAGTTCGTGCGAACCGTTACGCGGGCGCGAACCCGCAATTCGATCCCGTTGCGAGTGATCGCGCTGAGGGTCGTCTTGCCGCTCCGCCGCGGGTCAGGACAATCGATCACCTTGGGGTAGACACTCGTCTGGACCGCGTCCAGGACATCGCGTCCGGCCAAATCGATCGCCGAGGCCTGGTCGAAATCGAGCGGGATACTGGCACGCTGGGCGGCGATGATCGCATGGATCACATTTTTCACATTCCCATTCGCCAGGAAGTGAGATTCGAGCCGCCGGGTGCTGATCCCCGTTTCTCGGTCGATGCTGAGGCCGGCCTGTGCCGCCATGACCTTCCCCTGCACGATCACCTCGGGGGTGACCTTGGTAAAGTGCATTCGAATCAGGCTCATCAAGCTGACATCGGCTCGCGACATGAAAGCCTGGATCCAAAGCTTACCGTAGCGAACCGCGAAGACGAACAAAAACCCCAGGATCGCGAAAGCCAGGGCAACACCGACCAGGGCGGCGACCTGGGACCCCGCTTGGGCGACCAGTCCCGCGCCCCAAAGCCGTTCGCCTATTCTTGGAAACGGGGACGAGACCGTGGTGGCGATCAAGGGGAGCAGAAGCATGGTGGTGTCTCGTGTTCGTCAGGCTGCCGGATAGAGCGTGGGCGATCCCTGGCGGCCACTCAGGGTGACGACCGGGGAAGCTAACGACCCAGTATAGCAACCGCTCCGCAGGGGGTGGCGATCACCCGGCAGACGACTCAGGCGAACTTTTTCAACACTTCGGCGACCAAGGCCGGATCGTTCTGCTCCTGCAGGTGCTGGATCTGGTCAGCGGGCAAGCCGATCTTCTCCAGATTGCCTACCAGACGCTGCCAGACGGTCGCTCGCTTCTTGCCTTCCGACAGGTACAACTCGGTCACCTGCTCCATCGCCTTTTGCAGCGCGATCGCGTCCCGATTGCGATAGTAATTTTTAATGACCTTTTCTTGGTACTTCGTGCGTGGCTCGGTCAACGCGAGGCTCCTTCCGTTGGTGGGGATGCTGACGAACGAGGGTCGGACGGTACCGGACGAGTATCGCAGATCGCCCTGTTTCGTCTATAGTACCCCGACGTAGACCATCCCCGCCTGGCGACTCGGCCGGCACCGTAGGTCGTGCCCAGGCCACCTCGCTCCCTTTCAGCCCCGCCCTGCCGCAGCCCGCTCATGTCGTCCCTCGGCCCATTTTCACCTGCGGATCCCCAGTCGGTTTCCGGTCGACCGGTCGTTTGTCGCGGGGTGCGAGGAGCCACGACGATCGAGCACGATAACCGCGACGAGGTGTTGTCTGCGACCCGACAGTTGTTGGCGCTGATGATCCGCCGCAACGGGATCGATTCGGCGGATGTCGCCAGCGTGATTTTCACGGTCACCCGCGACGTGACTGCGGAATTTCCTGCGGTCGCCGCTCGACAACTCGGCTGGATCGATGTGCCGCTGCTCTGCGGGTACGAGGTTTCCGTACCGGGTTCCCTGTCGCACTGCATCCGGGTCTTGGTGCATTGGAATACTACCAAAACGCAACAGGAAATCGAGCACACGTACATGCGTGAGGCGACGGCGCTGCGTCCCGATTTGATGCGTTATCCGCCCGTCGATTTGGACGAGTTGGAGGCCTGGATTCGGGTCCAAATGGGCGAACCGTCATGACCCGAATGCGATGGGAGATCGGGGACCGATTGTCACCGCTGCATGCCTCACGATGCTGGGCTGCCGGCTGGGTGGGGATCGACGGCGGTCTCGCGACAGCGATGACCGGACCGTTGACCGAACTGACCCAGCGGCTGGCTGCGGATGATGTCGAGCTGGGCATTTTTTGGCGATGTTTGGTAGCCGAGGTGGCGGCGGGTTATCCGGGAGGTTCCCGGGAGGATCAGGAGGCTTGTCGCCAAGCCTTGACGGTAGCCGGGGCCGGCGAATGGACGCTCGACTCGACCGCCTCGGCGGTCGCTTCGCGGCTCGCGGAGATTCGGATCACCTTCTCGGAGCGATTTCCAAAATTGGCTCAACAGTTGTCGCTGCGGGGTCGACCCCTGCGCGAACAATGGGAGGCGGTCGGCCCCGGGTTGCTGCGGCTGATCGGCAAACAGACTCATGAGGCTTTCCTTCCAAAAGGGGTGACCGCCGTGCTGCTGTTGCCCTATCTCGGGGGTGGCGGTGATTGCGACCCGCGCAGCGGTACGTTGTGGATCGAAGCCGTGCTGACCAATCCCGTGCCGGAAGTACCCGAGGTTTTGCGTTTGGCTTGGTTGATCGGCCGCATCGGTCTGCAGCGTGGCTTGCACCCAGAACCCCGAACATCCGAGGCGGTGTCGCCGCCGGTTGGTGGCGATCGGCCTACCGACCTGCTGTCGCTGGCGCTGATCCCGATTGTGCTGCAAGCGGCGGCGGAGTTGGAACTCGTCCCGACCCCCGACACGGCTCCTGATCGAATCGGGGTTGCGGCGACGCAGTGGTGTGGTCAACTCCCGCCCCGGACGATTGAGGTTCTCACCGATTGGTGGCAGCAATCGCGCGAGCTCAAGCCAGCCTTCCCGATCTCGCTCAAGGCGCTGGACCGGATGTTGCCGGGCGATCCGAACCGCGTGCCGGAGACTCCTGAGTGAACGCATCGGCAACGTCCACCCGCGGTGGTTCCGGCCCGTTTCAGCGACTGTACGCGCGGTCTGTTTTTTTCCCCACGCTGCTTTGGAACTGTCTGCTCGGACGCTGGTTCAAGGTGCGTCATTGGTGGGACCCGATCGATCCCGATGTTCTGGTCGGCGGATACCCCTTCAAAAAGGACGCCGCACGTCTGCATGCGATCGGAGTGCGGGCGGTCGTCAACACTTGTGAGGAGTATGTCGGCCCCGTTGCCGAATACGAACGTTTGGGCATGACGCAGTTACGAATCCCGACAACCGATTTCACGCACCCGTCGCTGCCGGATGTTCGTGAAGCGGTCGATTTTGTTCATCGGCATGTCGAAAACGGAGACAAGGTCTACATCCACTGCAAGGCCGGTCGGGCCCGCAGCGCGACCGTCGCGCTCTGTTGGTTGGTGCGGGATCGCGGGATGACCCCGAACCAAGCCCAGGCTCACCTGTTGGCGATGCGGCCTCACATCAATCCACGCATTGACCAACGTCCGGTGGTGGCCCAGTTCGTTGCCGAGATCCAATCGAATTCGGCAATCTCCGGACGGCACGCCGATGCGGCCGATTCGCCCGACGATCCCGGTTCGGAACGACGAGCGTGAAACGGTCTGACAGGGCGGTGGTGATCGCCACACGTTTAGCCGAGCTCTATCCGGAACCGCCCATTCCGTTGGCTCATCACGACGCTTTCACCCTGCTGGTCGCCGTGGTCCTTAGTGCCCAGTGCACCGACAAAAAGGTGAACGAGGTGACCCCCGAGCTGTTCCGGTTTGGTGGGAGCCCGGAAACGATGGCGGCCCTGCCGACCGCCGAAATTTTACGAATCATCCGGCCGCTCGGTTTGGCCCCGCAAAAGGCGAAGGCGTTGTCTGGGCTGGCGAACGGGCTGTTAGAGCGTTTCGGCGGAGAGGTTCCCGCAGATTTCCCGTCGTTGGAGTCACTTCCCGGTGTGGGGCATAAAACCGCCAGTGTGGTGATGAGCCAAATTTTTGGGATGCCGGCTTTTCCGGTCGATACCCACATCCACCGCCTCGCCCAGCGGTGGGGCCTGAGCGATGGTTCCAGCGTTACGCGGACCGAACGTGATTTGAAGCAGTTGTTCCCAGCAGAAACTTGGCGGGACCTGCACCTGCAAATCATTCATTACGGACGGGAGCATTGCACCGCCCGAGGCTGCGATGGTACCCGCTGCGGCCTGTGTCGTGAACTCTTTCCGAAGCGTCGCAGACCGGTGGCCTACCGCAAGGCGTGATAACGAGCCGGCTTCGGCCCGCAAAAAAGGTCACGCAGCGCCCGCTGAAATCGTCCCGCAGCGTCGCTAGCTGAGCAGATCGTGGACCACCCGCCCATAGACGTCCGTCAGCCTAAAATCGCGGCCGGCGTAACGATAAGTCAGCCGTTCGTGATCCAGGCCCAGCAGGTGCAAAAGCGTCGCGTGCAGGTCATGCATGTGGACCCGATCGGTCGCGGCGTAATAGCCGAATTCGTCCGTTTCCCCATGAGCATGTCCGCCGCGTGTCCCACCACCTGCCAAAAACATGGTGAAACCGTGGGGGTTGTGGTCTCGGCCGTCGCTTCCTTGGACGACAGGTGTGCGGCCAAACTCGCCTCCCCAAACGATCAGGGTGTCGTCGAGCATCCCGCGTTGTTTCAGATCGAGAATCAAGCCCGCGATGGGCTGATCGGTTGCCAACGCATTCTTCGCATGCCCCTCGCGGAGCTTGCCGTGTTGGTCCCAGACGTTCCCGCTCGACACCTGGATGAAGCGAACGCCAGCCTCCGCAAACCTGCGCGCCAACAGGCATTGTCGCCCGAAGTTGTCGGTCTCCTTTTGGCCGATGCCGTATAGGCTGCGGACGGCTTCCGGTTCGTCTTCGATCCGCATCACCTCGGGGGCGGCCCGCTGCATGCGAAATGCCAACTCGTAGGACTCGATCGCCCCTTCGATCTGCCCGTCCGGGCCGCTGCGCAACAGGTGTTCACGGTTGAGCCGCTGTAGGAGTTCGAGCTGGCGTCGATCGGTCCCGTCCGAATCTGCTCCGTCCGCCGGCAACAAATCGGCGATGCGGCCGTTCCCCAACCTGCCGTTGGCGCCCACGACGGTCGCTTGATGGATCGCTGGCAGGAACGCGGCGCCGTAATTTCTCGGGCCACCATGCGAGCTGGCCGGGCTGATCGCGATGTAGCTCGGCAAATCCTGATTTTCCGTGCCCAAGCCGTAACTGATCCAGGCCCCGACGCTGGGACGTACCAAGTTGTCGCTGCCGGTATTCACCATGCCGACGGCTTGGCCGTGAGATTGGCCACGGCTGTGAAGCGATCGGACCACGCACAGGTCGTCAGCCACGCCGGCCAAGTGGGGCAGCAATTCGCTAACCCAAAGCCCGCTGTCGCCGTGTTGGGCGAACTTCCACGGGCTCGCCAGCAACGTCGGCTTCGCGTCGATTTGGCTCGGCATCTGGCCGGAATAGGTTTCGCCATCCCGTTTCTGCAATTCCGGTTTGTAATCGAACGTGTCGACCTGACTCGGGCCACCATGCATGAACAGAAAAATCACCCGTTTGGCACGCCCCGGGAAATGGGGTGACCTGGCAAGCAAGTCGGCTCCGCTTGCCGGTGACACCCCAGAAGTCACGGTCTCGGCTCGAACCGATTTCGTTTCCGAGGCCAACAGGTCCGCCAGTGCCAACATGCCAAACCCGCAGGCGGATTGACTAAGGAATTGTCGGCGGGGGGTACTCATCCAAGGAATGGACATGAGCGAAACTCCGTAGGCTGGGAAAGCTCGAAAACGATTCGGGTGTCTCAATGTGGCTGGGCTGGTACCGCAAAGCCCGGTCATCAAGCGTATGTCAATCCAAAAACCGAAACGCGGTGCTAGCCACCAAGGCTTGAACCGCCTTTGCCCATGCGGAGACCGGGTCAGGGTCCTGGGCAACGAACTCAAGGATCCAATCGGCCACTTCGGCCGGTGGGTCGCTCTGCAACAACCAATGGTATGCGGAAATCAGCCGGGCTGCTTCGTCGTCATGCTCGTGGATCAAGCGAGCGGCAATTTGCCGACACCACTTTGCCACTTCGGGGTTGTTCAGGAGGGTCAGGCCTTGAGCAGGAACGTTGGTCGATTCCCGACGTCCGACGATCAGGTCCGGATCGGCGAAATCGAACGTCACCAACAGGCTGGGCAATTCGCCACGAATCACCGGCAGATAGATCGAGCGGCGAGGTGTGGTTTGCACTTTTACCTCGGTCGGTGTCGCCACGTTTTGAGACACGAGAGTACCGAAACGGGCCATCGGGGCGACCGATGGGGTTCTGTCAAGCGTTTCGGTGGCCAACACCAGCGTGTCCCGCATCGCTTCGGCTGGTAGCCGGCGACGACCGGCCCGCCACAGCAGTCGATTGTCTGGATCGATCAGATAAGCAGCTTCGTCATAACGGCTCGATTGCGAGTACGTCCGAGTCAGCACCAGCCTGCGGACGAGTCGTCGGATCGACCAACCGTCGCGAACGAATTCGACGGCCAAATGGTCCAGCAGTTCTGGATGGCTGGGACGTTCACCTTGGGCCCCAAAATTATCGACGGTTCGCACCAGACCTTCACCGAACAGGTGCATCCAAACCCGATTTACGATGACCCGGGCCGTCAAGGGGTGATTCGGGTTGGTGATCCAATGCGCGAGTTGCAAACGCCCGCTTTGGTCCGTGGGTACCGGTTCCGTAGGTCCGACGGTAGCAATCCGTAAAAAACCACGCGGAATCTCCGGCCCCGGTTTGTCGACTTCGCCCCGAATGCAGACAAACGTATCACCGATCTGGGCCGCTTCGCGAACCGCCATTGCCATCGGCAGCGGTTCCGGTTTGGTTCTCTGCAACTCGTCGAAAGCGGCCTGGGCGTCAGCGACCGATTGTTTGGCCGATTCGAATTTTTCTTCCCAGGCTTGCCGTTCCGCCTCATCGATCGCCGGTTCAGCGGAATCGGATTCGATCAGGATGTATTGAACGGCATCGGCGAACACGTATCCGTCGGTCCCATCATTGCGAATTTCGAGACTCGCGTCAGCAGGATCGCCGAACAGATGTTCTCCCAGCGAATGCCAGAACGGGGAAATCTCGGGCGTTGTCCGCTGGTTGATGACAAAATCCCGGACGCGGTCTGCTTTTGCCTCTTCGCTAGCGTCGGCCTCGATGCCGGCCCTGCCTAGGTTTAAGGTCATCGGCACATTCGATGCCCGGTTGCCGCCCGCGGTGTATGCGATCCGCACCTCGTACTTGCCGGGCCTCGGTGGGCCCGGAAACCGGATTTTCATCTGGCCTTTGTTCCGATTCTGATCGTGAACGTAACCGACGCCGTGAAACGGCTTGCTGTAGGTCGTCTGCAACCAGTCGCCTTCTGCTTCGGCCTGCGAATCATCGATCACCACACTGCCTTGGCCGAGTGGCTTGTTCGCCTCGATCCCTTTCAACTCGCTTTCGGCCGTCGCCAGTACCGCCCTCAATTGCTCGCTTTGCTGTTCGAATTGGGCGATCGCCCGTGCTCGTTCCTCCGCAACAGGCAGTGGGCGTTTGTGCCAGGTGCTGACGTACTTCTGGCTTTCGCCGTCGAGCACTTGGGTGCTGCGAAAAATGCCGGCAAGCGCGTAATAGTCCTCGGTGGGCACCGGGTCGAACTTATGGTCGTGGCAGCGGGCGCAGCCGAGCGTCAGGCCCAAAAGGGCTCGGCCGACGGTGTCGATCATGTCGTCGACAACGTCCATTTCCAATTTGGCTTTGTCGCGTTCGCTCAACATTTTCGTGCCGAGCATCAAAAAGCCGGTCGCGACGAGATTGTCGGCGGACCGCTCGGGCGAATCCTCGGGAAGTAAATCGCCGGCGATCTGTCGGACCACGAATTGGTCGAACGGCAAATCCTCCGCGAACGCCCGGATCACAAAGTCCCGATATCGCCAAGCATCATGGAAAGTGGCGTTGAAATCGCTGCCGTTGGAATCGGCGTACCGGACAACGTCGAGCCAGTGTCTCGCCCAATGCTCCGCATAATCGGGGCCGTGCAACAGTCCATCAACGATCCGAACCCAATGAGCTTCCGAGGGATCAGCTCGGAAAGCCGCCATCAGCTCGGGGCTCGGTGGCAGCCCGGTCAGATCGAACGCAAGCCGCCGGAGTCGGACCAGCGGATCGGCGGCGGCCGCGGGTTCCAGGCCCGCACGCCTCAGTCCTGCGTGAACGAAGGCGTCGATCGCATCATGTTCCCCGAAATCCGGAATGATATCCGGCGGAGTCGAATCAAGAAGCGGTTGAAATGCCCAAAACTTGGCGGCCTCCTCCCAGTCGATTTCGCCACGTCGTAACCCGTCCGGCATCGCCTCGTCACGCGGGTCGAAGGCCCCGGCATCGATCCAGCGGGCAAAGTCGCGGACGACTTCGTCCGACAACTTCCCTTCGGGTGGCATCTCCAACGACTCGTATCGAATCGCAGACATCAACAGACTAGCGGCGCTATCTCCGGGAATGATCGCCGGACCGCCATCGCCACCGACTTGCCAGCCGCCAGCGCGGTCCAGGACTAAACCGCCGTCGGGTTGGTCCTTCGTCGAATCGTGGCAACCGTAGCACTTTTCGACCAAAACCGGCCGTATCCGATTCTCAAAAAAATCGATGGAAGCCTGGTCGATTTCGCCGCCGCGCAGCGGCGACGCACCGGATAGCACGAATAGCCCGTAGATCATCACGACGAATGACGAACCGAGGCCGGTCACTGCTCGCCGAGGAACGAGGTCGGGAAAGCCGCATCGGCGTGGATGGAAACACCGCATGGAGGGTTCCGAGTGAAAAAAGGCGGGACGGCAGCGAACAAGGTGATCAGCCACCGCGAAGGTTTCAGTATACCCGATCGGAGCACCGGCGTGTCAAACAATCGGTCGACACCAGGGAGTCAGTGACGCCGCCGATCAACTGGCAGTGGCCTGTCTTGAGAATGCCGAATGGCAGCCAGAAGTACCCCGGACAAAAACGAAAAAAGCCCCGTCCACAAAGTGAACGGGGCTTTTTAAAACCCGGCGATACCTACTTTCACGCTGGTATGCACTATCATCGGCTCAGAAAGCTTAACTGCTGTGTTCGGGATGGGAACAGGTGTGACCTTTCTGATATGTTCGCCGGGAAGACCTGACGACGAATGTTTCGCCGCCATCAGGCCGGTTGTTTGGTAGTGGACTTACAATTAAAAGTTGTCTTCAAGAGACGATTAGCAATATGGATCCGTCGAGAGTGCGAGATATCGACGGCCAATCATTCGCCCGTTAGTACTGGTTTGCTCAATGGGTTACCCCACTTACACGTCCAGCCTATCAACCTGATCGTCTTTCAGGGGGCTTTCGTCAAATGACTTACGAACCCTAATCTTGGGGAGGGCTTCACGCTTAGATGCTTTCAGCGTTTATCCTTTCCGTAGTTAGCTATCCAGCCGTGCCACTAGCGTGACAACTGGTACACCAGAGCTACGTCCTTCTAAATCCTCTCGTACTAAAGAAGAATCTCCTCAAGTTTCGTACGCCCACGGCAGATAGGGACCGACCTGTCTCACGACGGTCTGAACCCAGCTCACGTACCACTTTCATTGGCGAACAGCCAAACCCTTGGGAGCTTCTTCACCCCCAGGATGTGATGAGCCGACATCGAGGTGCCAAACCGCCACGCCGCTGTGGACGCTCGGTGGCGATAAGCCTGTTATCCCCGGAGTACCTTTTATCTGATGAGCGATAACCCTTCCATTCGGGATTACCGGATCACTAAGACCGACTTTCGTCCCTGCTCGAGTTATATCTCTCGCAGTCAAGCACACTTCTACCTTTACGCTCTTCGCCTGATTACCGACCAGGCTGAGTGTACCTTTGTACTCCTCCGTTACTCTTTAGGAGGAGACCGCCCCAGTCAAACTGCCCAACTGACACTGTCCTTCGCCCAGATTCATGGGATCGAAGTTAGAATTAAAGCATGACCAGGCTGGTATTTCAACGACGGCTCCACAGACACTAGCGTGCCCGCTTCAAAGCCTCCCAGCTATCCTACACAAGACATACCTCAACCCAATATCAGCCTACAGTAAAGGTTCACGGGGTCTTTCCGTCTAACCGCGGGTATGTGGCATCTTCACCACAACTACAATTTCACCGGGTCGGTGGTCGAGACAGTGCTCCAGTCGTTACGCCTTTCATGCAGGTCGGAACTTACCCGACAAGGAACTTCGCTACCTTAGGACCCTCATAGTTAGGGCCGCCGTTTACTGGGGCTTCGGTCGCGAGCTTCGCTTTCGCTAACCCTCTTCCTTAACCTACCAGCACCGGGCAGGCGTCAGACTCTATACATCCTCTTGCGAGTTAGCAGAGTCCTGTGTTTTTGATAAACAGTCGCTAGAGCCGATTTTCTGTGGCCCACTTGCGTGGGCGCCCCTTATCGCGAACTTACGGGGCCATTTTGCAGAGTTCCTTAACCACCGTTCTCCCGAGCGCCTTAGATTACTCATCTCGCCTACCTGTGTCAGTTTTAGTACGGTCACCGACACACACTATCTTAGCTGCTTTTCTTGGACGTCCTTCCAGTGACTTCGAGAACTTAGGTGCTCTCGAGCTACGCCTTGGCTTACGCCCGGTCATTTAACCCCGGACACCTTGGCCTTCGCTACGGACATTTCTAGTCGTACCGCTCACTTTTCGGACGCCGTCCCAGCATCGAAGTGTGCCAGTGGCGCAGGAATATTGACCTGCTGTCCATCGTCTACGCCCTTCGGCCTCGACTAAGGCACCGGCTAACCCTGGGCGGAATTACCTTCCCCAGGAAACCTTAGGCTTTCGGCGAACAGGATTCTCACCTGTTTTATCGTTACTCATTCCGGCATAATCACCCGATGACCCCGACACCACTCGTTTCCGTATGGCTTGTATCTGATCATCGGCGCTCTCCTACCGCTCTAGCAAGCTAGAGCCCGCTGCTTCGGTGAAATACTTACTCCCGTTCATTATCGGCGCAGAAATGCTCGACTGGTAAGCTGTTACGCACTTTTTAAATGGTGGCTGCTTCTAAGCCAA
>RECD01000115.1 GCA_007694185.1 Planctomycetaceae bacterium
AAAAAATGTCCGGAACCTTTTGTGCAAAGCACCCGAAGGGCGAGTTCCTCGCAAAAGGTTCCGGACACTTTTTTACCGCGCGATCCCTAGCCGAACTGAGGTGTTAGCCGAATTCGCCGTTGAATCACTCGGACGCATCGACCTCAGCGGCGTCGCGGTCCGCGATACAAAACAGATGCTGTTCCCCGCGAATGTAGAGCCGTCCCTGGCTGATCGCCGGCGAAGCGTCGCAGGCTTCCCCCAGCCTGTTTTCGGCTAATACGTTTGCTTGGGCCGCCGGCTTCACCACTTTCGTCACCCCGTCCGCCGCCAAGAAATAGACCGATCGGTCGGTCGCGACGAGCGAGGAATTGAACGCGCCGGACAAGCGGGCTTGCCAGATGCGTGTGCCGTCGGTCGAGTCAAAACAGTTGGCGGTGCCGCGGTCGTCGGCGACAAACAGCCACTGGTCGATCAGCACGGGTGAGGGGACGTAGCAACGGACGTATTGGTCAACATGCCAATCGATATGGGTCGCGGTCACGTCACCTTCACCACCGGCACGGATGGCCATCACGTGATGAGTCGGGTAGCCTGCGGCGAGGATGAACCGCTTGCCATCGAACACCATCGAAGCGACGAATTGCTCGGTCGGACCGTCGACCTTCCAGATCAATTCGCCGGACGTCGGGTCGAACGCCGCGACATGGCCGCTGCCGGAGAGGACGAGTTGATCGCGGCCGCCGATTTCTCGGATGATCGGTGTCACGTAGCTGCGGATGCCCTGTTCACGCCCGGTCCGCCAAACCTCCTTGCCGGTCGCCTTATCCAGCGCGACCAGGTAACCGTCGCCATCATGATCGCCGTTGAGAATCACAAGATCACGATACAGGACCGGGCAGCTGCAGAACCCGTGGGCACTGATGAACTCGCCGACATCGGTTTGCCACCGCTGCTTGCCGTCAAAATCGATCGCCGTCAGGATGACTCGTCCGGGCGTGATGTCACGCGGTGCCCCGACATTCGGGGCCGGGATCGTCGTCCCGTCGACTTGCAGGAAGGGGACAAATACGGTTTCGCCATCGGTCGCCGGCGTCCCCGACGCGTGGCTGTTGAACTTATGGATGGTTTCCAAAGGCGATCGCAAGACCTCGGTTTGCCACAACTCCTCGCCGGTTCGGCTGTTCAAGCAGATCAGCACGCGAGCTTGGTCCGCTTCCATGCAAGTCGTCAGAAACAGCCGTTCGCCCCAGACGATCGGTGACGAGTGACCGCGGCCCGGAACCGGGAATTTCCACGCAATGTTTTCGCCCGTTTCGGCATCCCAGCGGAGCGGCAACGCCGTTTCGGTGCTCGTCCCGTCCCCCCGAGGCCCTCGCCAATTCGGCCAGTTCTCGGCGCGAACCGATCCGGCCGACAAGACAACGAGCAGCAATCCGAGGCAAGGCGAAAGCGAATTGGGCATTTGCGAACGCTCCACAGGGCGACATGCGACAAAGGAACAAACCGGGGAGCCGCCATTCTACCGGATAAGCACGTCGACAGGATCGCTTCGACAGAACCCTAGCGATGAGCCAAGCAATGAGCGGTAAAAAAATGTCCGGAACCTCTTGTGCAAAGCACCCGAAGGGCGAGTTCCTCGCAAAAGGTTCCGGACACTTTTTTACCGCACGATCCCAAGGCAGCTGCGAATGAGCGCCTTCAAGTTGTGCGGGCCGACACCCGTCGACCTGCCCACCAAGCCTTCTGCCGCAGTGATGTAGCGGCATCCGGTACATCGACAATGGCATACCGGCGGGCTTACACCCTCCCGCTGACCCGGCGATGAACACAGCCAAATGCTGGTGTTTGCTTTGTCAACGGACACCTTTCGGCATACTTAAAACACTTCAACAGGTCACGCCCAGCATGACTTGTTTTCGTTATCCAACGCCAACGTCGGTCCGTCGCGCGGATTAAACAAAATACTTTTGTTGAGGTACCTGCCGTTGCGCGGGGTCCGCCACTACAGATCGTAATCCTTGGTCGCCTCCGGCTGGAAGTAGATCATGTCGATTCTCAACCGCCGGACGCCATCCGGAAAATCCCATTCGATGGTATCGCCTACGGAAAAACCGATGATGGCAACGCCGAGATCGGAAAGGATTGAAAGCCTGCCTTTCTGGGGATTCGCATCGGCCGGATAGACGAGCGTGTATTTCATTTCTTCCCCTGTCGTCGTATCGATCAGGCCGACACTTGTGTTCATGGTCACAACATAGGGAGGTATTTCTTCGGGCGAAACGATTTTGGAACGAGCGAGTTCGCGTTCCAAAATATCGAGGATCGGCGTCTTCGCGGGAGCGAACTGATTGGCGGTGATCAGCAAATCTTGCAACCTGGCGTGATCGAGCGAAGACAAGACGATGTTGCGAGCCGTCATGAGGTTTTCCTTTCCGTTGTATTTTTGAGCGGACTCCCAAGTTCACCCGGCGACGGGGCGCCCCGCAGCGGCGTCTGGCACGTCGGCAGGCACGTGAGCTGGCACGTCGGCAGGCACGTCGTCTGGCACGTGAGCTGGCACGTCGGCAGGGTCGGTCCAACAGCCTGAGTACGAGAACAACTCTGGCCGTGACTTCAGCAACTGAGTCGAGTCGAGCAACAATTTAGCTCAGCATGTTCGATTGTTGCCAGCCATCGTTTGAGTCGGCTCACAACGGCTAGTCTACCATGGTCGGGGGCACGAGGTCCGAACGCATTGAGCGGCCGAAGGCATCCGGGATGACTGGCGTCTTTGCGGGAGATCGACTTAGCGGTCGTTGTGTGGCGTAAGCCAGTCACGTCATCCGGTTTCCAAACTCCCCGCAACTGGTCGTTGGTAGCAGCGGTGGGGATGGGTTGGCGAATCGCAGATCTGCCTCCTCGACGGCCCGCTCCAGGCTCGGTCGGGCGTTCGATCGTTTGGCACCGCTGGTACACACCACCACGCCACGCTGGCACACACCACCACACCACGCTGGCACACACCACCACACCACGCTGGTTCCCGCCGCCACACCGACCATGGCGGCAAGCGTTAGCCTCATTCGGCGCAAACACCAAAAAATTTCACGGTTTTTAATTCGGTAAATTGGGAAACTTGCGCAAGGCGGGGGCCGGTAAGATTTCCGTAGAAGTAGCGGATTTCCGATATCGGTGTCTTTTTTGAGGCCGCAGAGTCAACCTAATCGGCAAGGCCCCCCCCACTTGTCGAATCGCGGCCTAGCCGCCTTCAATGGCTGGCGTCGTTGGCCTAGTGGCTGGCGACCGGACTGCCAAGTGCGTCCGTTTTGGTGATTCTGTGACTCGATTAAGGGAGTGACATGATGCGACAGCAAATGCTGTTGGCAATGCTGAGTTTGAGCCTGGTGGCTGGGACCGCTGTTGCAGCGGACAGCCAGCGTTACGCGGACATTCCGCTGAACCCAGGCGAAAAATTGATCTCGGTCGATGGGGTTCCGGTCAATAGCGGACCCGCTTCGGTGACCGCTGTTCCGTCGTCTGCGCGAGCGGGCAACGGGACCGTGAAACGTGCGTCGGCGACCTCGGCCAAGGGCGGCATGGTTGAGGCAATTAACATCGAAGGGAATCTGGTGGCGTCCGGGATGCCATTCAGTCATACGCCGGGTGAGACCGCCTTGGAAAAGGCGAATCACGAGCGGCTTCGCAACGGCGTTCAGGCGCTGGTTCCCGATCCGCAACTGCAACAGCTCGCCTTGCAGAAAGCTCGGATCGCCGCATCACGCGGCCACAAGAACCACATCGGTGGTTCGCTAGGCGGGGCGCGTGCTGAAGGAGTTGGCCACACGAACGGCCGCTTCCTGAGCTGCTGCCTCGACATGCCCGCCACTTACGGCGGCGCGGCGATGGTGCAGGGTGCCGACGGCTGGTATTGCTGCCTGCTCGTCCGATAGCTTGTGACCCCCGATCCAGGTAACCCGCCGGATCGGTCAAGGACGAAAGATGTTGCTGTCCGGATTTCGGCCGACCGACAACACCGATGATCGGTGACTGTCCCCCGTCCGATCGAGTTCCCGCAACTCACGGCCGCCAGCATCCACTCACGGAATCGATGGTAACGAGACCCACAGGTCCGACGCAGGGAAAGTGTCGGACCTTTCGGCAGGAAAAGTCAGGCGGTGCTGGCCATCATCACGCTGCGGGCGTCCTGCCCACGGCGGATCACCCCGAGCCGATGTTCGTCAATCCCACGGTGCAAGGATGCCACCATTTGTAGTTTTGTCGGCACCATGATCCTCCTCAGGCGATTTCGCGCGGTGCCGATCCCGATGTTGACCGGTTGCCCGCGATCGCTAGTGACGACCGACAGGTTCCTGGCGGGGGAGCGGCACTAAGCATCGTGCGGAAAATAACTGTCTATTTTTTTCCAATCCGTTGGGTACGGCCACCGTCTGGCGACGGTAGCTACGCTCGCC
>RECD01000102.1 GCA_007694185.1 Planctomycetaceae bacterium
CTGGCGAGCGTAGCTACCGTCGCCAGACGGTGGCCGTACCCAACGGATTGGAAAAAAACAGATAGCTATTTTCCGCACGATGCTAATCGTTCCCTTCGGCATCGGCATCGGCATCGGCATCGGTGGCGGGTGGCGTCAACTTTCCGAGCGCTTCAGCCGCCGAACTCAAGCCGGGATCGATCGACAAGGCTGCCTGGAACCAGGTGGCTGCCAGTTCCGGTTTGCCCAGTTGCAGCGCGAACTGCCCGATTTCGTATCTCAGAGGGGAATCCGTTGGACGGTTGATGGCGTCGATTTGGAGGTCGGAGAAACGTTGCCATTGCTCCTGCAGCTCGTCCGCCCGTGCGGACTGCTCGCGGGATTCGACCTCGCGTCCCAAGCGGCCCAAGACTTGCGCCAACTGGGTGCGGGCACCGTGATCGAACGGGGCCACGCGGATCGCCGTTTGCAGGAAACGTTCGGCCGCTTCTACCTCGCCATCGGCCAAGGCGAGTTCGGCGTTGAGTTGCAAGGTATCGAGGTCATTCGGTTCGGCAGCAAACGCCCGATTGGCCAACGTGCGGGCGTCATCGAGTTCGCCCAGATTGAGCAAACATCGTGCGGTCAGCCGCAGCTTGCGAACCGATTCGCCGCAATGGTCAAGGCTTTGGAGCGCCGCCTCGTAGTCGCGTTGCTTGATCTGGCATTCGGCCAATTCCAGCCATACCCGTTCGACACCCGGTTGGTTCGGCCCCCGACGGAGCGATTCCAGGTAATGGGGGATCGCGACATCGGGTCGTTCGTAATCCCGATTGATCAAGCCCATGAAACGGTCGGGGCGGGGATCCTCGGGGGACAGGCTTGAGACCGCGCGAAGGTGCGTGAGGGCGTTGTCCATGGCGCCGACGTCGAAGTAGAGCACCCCGAGCCATTGATGGGCGGCCAGGCAATCGGGGTCGAGCGCGAGGGCCGCTTCCCAAAACAGTTTGGCGTTGCCGGCGGCCCCGAGTCGGTAGGCGGCCTGGCCGGCCAGAACCCGTGCGTCAACCTCTAAATCGGGGTGCTCCTGCGCGGTGAGAGCCAGTCCCAACGCTTCCTCCGCTTGGCCACTTTGCAGCCGTACCCAACCGGTGAGGTAGGCGTGGTGTGCGCGAAACGGAAGGTGTCCTTCCAACGCGGCAATGGCACTCTCTACCTTGCTGCGGTCGTTGGCTTGCACCCCCGCCATCCCGGCCAGGAAGTGAGGCTGCGGGTCAGTGTGTCGCTGATAATTTAGCGAGCCAACGAGGCTGAGCGTCAACAGGCCGGCCCACAGTCGCGGGTCGAGCAGCAAGCTCAACCACGGTCGCGAACGCGCTGGATTCCCGTCAGTCATTCGCCGGCTCCACCAGAGTCAAGGTTTGGTTGACAGCGAGGTTCTCGACGACCGATTCGGCGCCGCTGGGCCAACGGACCGTCAATCGCTCGATCTGTTGGGCATCCCCCAAGCCCCATGACAAGGCTTCTTGACTGGTCGACAGGTAACTGCCGCCCCCTTTGCGAAACCGGACATGTTCCTGACCCTCGATCGTCACTCGCACGATCGCGCCGATCGCGTCACGGTTGGAGCGGGTACCGACCAACCTGACTTGTAGCCAATTCCGATCGCCAGGGCCATCGTTCCGCAAGATCGCGAGCGGCGCGTTGATATTCGAAAAGATCACATCCAAATCGCCATCCCCGTCCAGGTCCGCGGCCGCCAAGCCGCGTCCCTCATGAAACTTGGAGAAGTAATTCTCGTCGTCGAACAGCAGGCGGCGAAACCGTCGCTCATCAGCCAACATCACGATCGGCTGCTGGGCTCGCGGCGATGCGGTCGGATAGAGGATCACATGTCCGTTGTTGACCATGATGTCCTCGCGGCCATCCAAATCGAAATCGGCGCAAACCGTGCCGAAGCCGACGAAGAGTCCCCCCAGCACGTTCAGCCCGGTGATGTCGCTGACATGCAAAAACGCGTTCGGCCCTTCGTTGCGGTAAAGAGCGAAATCCTCGCGTTCGTAATTCGTGACCCAAATGTCCGGCCGGCCCGAGCGATTGAAGTCGAGCAGGTCGACCCCCATGCTGCCGTTGGGAATGCCGGATTTATCAGCCGCCACGCCGGCGATCGTCGCGATTTCCCGAAAGGGAGCCTGCCCGCCGTTGGCATAGAGAAAATTGTTGGTCGTGTCGTTGGCGACGTACACGTCGACTTGGCCGTTGCCGTCAAAATCCGCCACCAAGACTCCTAGGCCTTTGCCGTCAGACCGAAGTTGCCATTCTTCACTGACGTCCCGGAACGTCCCCTCAGCGGTTCCCAGGTACAACTTGTCCGGCAGTCCGGCAAACTCACGCGGCGGGCAGATGTCCCGTTCCTCGCTCGTTCGGCCACGGCAAAAAGGGTGATTCTCGAAGGACCAATCGACGTAGTGGGCGACGTACAGGTCCAGTATCCCGTCGTTGTTGAAGTCAGCCCAAGCGGCCGCCGAGCTCCAGGCGTCGTCGTGCAAGCCGACCGATTCGTGAACTTCGATAAACGTGCCGTCACCTTGATTCTGCCACAACTGCAAACCCCCGTAACCCGTGACCAAGACGTCGGGGAAACCGTCTTGGTTGTAATCGGCGACGAACGCGCCGTGCGTGTAAAACCGCGGCGGAAATCCCTCCCCAGCAAACTCGCCAACCGCTTCCATCCGTTCGCCGTCCAGGTTGCGGAAGAGTTGGGACGCGAACCCGATCGGCTCGTCGTCCGAAAAGGTCCCGCCACCGGGACAAAACAGATCGGGTCTGCCGTCGCGGTCGTAATCGATCACCCCGATCCCGCCCCCCAATGACTCCAAAATGGTGAATCGCTGCTGGTCTTCGCCGTTGGAATAAGTGAAATCGACACCTGCGGCGTGGGTGATGTCGGTGAACCTGAGCGGGCTGGCGTCCGCGGGGATGGCCCCAGAAACTGCGGTTCGTGGCTCGGCAGGCGAGCCGGTCTGCGCGGGCGCCGGAATCGCCGGGGGGGCGTCACGCTCCGCGATCGGCTCGGCACGTTTGCAACCGTTGGTCAGCACGAGCATCAGCAAGCTCAAGCCGCTCAACCAGCAAACGCCGACAGCACGGGGCCCCATCGCGGCGGGGTTCGTTGGCTGTTCGGCTCGCCGCTCATCGTTTGATCGCGACGTTGCTGGACAACCCGCAGCTCTCAGCCGATCGGATAACCACGACCGTCGGCCGATCGGATGGCCGGCAAAGGTCGGGGCGAGTCTTTTCCTCATGACGTTACCTCGGGGCAGCGTTCGGCGGGGCGCAGCCGAACCCGGGATTCGCTCAGAAAGGTCAAGGGGAGGAGGGATCAACTGTGGGTTCGTCTCGCAGCTCTTCTGACGGAATTTTGTCCGGCGAACGCCCGACGTAGACTTCGGTGTCCGGATGGAGTTCTTGCCACTGGCTCCAAGTCATCCGTTGGAAGGGAACGTCTTGCAGACCCTCGACCGTTTCCTCTTGCTTGAAACGGACGTCGCCACGAAACAGCAGCAGCTCGCCCTCAAGCATTCCCATCGTACCGATTTCGAGACTGGTTTGCGGCGCATGGTCCGCTGCTTCCAGCACCCGCACGCATTCGGTCGCGTTGCAGTAGGTGACCGTGAACGCAGCGGGTTGACCCGCAGCGTCGATCGCGTGGTCGTTGACGACGTGATCGAGCAGGCCTGACATTTGGGCCAGTGGGTAAGCCTTCGGTCGCCCCTGGACCACGACACCGATCACTTCGTCGTCATCACGCAGTTCGGCTTGGTCGGTGGGAACGAAGGCTGGCCGATCGATCCCGGCAGAGATCATTGGGGTGCTGTCGGTGGCCTCTAACGCGCGTCGCATCTCAGGTGACAGTCCCCCCAGCATATCTTCTTTGGTCCGTTGTCGACCGCAGGCGGTGCAGACGATCCCGACCAACACCAGGACGGCCAAGCCAATATGGTCACGGATGGTCATGCTTATCATGGCTCCTGAGCGTGCGAAAACGAAAAACGGCGGCGGTTCTACGTAGGAACCACCGCCGTCGGATCGAACGGGCTGGATAATCGCGATGAGCTCCCGAAAAAACGGCCTCAACGGCTCGTCAATTCGATGGTGATGTCGTTGGGGCCATCTTGGGTGACTTCAACCCGAATCCCGGACATCGTCGGGTTGTTGTACTTGGCCGGGATGATGTACTTGGGCGTATAGTCGCTCGTGATCGCGGGATTGGTTGTCATCTGCTCCATGATGGCTTTCGGGTCCTCGGTCATTTGACCACCGGACTCCGACTTGAGAACCGCGACCCCGTGACCGCCGACAACGGCACCGGGGGCGGTCTGTGATCCGACGATGGTTTGCAGCGTGAATTTACCGCTGGCGTCCGTTTTTCCGGACGCGAGTCGGTTTTCGGTATCGCTCATGAAGTTGACGGTTGCCCCATCAACCGGGTTGCCGTCGAGGGTAACCGTGCCGGTTACGGGAACCGTGGTCGGCAGGTCGCCGCCCCCACAACCCACGAAGGCGACGGGAATAACCAACAACCAAACTGGCAGAAGAAGAACTTTCATCGGATCGTGAATCGTTGAATGGAAAGGGAGGCGGAGGGCGGGACGAGCGGCGCGTGTGAGTCGGTCAATTTGGCGGTGACGAATTTCTCGCCAATTCGCCATATCTGTTAGCAAACGAAGGGATGCGATCGCGAGCGTTTCGGCCACGATCGGCACCCCTTCAAAAATCAGACCAGAAACAAGGCTCGACTATGGGATCTGGGCTGGGATGCCGTCTTTCCGGCCGCCCAAGGCTTGATAGACCCGATAATCGATCGATTCGGACAGAAACGCGACACTGGCGTCACCGAAGACGAATTGAGCCCCGCCGGCATGCTCCGATTTGAAGCCTTGCGAAGTTTGCCAGTTTCGCCAGCCGTTGCAGCCGAAGCCGGCATCATTGTCCAAGCCTCTCGGATTGACAGACTGATCCCAACCCGGCTCGCCGATCCCGACGATCGGGAAATTGATCGGGGCGCTGGTAGCCGTCCACAGGCTGTTGAAGTGCATCCAACCGTTCCAGTGGTGATCGCCTTTGTGAGGCAAGATTTCGCCCATCGCGATCGTGTTGGACAGGCCGTCCTTTACCTCAGCGAAGCGGGGGAACCACTCGCCACGACCGAACATCCCCGACACGTTGACGCCGCTGCGCGAATTGCCGTGGCCGGCCGCACCGTCACCAAACAGGTTACCGGGGAATAGGTTGCAGGTCGAATTGTGTGACGGCATCGCTTGGGCGCCGATGCTAACCGCATAATTCGACAACGCCCGGTGGCCTGCGTTAGCCGGATCGCTCCACTGCCATCGGTCCATCCCGCTGTAGCTAGGGCAGATGTAGGTCGGTACGGAGACGTGCCAAACCCGCTCGACCATCATCCCGTTGAAATCGAACGATCCTGGCGCTCGCGACGGAACCCAAGCCTGCCATTCGGCCGCTCCCGGCGGCCGTCCCCCATCAAGCAGCGGCAGCGGAGCCCCACTAAAGGGGATGGCGTCGTAAAGGGCTTGTTGTTCGATGTAGGGGAGCAATTTGGCCAGCTGGCTCCCCTTGCTGCTTGCTTCCCAAGTTCCCGGCTCTTGCGGGGTTGCGGCATGCTGGAAGCCCGACGAGGGCAAACGGTTGAAGGTGTCGTGGTAATTGTGCAACGCCAAACCGATTTGTTTCAGGTTGTTGCTGCAGCTCATCCGCCGAGCCGCTTCGCGAGCGGCTTGGACGGCAGGCAGCAACAGCCCGACCATCACGCCGATGATCGCGATGACCACCAGCAATTCGACGAGCGTGAACGCCCGTCTGGGACGAATAGAAGTACGAGATAACATCACGGACAAACTCCTTGACTGAGGATCAAAAAAGACGAATAGCCTTACCCAGCGGGCGGTCGGTGGTACTGAACCGCCGCCGGCCGCAATGACCCGAAGGATGGACGTCATGACCAAATTGGCCAGGTGACGGGATTGAAACAACCCTTCGGGGCATCGGACAAAAGCGGCCGCTGCCTTCTCTTTTATCAGGCCGGCCGACTCAAAACAAGAAAAAAAGACAAGCTAGGACTAGAAAACAGAATATTTTCGCGGGCAGGGTGCCCATAGGCGGGCCGTTTGGGTTGTTTTGATTCCCGCTAAGGGGCCGGGTCGGTGGGTGTCGCCAGCGGGGCCTCCTCGCCTGCATCGGCACGGGCTGGTGAGTCGGCAGGGAGGGCCGGGGGGGCCGGGCCGGCTTGGACGCGATGTCGCCTGGCCTGAGTGATCCATCGAGGGTGGCGTGCGACCTGGCTTTCGTAGTATTCGGCCAGCGCCTGATGAGTCGGTTGGTGTCGCGGGTCGGCATCCAGGACGCTTTGCAGCCACATCAACCCGTCCTCGATGTTGCCGTAGCGGAGCAGGGTGGAACCGATCGCGAACCGCCGCTGCAGGTTTCCCGGCTCCTCGTTAACTTCGTTGATCAACCGGTTTGCGACGGCGGTATGCTTGGCCGCTTCGGTCGCATATTCGAAATGGGTTGTCGCTTCATCGATGCGGCCCAAACCCCGCAGCGCCAGTGCGTAGGCGTAGCGGACTTCACGCCGGTTGCTGCCCGCTTCGATTTCCTCTCGCAGCACGCTCTCGGCCTCGGCATATCGCCCTTGCTCCACGGCCGAGTTTGCCTTTTCGACGAGCAGTCGGTAGTCATCCGGGAATCGTCGCAACGCCTCGTCCAACGCCGCCTCGGCCTCCTCCGGCCGGCTTTCGGCCTTCAGTGCAGACGCCAAGCCGACCGTCGCGGAGGCACCCAAGGATGGGTCGCTGGTCGCGATCTGAAACAGCGGAATGGCGTCGGCCGGCCGCTTTAAGTCCAACAGAAGTTGGGCCAACCCGAGGGCCGCCGAGGCATTCTTTGGGTCTAGCCGCAGGGCGGTGCGGAACGCTGCTTCGGCCGCTTCGTTGGCTGACAATTCGGCCTGGATTTGTCCGATCCAGGCATGCGGGCGGGCATCCTTTGGGAAATCACCGGCCCAAGCGTGCAGCATGGCGAGCGCCGAGGAGAAATCGCGAACCCGCATGTAACCCTGGGCGTACGCTTCGCAGATTTCCGCTTCGTCGCCACCGGCCGTTTCAAGCAGCGTTGCGAGTTGCGGTCCGGCGACGCTCATTTGGCCGCTTTGGGCTGACGCGAGCAGGCTTTCGCGGAGCGCCAGTTCGGGGTCGATCCCGAGATGTTCGGCGCGGCGAAGTTCGCGACCGAACTCGGTCAAATTCCCTTCACGCCGATGAACGCGGGCGGTGGCGAGTGCGGTTTCCGGTGCGTAGGGCGAAACCCATTCGGCAACCCGGAGCCAATCCCGTGCGGCCGCCATGTCATCCCGGCTCGCCCGCTCCATCGCTCGCCTGCCGATCCAGCCGGCGATCGCCGGCCGTTGCCAGGCGAGGGCATGGAGCGTGATCAGGAGAACGACGATTAGCCACCAAACCCGACGATTGCCGGGCTTGTGCTTGCCCACGAGTTCAGCCGATGGCGGTTCTGTCGTCGGAGGTTGTGGGGTTGGCTCAGCAGGGCGCTCGTTCATCAGGGGGCGTTTCCCAGGGATTGGGGCGTCGGTTCAAGCGCTGGTCAGTTGATCGGCCAGGTCCCGCGAACCCTTCAGATCGAGCTTGCCGGTGCCCAGCAACGGGATCGCTTCGACTTCGAAGAAACTATCGGCCGAGGGGATGAAAAGGTTCGGCAAGCCCGCCTTCGTGAGCCGTTCGCGAAGTTCGTCGACGGTTCGTTCGGTCGGCAGGTGCAACACGACCAACCGTTCGCCCCGTTTGGGGTCGGGCACGGCGGTGACGCAGACCCGGAGTTGGTCATCCTGTTCGCCTTCGGACAAGCAGCCCGCGAGTTCCTCCTCGATCCGGATGTGAGGCACCATCTCGCCGCCGATTTTGGAAAAACGGCTGAGGCGTCCGGTGATATGGATGAAGCCGAGCGGGTCTTCGTGGGCGATATCGCCGGTAACGTACCAGCCGTCTCGGATCACTTGAGCGGTCAGGTCGGGTTGCCCCAAATATCCCATCATCACGTTCGGGCCGGAAATCAGCAGCATGCCGTCCTCGCCGCAGGGAAGTTGCGTCTCGAGATCGTCGGGCGAGACGATTCTGGCGGCGACCCCGGGCAGGGGGCGGCCGACCGAGCCTTCCAAGCGGTCGATTTGGTGCGCGACGACCGATCGAGAGGGGGGGCAATTGACGCTCACCAGCGGGCTGAGTTCGGTCGTGCCGTAGCCCTCGACCGGCCGGATACCGAACCGCTTTTCGAACGCTTCGAACAGGTCTGCGGGCATCTTTTCGGCTCCCACGACCACGATGCTGAGCTTCGCGAATTGCTCCGGTTCGATTTTTCGCAGGTATCCCCGCAGGAAGGTCGGCGTCCCCAGAAGCACGGTCGCGCCGTACTTTTCGGCCAGTTTGCCGATTTGGCGGGCTTCCAGCGGGTTGTAGTGATAGACGCCACAAGGACCGAGGATCATCACGCTCCACAGCGTGACGGTGTAGCCGAACGAATGGAAAAACGGCAGGACGCCGATGACAACGTCGTCGCGATTGAGCCGGACCGCTTGGCGGACCACCTCGACGTTGTGGCTGATGTTGGCGTGGGACAGCATCACGCCCTTCGGTTTGCCGGTGGAACCGCTGGTGAAGATCAGCGTCAACAGGTCATCCGGGCAGATACGATGCAGGCCCAACAGGCGATCGAGCAGGCAAGCCGGGATGCAGACCGCCTGCACGACGGCGACCAATTTGTCGAGCGTCCCGACTTTGTCCTTGAGATCCTCGAGTGGGATCACGCGGGCATCGAGATCGAAGCTGACCTTTTCCAGGAACTTCGCGCTGGTCAGCACCGTGCGGATTTTCGCTTGGGCGATGCACTCGTTCAGTACCGACGAAGTGACGGTGTAATTCAGGTTGGCGGTCACCCGCCGGTCGATCGCCATCGCGACGTTCACCACCACCCCGGCGACGCTCGGCGGCAGCAGGATGCCGACCGTCGAGTCGTCTTGCGTGAGCACTTCGCGGCGGAGCATCCGGCGGAGCGCCAGCGTGCGGATCAGCATCGTGCGGCCGGTCAGTTCCGCGCCGTTGGAGTCGGCGGCCTTGAGTCGACCGCCGTCCTGACGCCAGACCCGGATGACCTGGCTGGGGAGGCTCGGGTATTGGTCGCGTTGTTCGCGAGCCGCTCGGGCGCTGAGCGCCAGCATGCGGCTTCGCAACCGATCCGGCGGCGTGTCGGCCGGTTGGGGCGGATCGATGTAGAGAGTCAGCCGGCGGCGAAAACCGCGGGGGACTTTGCGAAAGAATTTGCCGCCGGAGAAGCTGAAAATGCTGCCCCACATCCCGTGCAAGTAGGTCGGCACGATCATCGCATCGCTGCCTTTGACGATCTTTCCCAGGCCGGGCTTGAAGGCCTGCAGATGCCCGGTGCGGCTGAGTGCCCCCTCGGGGAACAGCCCGACCACTTCACCGTCGTGCAAAGCATTGCGGCCGGCGATCAACGCTCGTGCGATCGACTTGGGATGCGGTTCCATCAAGATCGTGTCGAAGGCGCCAGCTAACCACTTCAAAGGGCCGTGGGAAAAGTTGTTGCCGTCGACGATGAACTTGATATTTCGGGGGAGCATCCAGAGCAGCAAGATGCCGTCGATCCAGGACTGGTGGTTGCTGAGCAGCACCACGCCGCCCGTTTTGGGGAGGTTTTCCAGGCCGATCACCCGCGGGCGGTAGAGGCTCGCGAGTAGCGGCCGGAAGAACATTCGTACGAACCGCCGCCGCGCGAAGACGGCCATCAAGATCAATCCGACCAGCACCAAGGGGGCGACGATCAGTAGCAGGAGTGTGGGGGAGAAGGTCATCGGTGTCGATGCGTGTCGGGGTGGGCCACCGCGTCCGGACGGGGCCTGCGAGAATTACGAGGCCGAGGGGTCAGGCAGGGACGCAAAGTGGCGGGAAGGGAAGCAGATGAGTGGTTCAGGAGCGAGACGAGGTGAGTTGACTGATCAGCCGATCGAGCTCCTCGCGGACCCGCGGCAGGATTTCGTCGTAGGTGAAGGCACCGATCACCTCCGTACCCCGCTTGAGATTGACTCGGTTGGGGCCACACCACAATCCCAGATCGGCTTCGTCGGTTTCTCCGGGGCCGTTCACGCGGCAACCCATCACGGCGATCGTCAGCGCATGCTCTTGGGCGTAGCGGGTCAGCTCCTTCACGTTTTGGGCCAACTCGACAAAGGCCTCATTTTCGACCCGCGAGCAACTCGGGCAACTGATGATATTCAGCCCCGTCGCCTGCAAGCGGACGACCGACCGAACACGTCCAGCGGCGATGTCGGCGAGGATCTCGCGACCGGCGACGATCTCCTCAGGCTTGCGATCGTTGGGAACGGTCAGCGAGACCCGCAGGGTATCGCCGATACCGATGCCGATCAATTGTTCGAACGCGACGCGGGTCTTGATGATCCCGTCGGGCGGCAGGCCGGCTTCCGTGACGCCCAGGTGCAGCGGGACGTCGGGACGCAGTTCGGCGAACCGCCGATTCACCTCCACCACCTTCGCCGGGTCGCTGTCCTTGAGCGAAACGCAGAAGCGGGTGAAGCCGAGCGACTCGACGAACTCGCAGTGTTCCAACGCGCTTTGCAGCATCGGGGTGATCGAGTCGGACGGGTCGAACGAGGCCTTCTTTTCCGGGTCGACGCTGCCGCAATTCACGCCGATCCGGACGGCGCAATCATTTCGAACCGCTTGTTCGATGATGAAACGGACCTTCTCCTGCCAGGGGCGGTCTTTCTGGTGGTGATAGAGGTGTCCCGGGTTGTAGCGGATCTTGTCGACGTGCGGCGCGACCAGTTCGGCCAAGCGAAAGTTTTCCTGCAGGTCGACCGCCAGATTGGCGGTGGTCCCGCGGCGGATTTCGGCCAAGGCTTCGGCATCCCGTTCGCTATCGACCGCGATCCGGACGACCCCCGCACCCGCTTCTCGCAGCGCTTCGGCCTGCCGAACGGTTGCGGCGACATCCTGGGTTTTGGTCGCCGTCATGCTTTGGACCGCGATCGGGTGCCCCCCGCCGATAGCCAGGTTGCCGATGCGGACTTCGCGAGTCGGCTTGCGTTGAATCGTCATCAGACCGCTATCTCGTCAGCAAAGTGGAGGCTTGGGTGACCAGGGGATACAGGTCACGGTAAGGGGTCAGCAGCCACTCGGTGCGAGTTGCTGGCAGGCCCCGGGACGATAGTTCATTGACCAAGGGCGTCAACTCGTTCCACTGACGAACGAGCAACCTGGTCGTCTCTGAGGCTTGTTGCGGGTCGCCGGTCTCACCGACTTGGCGATGCAACGTTTTGGCGGTCTGCTGAAAGTTTTGGGCGGCAACCCCGAGGCGGTCGCGATAGGCGGCCGGTTCCAGCAGCCGCTGAAACCGCTGGAGGTTCGAGTTGAATTGTTCGGAGTGGGCGTCCAGCGACGCGACGAGGGCCAATAGTTCGGTCTGGCTGCGCCAGGAATTGCCTCCCAGCAAATCACGAATCTGTCGGAACGAGGTGTTCACCTGTGCCAGCAGCGGCTGGACCCCACTGCGTGGATCGACCGACGCCATCAGCCGCAGGCCGTCGCGCCAGGTCTGGTCCATCTGCGAAAACTGGCTTTGGGCGACGGAACTGACACCGCTGCGGCTGATCTCTGCCGACAAATCCTCGCCCTGCTTAGCCAGAGACCGGCAGGTTTCCCGAAAGCGAAATTGGTCCGCGGTCAATCGCTCGGCCCCCCACGCCCCGACCCGATCGGCCAATTGGTTCAAATCGGTCGGCAGTCGACGGCTAGCGACTACCAATTCTGCCTGGTCCATGGCGGCGGGAATCCGCAACGTCGCGAAAACCTCCTCGCCCTGGCGGCGGATCGACTCCAACCGCCGAAGGATGTGGGGGTCGTTCAGCCGATGGAGCCCCATCGCGTAGGCCCTCCAGGCGACGACGAACTCGGTAAAGCTGGCGACGATGTCGTCGAATTCGGAACCGTCGATGCGATACGATTCTTGGCGGAGGCGTTCGCGCAGCACCCGTCCGTTGACCAGCCATTCCTCGGATTGCTGGGAGAAACCTTGAGACAGCCGGATGTCGTCAAACATCGCGTCCATGTAGGTCAGCGTGACGATCATCAGGTCGCGGAGTCGAACCCGGTCGATCGGCGGTTGTAACCCCAGCCGGCGATCGATCTTGCGAAAGACGCCATCGATTCGTCCGACATGGACGCCCGCTGTGGAAGGGAGTTGGCCGGAGGCTCGCAGCCGGTAGGATGCGTCGCGCCACCGCAGATCGAGGTTTTGGTAGGCGGCGGCAACCGATTCATACGATTCGCCCCGGCGGGTCCGCGCGATCAGGGTCGCCGTGTCCGCTTCGACCTGACGTAAGTTCGGGATTACCTCCCAAGAGGCGGAGCGGGGACCGGCCCGCTGCAACTCGGGCAACAAAACGGCGAGTCCCGACGTCACTTCGGTCAACGAGTCGACGAACCAGTTGGCGGGTTGCGCCGAAGCACTCACCGGCCGCAGGAGACTCCAGAGCAAGAGGGACGCGGTCAAGAGCAGGAGCCTGGCGATCCGAGCAGAGCGAACCGGGCCCGAGCGGTCGGCCCGGCGGTGTGCCGAAAGGTTCGCCAAATGACCACATGGGTCGGTGCGTGCCGGCGTCACTCGCATCGGTTTCCTCACCGTCGTAATTCCTGCAACGAAGAGCCCTGTCGTCGATCCTCGATGGATCGTCAGCGGATGCCAACACGAGATCGCTCCGCACGGGCCGGAACTGGTCGGGCCTGATCTCGTCGGGCCGGCGGTGGCCCGTCGTTCGTTTCATCGCCCGTTTCCGATCGGTCGACTCCGACCGGCTGAATCGAACCTGATGAAGTCGATGATTATTGCCTAAAGCTCCGGTCTTGACGACCCCGATTGGTGGGGCGGGCAGGGGGTTCGCCGCGCCCCCAGCCCAGCGGAGGAAGCTGTCGGGCCGCCTTCGCATCGGACCCTGTTTGGGGCGATTTCTTCGCATTAATACAGGAGCTCAAACCCCCGTTAAGTGGCTGTCATGCACATGGACGGCGTGAAGATCATCCACAGAACAATTCGATTTTCCGGCGGGGACTGGAAGTTTTCCAGATCCGAATCATACTTTTTTGAGGCGGACAAGGTCCCATTGCTGGGATCGAAGGTCGCCCGCCCACGGGATGGATCGTCGAACGGACCAGGGATCGGCAGGGCGTTTTTTCGTATTGAAAATCTTCCACCCTCCGGGTCGGAAGGTTTGCGAAGAGCGAGGTGGCGATCAGCTAAATAGCCGTATGTCGGTGACTTGAAATCACAATGGGGAGTTTGAAATTGACCACCACCGGGGAATTGAAGTCACTGACACGCGATCGCTTGGCCGAAATGGCGCGGGAACTCGAAATCGAGGGACGCGGTTCGATGAACAAGCAGCAGTTGATCCAAGCGGTCGGTACGGCGAACGCTAAAAAGGCACCGTCAGCGAAGCCGAGCGGTCCGAGCAAGGGCAAGACGGGGCAGACGCCAAAGTCCGACGCGTCAAAAGCGGACGCGCCGAAGGCCGTCGCGACAAAGACGGGCGCGATGAAGGCGGGGAAGGGACGCGGCCCCAAGCCGGAGGCTGATTCGGCAAAGCCGAGCGGCCCGTCGAAGCCCAGGGGGAACGCTCCGGCCAAATCGGCATCCAAGCCGGCAGCCAAATCTGCTCCGCGTGGCAAGCCAGCAGCCACGTCACCGAAGTCGGGCTCGGCTAAGTCAACTTCTTCCAAGGCGGCACGGGGTGCTCGCACCCCATCCGGTCGCGGGGGCGAGGCGGCCAACTCCCCCGCAGCGGCAGCGACGAAGGGCACGACTCAGGCCCAACGTGATCGTAAGTCACGTGCGCCGGCGTCCGCAGCATCCAAGTCCGCCCCATCGGCTAAGACCGCGAAGCAGGCTTCTACGGGGCGGGTCGACAGGGGAGCCGCCACCGGGAAGGGGACGAAAACGGCTGGCAAGTCCGCGGGCAAGCGGTCCGCGACTCAAAAAAAGGCGGTGCAATTGGCGCCGGCGGCACCGCCCGTTTCGGCGAAATCCAAGCGGATTCGCGAGGAAATGCGGCGCCGGAGCCTGCAAGCGATGCAGAACAAGGACTTGTCGACGGGGATTTTGGTCGCCGGTCTGGCGATCCGTGGGGGGACCGGCCAGAGCGAGACGAGTCCGCACAAGGATCGGATTTCACTGGTCGTGCGAGATTCGTACTGGTTGCAAGCGGATTGGGAAATCACACGGGCCGCGGTCGATCGGGTCCGCGTCGCGATGAGTGAAAAGTGGCACAAGGCACAGCCGGTTTTGAGGCTGATGGCGGTCGGCGATGCGGGTTCGAATCGGGCCGAACAGTTGATTCGTGACATCCCGATCCATGGGGGGGTTACCAATTGGTACATCGATGTCGACCAACCGCCGTCGAGGTTCCGGGTTGTAATCGGCTATTTGGCGGAGAATGAGCGGTTTTATCCGCTCTGCCGCAGCAACATCGTCAGCACCCCGAAGCCGGATGCCGTCAACCGGTTGGACCGTCATTGGCGCGACATCGCGGAGGATTACGAGCGGATTTATTCGCTCAGCGGCGGTTACGACGCGACGGGTGGGAATGAGTTGAAGGAGTTGTTCGAGGAGCGACTGCAGCGGCCGATGCCGAGTCGCCCAGACGATAACTCGAGCAGCGACACCGACGCGGCACTCGATCGGCATCGGGCGTTGCCGTTCGAGGTCGATGCGGAATTGATCGTGTTCGGCAGCACGACCCCGGGGGCGACCGTCCTGCTGTCAGGGGAACCGGTGAAGCTTCGCGACGACGGCACGTTCACCGTCCGCGTGGCGCTTCCCGACAAGCGACAGGTTTTGCCTGTGATCGCGCAGAGTCGTGATTCGATGAAGCAACGGACGACCGTGATCGCGGTCGAGCGGAATACGAAGGTGATGGAAGCGGTCGATCGCGACCAGGCGTTTTGATCCGCGCCTTGCGCGCCACCGACCTCGTTTGACCGACCGCTTTGGCCCGCCGGTCCGGCCTCGCTAGGACGAAGCTCCGAACCGCAGTCCTGCGGCCGCCAGCCGGCTCCGGGTTGCGGCCATCAATTCGTCTTCGGCTTTTTCGTCCGCGGCGACATAGGTCACGCTGAACCGCAGGTAGGGGCCGGCGTCGTCCCAGGGGACGGTCACGATCCCGTGCTGCTCGATCAGAAAGCGGGTCGCGTCTTCCGCTTGGGCGAAGGTTTCGCCGCCCGCCGCACCGGTTGGGGCGGGCGTGTACAGGAAATAGCTGCCGCCTGGCATTTGGCATTGGAAGCCGCATTCGCGGAGCGTGCTGACCAGCTTCGTCATCCGTCGACGGTATTTTTCGCGGATCGCCGTGGGGATCGAATCGTCATCCAAGGCCGCGGCGGCCGCTTTTTGGGTGGCGATGAACTGCCCGCTGTCGCTGTTGTCTTTGACGTCGGCGAACGCGGACACGACTCGCGGGTGGCCGCAAACCCAGCCCATCCGCCAGCCGATCATGTCATAGCCCTTGCTCATCGAGTGGACTTCGACGCCGACATCGACCGCCCCGGGGGTCTGCAGAAAACTACGCGGCGGTCCGTCGAAGGTTAGCAAAATGTGTGCCGCGTCCTGGACCACGACGAATCGCTTCTCTTTGGCGAGGGCGACCACCCGTTCGTAGAATTCGGGCGGCGCGGTCCGGCCGGTCGGTGAGTTCGGGTAGTTCAGCACCAGCAACTTGGTCCGGCGGTAGATCTCATCAGGGACCGCATCGAGATCGGGCAGAAACCCGTTCGACTCGACGAGCGGCAACCGATAGACCTCGCCGCCGTAATAGCGGGTGTGGGTACCCGCCACCGGATATCCCGGGACCGTCATCAGCGTGACATCGCCGGGATTGATGAAGCAGGCCGGCAGCATCGCGTAGGCGGGCTTGCTGCCGATGCAGTGATTGACCTGGGTAGCCGGGTCGAGCGTCACATCGAATTGACGCTTCATGAACCGAGCGACCGCCTCTTTGAACTCGGGGATCCCGTTGTCGGCGTAGCCGCGATTCTCCGGTCGGTTGATCTCTTGCGCCATCACCTCGCGGACCGCTGCCGCGGCCATCGAGTCGTTTTCGCCGATGCCGAAATCGATCAGTTGCCGCTGAGGGTGATCGGCTAAGGCTTTCCGCTTCGCCCGCTTGATCTTCTCGAACTTGTAAATTTCTGTCCCTTTTCCATAGCCCGCCCCGCCGATCCGCTCGGCAAACAGTTCTTGGAAGTAGGGATCGGCGGCAGCCGCGACAGAGGGCGATGAGGCGGCAGGGGGGACGGTCGACATGGAATTGGAAGCCGGACTTGAGTGAGACGCGTGAACGGAAACCGCGAAGCGGGGGGAATCCGAAAGCGAGCAATTTACCAAGAATCTCCCGGGGATGAAGCCTGTGGCGATCGGCGGCTACCCCTGTGACCCGTTCTGGGGATTCCCGGCTCCGGACGGTAAGATCACTCTGAGCGAAGGCTCGTCCGCGGCTGGGGCCGACCCCGCCGCTTGCCTCGCTCTACAAGCGTCCCTCTCGTCCAGGAACCCCCGTCATGCCAGCGACCGACAGAGCCGAAGCCGAGATCGCCGCGATCCGGCATCGTTACGAGGAACTGGCCGAACTCGCGGGTTCGCTGGCGCACGAGATCAAGAACCCGTTGTCGGTGATTCACATGAACATCGACCTGTTGAGCGAGGACTTGGCCGAGAGCGAGACTCCGATCCGTCGCCGCGCGCTCGACAAGGTCGAGATCGTCCGCCAGCAGTGCCAGCGGATGGAGGCGTTACTGCGGGATTTTCTCCGCTACACGCGGCTGAGTCAGATCGATTTGGTCCCCGGCAGTCTCAACGACCAGGTCGATCGCGTGCTGCGTGCCTATGGGGCTCAAGCGAACGCCGCGGGGATCGAAATCCAACGGTACCTCGACCCCGACCTGCCGGTGATCTTGTTGCACAGCGATTCGCTTCAGGCCGCGCTGATGAACCTCGTCAAGAACGCGATCGAGGCGATGGACGGCGGGGGGCAGTTGTGGGTCCGCACGACTTTGATCCGCGACGGGGTTGCGTTGGAATTGATCGACACGGGATGCGGCGTCGACGACACGACGCTGATGCACATGTTCGAGCCGTTCTACAGCACCAAGGACGGGGGCTCGGGTTTGGGACTGCCAACGGCTCGGAAGATCATCGAGGCCCACGGGGGAAGGATCAGTGTACAGAGCGAGGTCAATCGCGGCACCAAGTTTGTGCTCGAGTTCCCAACGCCCAAGCGGCTTCCCGGTGCGTCGGCGTGAAGCCGGTTGTCGTCGTGCCGGGCGGTTCAGGCTTCCGCGAACAGCCGTTTGCGGGCGGCAGGCCGCTCGCGTTGCTCGGCAGGGGCTTGTCGGGCGGCAGGGTCGGCCCGGAGTTCGCGCCAGGCTTCGGTCGCTTCGGTCAATCGGCCACCCTCGCAGAGCCCAACGAGATGCCGGACTTCGTGATCGTCCGTGACGTTCGCGAGCGGGTACATGCCGGTCGGCGACACCCCGACTACCAGCAAGCCATGGCCGCAACGGACCAGCAGGATCGAGCCACCCTGTCCGAGTGGCTTGTGTCCCAGGACACGCAAGGCGTCGTCCGGCAACAGGCGTCCGGAGCCGGACCCGCGACCGCCTTTGCGAGAAATCCAAACCAGTGCCGCGAACAGCCCGAGCACCACGGCGAGGCTGGAGACGACCGTGATCACGGGGGTGGAAGAACTGCCCCGATCGGTCGCCGGACTGTCCGGGCGCCCGGAACCGAATGGCCCCGTCGTCCGGTTGGCGGCAGCATCCTCCGAGGGCGCACTCCGCGGCTGCAATCGTCGTTCCGTCAACGCCGACCGGCCGCCGCCGGGGTTACTGACGATCACGGCCTCGGTCGAGGCGTTCGCAGCCGTGCCTGCGTTCTGGCTTAGTCGGGTTACGTGCGGCTCGCCACCGGGGGGTGTCGCCGCGGCCGGGTGGGGCAGCAGCGCGAGCGTCAAGAGAGCGATCGATGCTGGTCCAAAAAAGCTCACCAGCCCCACCGATCGCCGATTTCGCTCGGCTGACTGCTCAGTGTTTCGTTCAGCCACCGCTGCCCACCATTTCTGTGACTCGGATGCAGAATTTCCCTTCGAGGACCAGGACCTCGCCGTACGCGATCAGCCGGTTGTTGACGTGAATTTCGACCGGATCACCGACCCGTTTGTCGAGCACCACGACCGCGCCCGATCTCAGTCGCAGCACCTCGTCCAGCCTCATCGAAGTCCGCCCCAGCACGATCCGCAGGTCGAGTTCGAACCCGGGCGCGGATTCCGGGGATTCGCGACGCGGTGCCGGGGCCGTTTCCGACAGTTCGTCCCAGCTGTAACTGGTCAGCCCCGTAGGCTCAGGCCCAAAGTCGCTATTCATGAGAGGCATGCCGGCCATGACGGCCGTGCGGATCTGGGGATTCGGCCATTCCACCGGCGGACACCCAAGGTGATACCTGGTCAGGCGATTCGGCGGCAAGAGGATTGTCGATCGTTAGAGCCGCAGGGGGCGGTAGAGGTCGAGGCCTGCTCGGCCGCCGAGTCGGGCGTAGAGACGGACGATCTGATTCCAACCCGAACGGAGCCGATCGGCGCTGCGAGTGTCTGCCGCGGGCAGGTCTGCCCCGTCACCGATGCGAAAAAAGTAAGGGGCCGTGAGGTGCTCCTCCAGTCCGGGGACCGAGTCGCTCGAGACGCCTGTCGCCCAAATGATCGCTTCGAAGTCGGCCGATTGGGTCAGCGGGTCCGCATCGCTGCGGTCCTCCGCCGCATCGTTTTCGGAATTGCCGACCCAGGTCACGCGAAAATCGGGCGGGACCTCGCCGATCACTTCGAAATCGTCGTCGGGTTCCGCGTCGCCAGCCGGCGTCTGGAGCAGGGAAGGTGGCCCCTCAGCGGGCGGATCGTCCGTTGGCGTGGGGTCGATCATGGTGACTCGTGTTACCTGGGCGCCCGTCAGCACTCGGCCTTGCAGCAGGTCGGTTTTCGAGAGCCGTTCCAGTCCGTCAGAGAGCCACTGCCCGATCGTCAGCGGAAGCGAGGGCTGACTCGCCATCGATTCCTTTCCGAACTGGGCTCGCAACGCCCCCGCCGCCAACGGCGACAGGCACTCGCTGGGAAGCATCGGCAGCGGTTGGTCTTGGCAGTCGCGAAGCGATTCGCCGATTTGTCCCCGCTCGAACACGGTCACGTCGTAGCCGAGGAAGCGACCGTAAAGTGCCGCTTCCAAGCCAAGCGGTCCCGCTCCGACCACGGCGATCCTGCCGGGGGGATCGAGTGTCATGTCGTCATTCAAATCGGCTGTCACGTCGATTGGCATGGAAGGGTTCCTCATGCGATTTCGGATCCTGTGTTTCGTGCGCGAGCGGCGTCCAATTCTGGCAAATCGAGTTGCGGCTCCCGCCCCTCGATCAGGTCGGCGATCCGCTCGGCCGTCGCCGGGGCCAGGTGAATGCCGCTCCGAAAGTGCCCGTAGGCGACGAACAGGTTGGAGACTTCCGGCATCGCCCCCAAGATAGGAAAGCCATCGAAGGCGGCCGGACGCAACCCCGACCAGGAGTCGTTCGGTTCCCGATCTGCCAGTTCCGGCAACATTCCGACCGCCCAGTCGCGGAGCATCGTCAGCATCTCGGGCGTGGTTCCCGGTTCGAACCCGACCTCTTCTTCGCAGCTTCCGATGAGCAGCGACCCGTCTTCGCGGGGTACGAAGTAACGGTGCCCTTCGTTGACAATGGAGTGAAACGGGGGGGCTGCCAGTTGATACCGCAGCATCTGACCACGGATCGGCACAACGCTCAGTTCTAAGCCGAAGTCGCGAGCGGCCACGCCGGTCCAGGCCCCACCACACAACACGATGGCGTCCGGCTTCGACTTGTTGGCCGTGCGTTCAGCTGGTCTCGGGTCGGGCTGCCCGATTCGCTCGACGCAGAAGTCAGCTCGGTCGCCATGGCGTTCCAATCGCCCCTCGACCATTTCGTCGACGCGGACTCCGGCCGATCGGCAGGCCGATAGGAGTGCCTTGACCAATTCGGCCGGGCGGACCTGCCATTCGTCATCGACCCAGGCTGCTGCCCGAAAACGGGGCGAGTCGGCCCAGTGGGCGAGCGCCGGGAGCCGCCGCTTCAACTCGTCTCGGGAAACGATGCTGGCGGAGATGCCGAGTTCATGCCAGTACGCCACGGCAGCGGCGACGGACGCCGCTTCGCCGGCGGTGCTCGCCAGATAGAAGCCTCCGCAACGGCGCAGCCCGACATCGATCCTGCTAGCCCGCCCGATCCCTGCGACCCAGTGGGGGTAAAGCTGGTGGCTATGGCCACGCAGCCGATCGATCGGGTCGCGGGCCGTCGCCAGGCATGCCGGCGGCAGGATCCCGGCCGCCGCACCACTGGCCCCAGCACCGACCCGGGCGCGTTCGACCAAACGGACCTGCCTGCCGCGGCCTGCCAATTCCCAGGCGACGCTCAAGCCGATCACACCGCCCCCGACGACCAACACGTTCATCAATGACCCAAGCCTTCCGATCGAAACTCGGCAATTCGCCGGCAACCCAAGACGTCAAGCAAATCCTCACGCAGCTCAATGTCGGCCGTCGCCGTCGCGGCTTCAAGGGCCACAGCCAATCGCCGCAGGTCCGACCATTCGTCGATATCTTCGCGGCGGGACAACCGGGCGGTGTGCAAGCCTAGCTGTTCCGCGACCCGCAGGGTGGCTTGAAAGACTTTTGGCGTACCCCACGGGATTCCTTCAAAAAGCTGTTCGCAGGCGAGGTTCGACGGGGATTCGGTTTTTTGCCGCAGACGCGATGGAGTCATCCCGAGTAGGTAATAGCCGCCATCCTCGGCCGGTCCGAGCACCAAATCGTGTCGCTCCAGGGAGCTGAATGCCTGTCCGATTGTCGTCGGATCCAGCGTCGGCAGGTCGGCGCCAATCAGCACCAGATCGACGCGCAAGGGATCAGGCGGAGGGGGCCGCGTCGGGCTGTCAGCAGCCAAAATCGCACGACATACCCGCCACATTCTCTCCCCCAGGTCGCCGCTTCCCTGCGGGATCAGTTCCCAAGCAGGGTCGATTGGCTGGCGGAACGCGTCGTAGCAATCGTCCGGAGCGAACGCGACGATTCGGCGATCGCCGCAACCGGCTAATCGATGGCAGAGGTGTGTGGTGAAGCATCGGTGCAACGCCGCTGCCCGCTCGTTGCCGATGGTTGCGGCCAAGCGGGTTTTCACCAGGCCGGGACGCCAATGTTTCGCCATCAGCACCAAGACCTGGACGGGACGATTTGCCGACTGAGCGGTGCGTCTGCCGTTGGTCCGCGGTCCGCGGGTGTCGTTCTGCCCAGAATCGCCCTGCACGGAAAAAACTCTAAATTGCGTAAGTTCGGACTAAAAATGCGTTACAATCACCGCGAGGTTCGATACCCTAGACCAAAGGGGAGAGCATCCGATTTGCCCCCCAGGCTCTCGGCAGGCGGGGCTCTCGGCAGTCCGCCAAGGCACCCTATCGGCCGATCGATCATCTTGTCCGTTTCCCTTGTACGATAATGAACGTTCCTCGGGCGACCGGCTTGACCGTCGCTCGATCTACCCTTCATCCGATTCATCCCATAAGCAACCCTCTCCGACGGTTCGTCAATCGAACGAGCGTTCGCCGTGAAAATTTTCGGGCGGCGTGGTTGTTCCGTTACGGTTCACGGGGTTCGGCACTCTTGGCATGACGACTCAGGTAAGCACTTCCCGATTTCTCGAGATGGTGGCGAAGAGCCGCTTGGTCGATCCCGCCGCGCTCGAAAAGTTTACCGCCAGCCAACTCGACCGATACGGAGGCGAGCTTCCCGAGGACGCATCCAAGATTGCCGAATCGATGGTCGAGGCCAAGTTACTGACGGCCTGGCACACGCAAAAGCTGTTGGCGGGTAAGTACAAGGGCTTTTTTCTCGGCAGGTACAAGTTGCTGGGGCATATCGGCACCGGGGGGATGAGCAGCGTATACCTTGCCGAGCACACCCGCATGCACGACAAGCGTGCGATCAAGGTGCTGCCGCGGACGCGGGTGAAGGATGCCACTTATCTGGCGAGATTTCAATTGGAAGCGAAGGCGATCGCCTCGCTGAATCACCCCAACATCGTGGTCGCCTACGACATCGATAACGAGGGTGATGTCCACTACATCGTGATGGAATACGTCGAGGGGGTGGACCTGCAGGTGCTTGTTCGCCGTGACGGCCCGCTGCCACCGTCGGAGGCGGCACTGCTGATCGCCCAAGCGGCCGACGGTTTGCAGCATGCTCATCAGCGAGGCGTCATCCATCGCGACGTCAAGCCGGCAAACCTATTGCTCGACCTGGATGGTCGCATCCGTCTGCTCGATATGGGTTTGGCACTCGTCACGGCGCAGGAAGAAGAGTCGTTGACGGTGATGCACAGCGAAAACGTGTTGGGTACCGCCGACTACTTGGCGCCGGAGCAAGCGCTCAACAGCCACCAAGTCGATCATCGGGCCGATATCTACGGTTTGGGCTGCACGCTGTATTACCTGCTGACGGGCAGGCCACCTTTTCCCGACGGCAGTTTAGCGCAGCGGATTGCCAAGCATCAGAAGCTGATGCCGACTTCGATTCGAGAACTGCGCGATGACTGCCCAGGCGAATTGGAAGGGATCTGCGTCAAGATGATGCAGAAGGATGTGCAATACCGGTATCAGTCCGCCGCCGATGTCGCCGAAGCCCTGCGGCGGTTTGCCAGTCATGCCCCTCAGTCGACGCGAAAGGTAGTGGCCCAAGTCGGTGGCGGCGGGTCGAATTCGGCGGGAGGCGGCCTCACCGATCGTCGCTCGCGGTTGGGGCCGGGTGGCAAATCCGGCTCGGCCCCGTCGTCGCTGATTCAGCACGACACGGTCAGTTCGAAGGCCGAAGACACGCTGGCGGGGGATCGAGCGGCGGTCCTTCGCAGCGGCTTGTCTGCTTCGGACAGCGGTCGATTGGTGAGCGCCGGGATGAAGTCGGCCACCGACTTGTTGGGTGACAGTTTTCTCGATCTGGAGATCGAGTCGGGGTACCAGACGCCGCGGACAGCCGGCCGTTCGGGAGGTTCGACTTCCTCGACATCGGGGATCGATCCCGCCGGTCGACCTTCCCGCCAGGGCAGCTCGGTGCGGTCCGTCGCGGCCAGCAAAAGCGGCTCGACCGGTGCCCCCTCGTCCGTCAGCGGCGGCACAGGCACTGGTGGAGCTCGCGGGCGGACTTCGGCCATTCCCTCACGAATCAGCAGGTCGCGAGCGAGTGCAACGGCCGGCTCTCGGGGGGCGGTCGCCTCCGGTTCCGCACTCGCACCGGCGCGCGGCAACCGACTCTGGCTTGGCGCCGTCGCCGTCCTCCTCCTGCTGGCGATCGCGATCGGTTACGTTTTGGCCAGGTTGACGGCGTGAGCCCGCTGGCGGATCTCGTTCGGTCCGTCGCGTCTCCGATCTGATGAACCTTCGCCCCCGCCCGCAGCATGACCGTCATCGTCGATCAGCCCTACCGTTTCGTCCCGCCTCATCGTGGCTACCTATGGCCATGGTTCATCCAGACCTTTCGGTTGGTCGAGCGTTACCTGGCGCGTCACGACGGGGTCGTTGACCACGAATGCCGGAATCTCCACCGGTTTACCGAAGCGTTGGCCGCTGGCGATTCCATCCTGTTGACGCCGAACCATTGCCGCTACGCCGACCCGCTGGTGCTCGGTTGGCCCGCTAGGGTAGCCCGCACGCACCTGTTCGCCATGGCGAGTTGGCACCTGTTCGCCCACAGCCGTTTTCAGGCTTTCGCGATTCAAAAGATGGGGGCGTTCAGTATCTTCCGCGAGGGCACCGACCGACAGAGTTTGGAGACGGCCATTCAGATCCTCACCGACGCCACCCGGCCACTCGTGCTGTTTCCCGAGGGCAGCACCAATCGGACGAACGACACCCTGCAACCGCTGCTGGACGGGGTCGCGTTCGTCGCGCGGACAGCTGCCAAGCGTCGGGCCAAGCAGCATGGCGGTCGTGTGGTCGTTCTACCCGTCGCGATCAAGTACCTTTTTTTGGGCGATATCGAGCGGTGGGGGGATGCGGCTGCCGCGCGGCTGGAGCGTGGGTTGGGGTGGCGTCCGCTGAGTGGCCAACCGCTGCTCGATCGCATCCGGCGGATCGCCGAGGCGATGATGGCGATTCACGAGGTTCGGTATTTCGGGCACACCAGCCACGACCCCTTGGCCCATCGCCGCGACCGATTGGTCGAGCACCTGCTGGATACCCACGAGAGCCTTTTCGACGTAGCGCCGGACGATGGACTCGGCCCCTTGGGACGGGTTCGACGGCTACGGTCGGTGCTCAGCGGCGAATTGGCGAAGGGCCCGACGGAGGAGGGACGCCGCCGCCTCTATCACGCGATCGACGCCGTCGAATTGGCGCAGCAATTGTACTCCTATCCCGATCGCTACCTGTTCCAGTCCCCGACCTCGGATACCCAAGTCCTGGAAACGCTCGAGCGTTTGCAGGAGGGCTTTTTCGGGAAGCCCGATTTTCCAGGACCGCTCAAGGCGGTCATCGACTTTGGCGAGCCGATACCGGTTCCGAGCACACGGCAGCCTCGCGGCGATCACGACCCGTTGCTGCTGCAGATCCGTCTGTCGCTCACCGAGATGTTGGAGGCCCTGGCTCAGGAGGCGCGGCCGATCGCGAGCTGATCTGGGACGTCATCCGGCCGCCCGTCATGGGCGGAGGTCCGCTCGGCGGTTGTGGGCTTGTGACTGCGGCATCGCGTTTGGTTGCCGAAGGTGGCTGGGGCGGTCGCGTTCGCTTGGCGACCTGGTTACTCACTTTGGGAGTGGGGTCCCTTGTGGCAGGAAAGTCCGCAAGATACTTGCAAAGGAGCATACTTTGGCGTTAAGGCGAGCTCAGCGGGGAATCGCTCGCCCGCAGCCCGTTGGTTGTTGTGGGTCGCCTGGTGGGGCGCTGATGACGCTGTCGAGAAAGCCCTCCGATTCACCTTTCGGATTCGCAAAATATCGCCCTGCGGACACTTTCCGACAGCAGAATATCGGTTATTGTCTATACGGTTTGCGAGCGTTTTCAGCCGGGCGGGTCGATGATCTGCCCGTCGCTGGAAAGGCCCGTGATCATCTCAGACGGTTGCGAAGGAACGCAGGTCGGATGCTTCTGCGGTGGTAGGTAGAAGACGTTTGGTACGGCATGTCCAAATGGCGGCGGTCAAAACCGTGGTCAAGGCGGGCGTCCTACATTCACTCCCATGGGATACAGTCGAGGAATCAGTTTCATGACCAAGTGCAAGTTAGAGTACATCTGGTTGGATGGCTACCAGCCGACGCAGACCCTCCGCAGCAAGACCAAGGTTGTCGAGAATTTCAGTGGTCGATTTGAAGACGCCGATGTGTGGTGTTTCGACGGTTCCAGCACCCAGCAGGCGAGCGGCGGCAGTTCCGACCTGTTGCTGAAGCCGGTTTTCGCCTGTCCCGATCCGGGGCGCCTGGGGACCGGGTTCTTGATCATGTGCGAGGTCCTCAACGCGGATGGGACGCCACACCGGACCAACGGTCGGGCCACGATCGACGATGACGACGAAGACTTCTGGTTCGGTTTCGAGCAGGAATACACCCTATGGGATCCGAAAACGGAAAAGCCGCTCGGCTTTCCGTCGTCAGGTTACCCAGCTCCCCAGGGGCCCTATTACTGCAGCGTCGGAACCGGCAAGGCTGTTGGCCGTCCGGTCATCGAGGAACACCTCGAGGTCTGTCTGCAGGCCGGCTTGAACGTCGAAGGCATCAACGCCGAGGTAATGAAAGGGCAGTGGGAGTTCCAAGTCTTCGCCAAGGGAGCCAAGTTGGCCGGCGATCAGGTGTGGCTTGCCCGTTACCTGCTGGAGCGAATCGCCGAGAAGTACGACATCACGATCAACTGGCACTGCAAGCCGGTCAAGGGCGACTGGAACGGCAGCGGCATGCACGCCAACTTCAGCAACAGCTTGTTGCGGACCTGTGGCGATAAGGATGTCTACCATGCGGTCTGTGAGGCGTTCCAGCCACGGATCCAGCAGCACATCGACGTCTATGGTGCTGACAACAATCAGCGTTTGACCGGGCTGCACGAAACCCAGTCGATCGACAAGTTCAGCTACGGGGTGTCGGACCGCGGGGCTTCCATTCGGATCCCGATCGCGACGGTCGAACGGGGCTGGAAGGGCTGGTTGGAAGATCGCCGCCCGGCCAGCAACGCCGATCCCTACATGGTCGCGAGCGCCATCATTTCGACCGTCAAAATGGCGAAGGTTCCGGCCTCCGCCTGATGCCGTTCGGCTTATCACCCGCCCTCACTCGGGAGTGCGTGTGACGAACTTTTTGATGGATCCTGCAAAACGACTTGACCCGGCAGCGCCCCTGGGGTGCTGCCGGGTTTTTGTTTTTGCTTTTATGTTTGCCGGTCATCGGACGACGGATTTACCCCCGAACGTCCGAGCGGCTACGATCAAATCTCCCGACCGTCTCCTCGTGACCCCGTAGCCAAGCCGATGGAACCCGCCATCATCCTGTCTGGCACCGATCCCGACCTGCCCAGCAAGCCGCCCACGGGTCGCCACCGGTATTCCAACTTGAGGGAAATGGCCCGCGGGGCAACCGCTCAGCTGCGGAGCGCCTTCGATACCGTGATCGGGCGTTCCGTGGCGATTAAATCGCTGTTGCCCGAGCAATTCGGTAGCCGGGTCGAGCGCCGACGGCTGCTCCGCGAGGGTCGGGTCACGGCGCAGTTGCAGCACCCCGGGACGGTGCCCGTTTATGACATCGGGGATGACGATCTGTGGGGGGTCTACTTCACCATGAAGCGGATCTCGGGCGAGAACCTGTTCGAGGCGCTCAAGCGGATCGCTCGAGGCGACGAGGCGACGACCAGCGCCTACCCGCTGTCTCGCCGCCTGGAAATCGTCGCCGATACCTGCCAGGCATTGGCCTACGCCCATGCTCGCGGCGTCATCCATCGCGACGTCAAGCCGGAGAACATTTGGGTCGGCAACTTCGGCGAAGTCGTGTTGTTGGATTGGGGCGTCGCCAAGGTATGGGGGCACCCTGACGACAACGAACCGATTTCGCGAAGCTCGTTGGCAACCCGCGGCGAGGGGCCGGATACGAACCAACTTCAGACCTTGACCGGCCATGGGCAGCGGCCGGGAACGCCGTTGTACATGTCGCCGGAGCAGGTCGACGGGAAGCGCGCGATCGACGAACGATCCGACATTTTCAGCGCCGGGGTCGTCTTGTACGAATCGCTGGCGGTCCGCGAACCGTTTCGGGGCGCCACGATCGACGAGACCTTCATCAACATCAAGCATGTCGAGGTGCCGCCGCCCAGTGAGTTAGCGCCGCACGCGGGGATCACCCCTGAAATGGATGCCGTCGTCATGAAGGCGATCCGAAAGCGGCCCGCCGACCGGTACCAGACCATGCGGGATCTGATCCAAGAGGTCAAATCCCTCGCCCATTCCGCCGCTACGACCTAAGCTTGGGAACCGTTTCCCCAACCCCGATGGCGATCACGAGCGATGTGCGGAATCACCGGTGCCCTGTGGAGCCATCCCGATTCGGCGATTTCGCCCGAAACCCTGCGGCGGATGACCGAGGCGATTCGGCATCGGGGTCCCGACGACGGACAGACGCATCTGGAACTCGACCGACGAGACGGGGAAGGGCGGCTGGCCAGCGTCGCCCTGGGTTTTCGGCGTCTGAGCATCATCGATCTGGAGGGGGCTCGCCAGCCGATGGCCAACGAAGACGGCTCCGTCTGGATGGTCTTCAATGGCGAGGTCTACAACTTTCGGGAACTCCGCCGACGCCTGGAGGGGGCAGGGCACCGGTTCGCGACCGACGGTGACGGCGAAACGATCCTGCACCTTTACGAGGACCTGGGTACCGACTGTTTCGCCTTGCTAAACGGGATGTTCGCGGTCGCGATTTGGGATAGCCGTCGCAACCGGTTGGTCCTGGCCCGCGATCGTGTCGGGAAGAAACCGCTCTTCCACGCGCAGCAGGGTGACCGGTTGCTGTTCGCTAGCGAATTGAAATGCTTTGCTGAGGTTCCCGGGTTCGATCCCGAGATCGAGCCTGCCGCGATCGACGAATACCTGACCTACCAATACATCCCCCACCCCCGGACGATTTGGAAAGGGGTCGGCAAGCTTCCGCCGGGGCATTTCGCCACCTTTCAGGCTGGGGAATTCAAGGTCCAGCGATACTGGGATTTCGATCCGTCCTACGAAGCGAACTGGAGCCACTCTGAGGCCGTCGGCCGGGTCCGTGAACTGCTCGAGGACTCCGTCCGACTGCGGTTGCGGAGCGACGTGCCGCTGGGTGCCTTTCTCTCGGGGGGCATCGACTCGTCGCTGATCGTCGCGCTGGCGCAAGGCCAACTCGATCGTCCGATCCGGACTTTCAGCATCGGATTTCCGGATCGCGATTTCGACGAAACTCACCATGCGGCCGAGGTCGCCCGCTTCGTCGGCTCGGATCACACCCGCTTTGAAGTCAGCCCCGACGGCGTCGCCATCATCGATCGGCTGGCTTGGCATTATGACGAACCGTTCGGCGATTCTTCGGCCGTGCCGACGTGGTACCTGTCGGAATTGACTCGCGGTAAAGTCGCCGTGGCGCTCTCCGGGGACGGCGGGGATGAACTGTTCGCCGGGTACGACCGCTACCGGGCACTCTGGCTGACACAAAAGATCCAACGTTGGTGTCCGCTCCATCGGATGCCGGGGATCTCGCTGGTGCAGCGTCTGCCCGATTCGTCCCGTCAACGCTCGCCGACACGGCGGCTGAAGCGGTTTCTCGAAGCGCTCGGTCAACCGCTCGTTCGTCGCTATCTGTCGTGGCTGCAGATCTTTCCTGAAACGCTGCGGGCGTCGCTCTACCAAGACCAATTCATCCGCCGACTGCCCGGCGAGGACCCGTTCGAGTTTCTACGTCAGGCGTGGGAGCGAAGCGGCGAGCGAGACGTCGTGACCAAGGCTTCTCTGGCCGACCTGTTGACCTACCTGCCCTGCGACTTGATGACCAAAGTCGACATCGCTTCGATGGCGCATGGGCTGGAAGTCCGCTGCCCGATGCTCGATTATCGGCTGGTGGAGTTGGCGGCATCCTTGCCGGTGGGGATGAAATTTCGCGGCCGTCGTGGCAAGTTGATTTTGCAGGATGCCTTCGCCAATCGGATCCCGGCAACGATTTGGAAGAGACCCAAAATGGGCTTCGGCGTGCCGATCGCCGGTTGGTTTCGCGACCAGCTCAAGCCGATGGTTCACGACTTGCTGCTTTCCCCCGACGCCCGGGTACACGAATTTTTTCGTCCCGAAGTGCTCGGTCGCCTGGTGACCGAGCACGAGTCGCTGCGCCATAATCATGGCTATCGGCTCTGGAACCTGTTGATGCTCGAGAAATGGCTGCGGACCTGGACACGCAGTCCCGGAATCCCCGGTGTTTGCAGCGACCGTGCTTGAGTCGAATGGTCGCATCCTCGCTCTTCCGCTCCGCTCCTCTCACCACCCCGGGATACGTGCCATGGACCGCCGGACCTTCCTTTGCACTGCGGCCGTCGCCGTGACCGCTTCCCGTTCGCTTCACGCCAAGGGATCGGAAACGCTTCGGGTGGGTGTGATCGGCCATACGGGGCGAGGCAATTACGGTCACGGGCTGGACACCGTTTGGTTGCGGTTGCCGGAAACACGGGTTGTGGCCGTTGCCGACGCCGATCCCGCCGGATTGGCTGCTGCCACCGAGCGATTGAGGGCGCCCGCCGGTTTCGCCGACTACCGTCGGATGCTCGAGCAGGTCCGTCCCGAATTGGTAGCGATCTGTCCCCGGCATCCCGACCAACACCTGGAGATGACGTTGGCCGCGCTGGAGTCGGGGGCGAAAGGGATTTACATGGAAAAGCCGTTTTGCCGCACCCCGGCTGAGGCGGACCAGATGCTCGCCGCGGCCGATGCCCGGGGTGCGAAGATCGCCCTGGCCCATCGCAATCGATACCACCCGGCGCTGCAGGCGATCGATCGGCTGATCACCCAAGGCACGATCGGCAAGCCTTTGGAAATTCGCGGGCGGGGCAAAGGTGATCGACGAGGCGGCGCTGAGGACCTGTGGGTGCTCGGTTCTCATGTGCTCAATCTGATGAACTATTTCGGGGGGCCGGCCCGGTCCTGTTCCGCCAGCCTTCGGCAGGACGGGCGGCCGACCACCCGGCAGGATATTCGGCAGGGGAACGAGGCGCTCGGGCCGATCGCCGGAAATCAGCTGCATGCCCGCTATGAACTCGAAAACGGTTGGATCGCCTACTTCGACTCGATCGCCGAGGACGGCACCGGCGGCCAGGGGTTCGGGCTCCAGATCATTGGGAGCGAGGGGGTCATTGACCTGAAAATGGATCGTTTCCCGTTAGCCCACCTGATCCCAGGTAACCCTTTCCAGCCACCGACTGTCGGCCGGGCTTGGGTGCCGATCAGTTCGGCGGGGCCGGGGGAGGCGGAACCGATCGAGGACTTGGTCAGCTTGATCACGCACAACGTGCTACCGGTCCGCGACCTGATCGCATCGATCGGAACCGATCGCCGACCGCTCTGCGATGCCCGCGAAGGGGCGATGACGATCGAGATGATCTGTGGGGCTTTTGCTTCTCACCAAGCCGGGGGGCGAGCAGTCACGCTCCCACTGGAGTCAAGGGAGCACCCTTTCGCAACGGCGTGAGCGGGTGCTTGTCTTGGCGGGCTAAGGCGGATCAGTCCCTGAGGAGCCTCAGCTCCGAGCGGCGGATTGCCCATCGGACAATTGGGCCAGAACCTGCAGGACCCCGTTCAGGTGGGCCATCCGAGGGCCGAACCGGTCCACGAACTCGTTCAGCATGAACTCGCCGTCGATCAGGTGCTCAGCGTTGTCGATCACCTCCTGGGTGATCGAATCGAGGAATTGCGTTTGCACCCTGCTCAGCGTTTCCGCAGCAGCACGACAAGCTTTCGCCAATTCCGGATTGGCTTCTTTCCATTGCTGGATTTCCGTGGCCCGTTGCTTCTGCATCCCGATGGTGGCCTGAGCCATTTCAGCCAGCAACTCGTTTTGGCGTTGCTGGCCGGCAACCAATTGCCGTAGCAACTCGATCTGTATCACGTCGCTGCGTTCCAATCCCTCCGTCTTGGAATCGGCAGAAACGTCGATTCGAAACACAGAGGAAATGGGCGGATTCTCGTGAGCCATGGTCGCGGGCGAGCTCTAGGAGGAAGAAGGAAAACGGGGTTGCCTCCTACTATAACCGGGCACTGAGCGACCGAGGCAAAAAACGCGATTGTTCCCAGAGCGGGCAGTCTGCCTATTTGCCCCAGGCTTGTCATTTCGGCGAAAATGTGGGCGGCCGCATCCTCGTCTCGCAACCTCGGCATGACCGTTAAAGTCAGCGGAACCCAACCGCCGATGCAATTCAGGGAAGCCTCCCGGCCGCGCGAGGTCCGCGATCGGCCCGTGGCGATGCTGACGCGCCGCAATCGTTCGGCGGGAACTGTCTGTCGCATTTGCTCGACGGGGTCTGTCGCCACATTCGGCGAAGCAAAGTTTTGACACTTGGAGAACGGAAGCAGCATGGGCCAAGTCGCGACGGCGGAACCGGCGATCGGATTCTATACGGTCGAGGAATCGGAATTCACCGGTTGGACCGGTGGCTTGCTCATTCTCAATGCCGGGGGCCGGCCGCTCGAGTTTCAGTGCACGTTGCCGGTCCGTCCGACCCGTGCGCATGAGATCCTTTACGGCGCCGGGCTGCGAGATTACTTGATCGGCGACGCGATCGGGGCGTTGTTGTTGAGCCGTTGTCGTCATTCGCCGTTGCTCGTCTGTTGCGATCAGATTGAGGCCTTGCAACTGGACGGCACGACCGCGTATCCCCTTGGTTTGGTGTGCGAGGCAGCAGAATCGGATGAAGGCCCGATCACGGACGAGATGCTGCCGGGATACGAATCGTTGCAGATCGCAGGATCGGACGTTCGAATCCTCTCGCACCGCGTCGAACAGTTGCTGCCGTCGCTGGAGCGGCTGAGAAACCTGCCGGACGTGTTTGAACCGTTCAGCCGGATTCGGGAGGCGATCGGCGAGGCCCAGAAGCAAGTTGCTCGGGCGCGGGCCGCCGGAGCCGCCTGATCCTGCACCCCCGAGGACCATCGCCTTGACATCCAGTTTGCCGATCGGGATCGACGCTGCCGCCTCCTGCGAGGATCTCAGGCTCCGCCCCGAGCGGGCCTTTGAGCTGAACATTCGCTCGGTCGTGCCACAAGCTGTGCCCGTGAGGCTCAAGCCGATCGAGATCAAGTCGGTCGGCTATCAATTTCCACGTGCGGCCGAGGGGATCACCGTTTTTCGCAATCGGTCCCGTTCCACGGTTGAGGAAGGGCCGACGTCAACGGGAATCGCGGCGAATACGATTGAGTCGAATGCAGGGCCCGCTGTCGGGGCTGGCGAAGGTTTGCTCGGGGTCGGTGGCGGTACGTCCGTGGAGGAGACCCGGTCGGGAATCGCCTGCGCGGGTGATGGTCATTCGAGTGGGCGGTCGGGGCGAACAGGGGAAAGAGGGCAGGGGGGGCGAAAGCCTGGAAAGCTGACCCGCATTCGGCCTCCCGCCGATGTGGTCAAGATCGAGGATCGCCTGTACTACCTGCTGCAGCCCCCGTTGGAGATGCTCGTCGGTAGCGAGCAACTGGAATTTCCGTTCGACCCCTTCCCGTATCAACTCGATGGGATCGCCTTCCTGTTTCCGCGATACGCGGCGGTGTTGGCCGATGAAATGGGGCTTGGCAAGACGATGCAAGCGATCAGCACGATTCGGCTGTTGCTCTGCAGCGGCGAGGTCCGCAGCGTCCTGCTGATTTGCCCCAAGCCCTTGGTCAGCAATTGGTTGCGAGAATTCCATGTGTGGGCGCCGGAGATCCCGGTGGCCGCCATTCAGGGGACGGCAGCGACCCGTTTGTACCAATGGACCAGCCCCGAAATCGCGGTCAAAATCGCCAACTACGAGTTGCTGATGCGAGACCGGGAGATCGTGCTCGACGCGGAGCGGCACTTCGACCTGGTGGTCCTGGACGAAGCCCAGCGGATCAAGAACCAACGGAATTCGACCAGCCTCATCGTGCGTCAAATCTCGCGGACACGTTCCTGGGCACTGACTGGCACGCCCGTCGAAAACTCGCCCGATGACTTGGTCGGTATCTTCGAATTCCTCTCTCCGGGAATCCTTCGGCCGGACATGCCGATGCCGATGATCGCTCAGGCGACCCGCGATCACATGCTCCGACGCACCAAAGACATGGTCTTGGACGACATGCCGCCAAAGCTGTACCGCGATGCCGAGCTGGAGCTGACCCCGGAGCAATGGTCGACCTACGAGAAAGCCGAAAGCGAAGGGGTGGTTCAGTTGGAGAACTTGGAACAGCAACTGACGATCCAGCACGTTTTTGAACTCGTCCTACGGCTCAAACAGATCTGCAATTTCGATCCCGTAACCGGCAGCAGCGCGAAATTGGAGCGGTTGGTCGCCGACATGGAAGAAGTCGCCGCCAGCGGCCAGAAGGCGATCTTGTTCAGCCAATGGGTCGACAGTCTTGACCAACTGCGCCCGGCGATGGAGCGGTTCGGGACCTTGGAGTACCACGGCCGGATCCCTCATCGTCAGCGGGAGGGGGTGATCCAGCAATTCAAGGAAGATCCGTCCAAGCACTTGATCATGATGAGCTACGGGGCTGGCAGTGTCGGGTTGAATCTCCAATTCTGCCGGTATGTCTTTTTGTTCGATCGCTGGTGGAACCCGGCGATCGAGGATCAAGCGATCAATCGGGCCCACCGGATTGGGGCTGCGGGCAGTGTCACGGTGACCCGCATGTTGATGGCCGGAACGATCGAGCAACGGATCGCTGCCGTCCTGGACCAAAAGCGGCAGATGTTTGATGAACTCTTCGCCGATTCGCCGGGGTTGGGGTCCAGCGGCCTGAACCGAGAGGAAATTTTCGGCTTATTCAACCTCAAAGGTCCCCGCGGCGTGATTGCCGCCTGAGCGGGTGGGCAAAAGTCCGTTTCACCCCGCAAAGCCAGCTTATTTTGCCTCGCGATATCCCCCGTTCGGGTGGTTTGCGGCATTGTTGGAGGCCGTTTCGCATGCAAATCTTGAAGAAACCCCCCGTAAGGGGGTGTGGTGTTCTGGGGGTCGGCGATAAATTGTTCTGAGGTTTCATCTGCGACCCGTCGTACGGCCCTTGATTGGGCCGTTGCCTGGCGGTGCTTCAAGTCGCTTGGTGAAGCCCTCTCCCTACCATCGATCTTTGACACGAAAGCGGCAGAGATGTGCTTACTAGCTGTTCAGTATCGCCTTGTCCCGGAAAGCCCCATTTTGGTGGCCGCCAATCGTGAGGAGTACTACGACCGTCCGAGTCTCGCTCCTTCGATCCAAAGTGGCAAGCCGCGTGTCTTGTGTGGGATCGACCAGCGTGGCGGAGGGTCGTGGTTGGGCGTCAACCAGTCTGGGGTCCTCGTTGGGATCTGCAATCGCACGACCGCTCGGCCCCTTTTCGGGCAGCGTTCTCGCGGCTTGTTGGCTCTCGACCTGATGCGTTGTTCGTCTGCTCGCAAGGCGGTCGACAAGGCGTTGGCCGAATTGGAAAAGACTCGCTATGAAGGCTGCAACATCGTGCTGGCCGATGCCCGGGATGGCTTCGTCGTTCACGCTGACGAGCAAGTTCAGGTCGCAGAGATGCAGCAGGGGTTGAACATCATTGGGGCACGGGACCTGAACGACCCTCGCGATCAACGGGTGGCGATGGCCCGCCGCTTGCTAACTCTGCAGACCCTCGATTCGCCAGTCAAGTTCCTAGCCGTGGCCAGCAAGGTCTTTTCCAGGTCACCGACCGGTGACGGACGTCCGAGCATGGTGTTGCGCGGGCGGGATCACGGGACGGTCAGTAGTTCCTTGATCGCGTTGGGGGTCAAGCCTCGTGACGCGATTTATCAGTTCAGCAGCGGTCCACCGGATCGGGCCCGATATGAAGATTATTCCCCCTTGCTTCGCGATATTTTGAGTCGCGGCTTGAGGGAGTCTCGAATTTCGGCACGCACCGTGTAGGGCGGGTTTCGCGTCAACGCAGCATCTGGTCAAAGGCACCTGGTGGCAACGAAAAGGGTTGCTGCGGCGTGGGGTTGCTGGCAGGCGGATTCGCCGACGTTGTTGCCTGACCGGTAGTTGAGCCGGGCGCGGTGGCAGGCGGCAGGCCCCACTGCGGTTGTGCCGCTTGTGCGTTGGACGTCGGGGCGATGCTGCCGGTTGTCGGCGCGGTACCTGGCATTCCCGAAAACGCGTTGCTCGCCTGGCTGGCAACGGACAGAATTCCGCTGCCCGCTTGGGCGATCCGAGCGGCGTTCGAGTCGAGTTGGTTCAACATCTCGCGCGATCGAGCGATCGCTTGAGCTGCTGTGCTGTCGCCGGCGACCAACGGTTCCTGCTGGATCGCTGCCATCAATTGGGTTCTCGCCCCAGCGTAGTTTCCGGCACGGAAATGAAGGTAGGCCATGTTGTGATGAGCCACGGCCGGTTTGTTGTGTTCGACCAAGATCGCCAAGGCGCCATCAACATCCCCCGCGTCATAGCGGATGTTGGCGAGGTTGTTTGCGAACCGGGACTTCCCCGAAGACAACTCCACCGCACGCTGCAACGAGCGGGTTGCCCCGTTCAGGTCTCCGGACTTGGCGAGCGCCAGGCCGTGATCATTGTGCAGCAGTGCCTCGTTGGGGTTTGCGGTGATCGCCTGTTCCAGGTATTTGACCGCTTGGGCGTAGTTTTGTTGCTGCATTTGCAAGCGGGCGGCGCTCGTCAAGGCAGCCCCGTTGGTCGGTTCGGCTTCGAGCGCCTTGAGGTAGCTTTCCATCGCTTTGGAGAGGTCCCCCGAGGTTTCGTAGAGGGCCCCTTGCGCGACAAAAACTTCCGGGCTGATCGAGATCGGCGAAGACAACCGGGTCGGGTCCGCTTCAGCAACCGATGACGGCACTTCGCCGCCGACCGCTTCGGAAGCCGAATTAAAGACTCGCGATGCCCCTTCCTTCGTTTTTCCCCAAGCGCTCGAGGTCGCCATCCCGAGGCTGCTCACCTGGCCAGATAGCGTTTGTCCCACCGACGCCAAACGACTAGCCGCCGACGGTTCGTCGGTCTCCGCGGGAACCGCAGCGACGGTCTCGGCGGGCTTCGAGAACGGGTTCATGGAGGCGAATGTTGGCGGTTTCGAGCCGCAACCGCCTGCTAACACCGCGACCAAACTGAGGGAACAGGTCGCTTCGGCCCAGCGACGATTCGGATGCTCCGGTTTCATCATTGCAGATCCCTTAAGCGTTCGCGATGACGGTGGTTGCCAGGCGAGATCTCGACCGCGAATCCTGCCCAAGTGCGGTCCTCCCGTCGGGGGAATGCCGCGCAAATCACGCCCGACACTTCCGGTTCATTTGGGTGTATCGACCTGATCAGCCGAATCGCTGCAATCATTCCCAAGAGGTGAAGCGGGATTTCGGGCGTAATCGCCCGAAATGGCACCACCGACCGGAAGCGGCGGTAGGAGGCTCGCGGGCGATTCGGTATCTTCTCCAGGCATGTATCCGGCGGATCGCAGCAAGCCACTTGGCAGTGAGGGCCGATTTTGCCGAGGGGCCCGGTGCCACCGCGGAAGACGCGAAATCTGTATATTTTCACCATCCCGGGCTGGATACGCCGGAGGGATCCAGGGTTGCCGTGGGGGAACCCGTTGTGCTTTGCCCTTTTTTTCCTGCAACCGGGTGTGTGACCTCAGGGCACCCTCCGGTGTCGGTCGACCGCCCCGCGGCCCAATGACAAACCCGATGGGCCTCCAGCGAAAGCAAAAATAGGAATGGCTGCTTGAGATCCGACAACGAATTGGTTCAGCCACTCAAGTGGCATGGCGGAAAGTTTTACTTGGCAGAGCGGATCATCTCGCTGATGCCGGAGCACACGCATTACGTCGAGCCGTTTTTCGGCGGTGGGTCGGTGCTGCTCGGTAAATCGCCGGACGGGGTGTCGGAGGTCGTCAATGACGTACACCGTGAGTTGACGAACTTTTGGCGAGTCCTGCAGTCGGAAGTTGATTTCGAGCGGTTTAAGCGAATTGTCGAGGCGATGCCGTTTTCGCAAGTGGAGTGGGACGATTCGCAGCAACCGTCCGAGGACCCTATCTGTTCGGCCGTTCGGTTTTTTGTTCGCTGCCGCCAATCCCGTGCCGGGAAACTCGATTCGTTTGCAACCCTGAGTCGCAATCGGACCCGCCGTCGGATGAACGAACAGGCATCCGCCTGGATGACTTCTGTGGAGGGATTGCCAGCGGTTTCCCAGCGGCTCCGACGTGTCGTCGTGCTCTGTCAGGACGCGACGAAGGTGATCGGGTCTCAAGACGGCCCGGCAACGTTGTTCTACTTGGATCCGCCCTACGTTCACGAGACAAGGGTCACGACAGCCGACTACGACCACGAGATGACGACGGAGCAACACGTTCGATTGCTGGAGGCGATCGACGCCTGTCAGGGCAAAGTTTTGCTTTCGGGCTACCCGAATCGGCTGTACGATCAGCGTCTGAGCAACTGGAACGTGGTCGACATCCCGATCGACAACAAAGCGTCTTCAGCCAAAACCAAGCCGCGGATGGTCGAACGGATTTGGATGAACTTCACTCCCGTCCGCGATGATTCGGTCGCCGACAAATCGCTGAGCACCCCGGCGCCGGATGAGGCTCGCGTCCTTTTCGAAACTTAGGTCGATCGACATGCATGCCACGATTCACCGAATCCGGATTGCTTTTTCTTGGCTGTGTATCGTGGGGTTGGTGTTTGCCCCGACGGCCCTCCTGGCCGCCGAACGGCCGAACATCATCTTTTGCATGACCGACGATCAAGGTTATGGCGACGTCGGCTACCAAGGTCATCCGGTCCTGATGACGCCGACGCTCGACGAGATGGCGGTCACAGGCCTGCGGCTCGATCGCTTTTACTCGGCGTCGCCCGTCTGTTCCCCGACACGGGCCAGCGTGCTTACCGGCCGAAGTCCCAACCGAACCGGGGTGTTCCGGTGGGGCAATGCCTTGCGGCCAGAGGAGCGGACCTTGTCAGCCCTGCTGGCCGATGCCGGCTATCGCACCGGGTTTTTCGGCAAATGGCATCTCGGTTCGATTCGAGCCGGTCGACCGACGAGCCCTGGTGCCCGCGGCTTTGAGCGCTGGACGGCGGCGGCAAACTTTTTCATGAACGATCCCTGGATGAGCCGAGATGGTCAACCGGTTCAGTTGGTGGGGGAAGGTTCCCTGGCCACGGTCGACGAGGCGCTGGGATTCATCCGTGAAGCCGCCGCCGGCGATCAGCCTTTTTTGGCCTTCGTTTGGTTCGGTTCTCCTCATACCCCACACCAGGCGACCGAGGAACTGAAAAGCCTTTACGCCGATCAATCCCCGAAGTTGCGCAATTACTACGGGGAGATCACCGGTGTTGATCAGGCGATGGGTAAACTTCGCGACGAACTGCGGGAACTCGACATCCATCGTCAGACGCTGCTGATGTTCACCAGCGACAACGGCGGGCGGACCGTTGACGGCGCGGACCATCGGGGCTTGCGTGGTCAGAAGTCGGATCTCTGGGAGGGCGGCATTCGGGTGCCGGCGTTGATCGAATGGCCCGGCAGGATCGTCCCTCGTTCCACGGACATGCCCGCGGGAACGGTCGACCTGTTTCCGACCTTTCTCGATCTGGCGGGCGTGCCCCGTCCCACGGATCGCCCCCTGGACGGCATCAGCCTCGTCCCGTTGCTCGACGGTGCGATGACCTCCCGGCCTCAGCCGCTCGGATTTTGGGACTATTCTCAACCGGAGACGATCGGCATGAAGAGCGACGAGATCGTACAGCAACTCCGAGCCGTCCTCGATTCCGGTGGCGTGGGCGAGATCAACGAGGGCATTCTTCATCCAGCCACGCAACCTTGGACGGAGTTGGATGTGTACCCCGGCCGTGCGGCCTGGATGGACAATCATTGGAAGTTGCATCGGACCGCCGACCAGCGCTACTTGTTGTTTGACCTCGCGCAGGACCCGGCCGAACAGGCCGATGTCTTCGCCGAGCAGGCCTCGCGAGGTCGAAGGATGAGTGAAGAGCTGAGGGCCTGGGAGGACTCGGTCATCCAGAGCGTGAGAGGAGCGGATTACTGAGCCGTCGCTGTCCGGCCCTTTCCGTTTGCCTTATCCAGGCATCGGACCGATCGCTACTCGCAACGGCGACCTACCAATCGGCATCGTTCACGCCTTCGACCCAAGCGTCCAAATCCTTCTCCGTGACGGAAGTGGTTTCGGGGATCGCGGCAGCAGGTTTGGCAGTTTCCGAAGCCGATTGCCGGCCGAGACTTTCCGTTTGGGGCGCGACCACACGAGCGGGTGGGGCGGGGCTGATCATCGACCCCAGAGGCACCGCGATCACACGCCGCTCCTCCAACAGTCGTCGCAGCGATTCCGCGACCGCCTCGGCCGAATCGCCGTTGCGAAGGTCAATGACGTACGCCTTGCGCTGCCCGTTGGCGGGCGTTGGAGGATGAGGATCGAGCCGATGGGGCGCGCGGGCTACGCGGATTCCCGAGCGCTCCAGCGAGGCGAGCACGTCAGCGGCAGCCCGCCAATCGATCACCGCCAGGTCGCCCGAGAGCGACGACAGGAGTAGCTGCTCGGTTTCACTTGCCTGATCCAAGTCCAGCGAACTGATGATGGCTAAGTCGAGCCCCGGGGCGCCAAGCAGTCGCATGACCAACGATTCTTGGATGCCCGCTTGGAGCCCAGACAACCGTGGAGATTGGACCATCAAGACGTTTAGTCGCGCACTCATCCGGACGCCCTTCCTGTTTGGCGATGGCCACGCGGCCCCGTGGTGATCGCATCGGTTTGCCGACACAATCGTTCGTAGTCGTCGTACAAGGCAAACCAGTAGTCGCGAACGTTACGCCGCGAGTGGCCTGACCGGCGGATCGCTTCTGACCGCGAGCGCGCTGCCCGGTTCATCACGGTTTGCTGGTCCCGAGGCAATCGCTCAAGTTTCTCTTGGGTGAGCCGTTCGACCAAGTCATCGTCCCAGCGGGTCGTCAGGAATGTGGGAATCCCGATTTGCGGGGCGTGGCAGGTGATCAGCAGGTGGGGAGTGGCCGCTCGGGAATCGGTAAGCGACGGCGGGCGATCGCTTCCGAACTGCCATCGCGTCTTGCTCGATCGGACGCAGGCGGTCAGCCAACCGCGGGTGACCCAGCCAAGCTGCTCGAACCCGTCGACGACGACGCACTTTGCGGCCACGGGCGTCTCGGTGGAGGGCGAAGCGGCCTCGGATCGTTGCGAAGAAGGGGGCGCCTGCCGCGAAAAGGCCGGGTCCATGCCGGAGGGGCGGATTGCCCGTTTCACTTGCTGGACCTGGGATGCCCTGTCCGTGCCGGGCGTCAGGCGAACCCAAACGATGTCAGCAAAATATTCCCTCAATCGCGGAACCAAGCTGTTAAGTAGCGTCGACTTGCCAGTCCCGTGGGGGCCGACGATCGCCGCGGCTCGCTGCCGTAGCAACCGCTCCGACAATCGCTCGGCTACCGACCTCACATCTTGTCCGTCCGCAAAGACATAGCGATTGCGCTGCGGGGAAACGAATCGAGTGGCGAAGGGATTGGGCGCAGGCGATACGGGGATTTCCCCTGTCGGGCTCGGCTCGTCGAAAGCCGAATTCACGTACCGCTCTCAATCATGGTGGCAAAAGAGAAGGCCTCGCTGCTCGAGACAATCCCGCTGCGGCGTTCGTGATCCGCAGTGATTTCCCGAATACCGCCGGGGACATGGCCAGCCAAACGGAACGGCTTCTCGACGACGATCTCACGGCTTTCATCGCAAAACAGGCGAACCCGAACGCACCAACAAATCCTCAACAAGGTGCCCTGGTAACTCAGGGGGCTGGATGGCAATTCGCAGCGGAAACCATGCCATTGCGACCGATCCAGCCGCCTCAGTTCCGCTTCGTTCCAGTGCTGAAAAGCGTGTACCTGCAAATCGACATCGCCTTTGCCTTCCGTGAACCAAAGTACGGATGCCTCTAGCCCTGAGAATGATCCTTTGGCAGCGGGGTGAATCCGCCAACGGGCCGATAGCACCTGGCCAATCCGATACTCACCATCCTCATGGCAGAGATCGACGCTCAACGCGGGTGCCTGATCGGCGGACCGGTAGACGGGTGCACGACGACGGGAAAGCTTTGGCAGAACGATGGCCACGGACGAGCCTCTCCGCTGACGGTTATTTTCCAGCAGACGGCGTTGTGCGGGCTCCGGAAAGAGTGCATCGCGTCCGCAGGCAAAGTGACCCGCAATTGTCGCTCCCAAGGGTGGTCCGGGTCAATGGCAAGATCGCGTTCTGTGTGGAGAATTTCGTCATAAGCCCGATGGCGGTCGATCCGTAAATCGGTCCCTTGCAGATAGGAAGACTCCTCATCGCAGACCAGTTCGATCCGCAAGCGGCGGAGTTGGAGCCGCCCGGCTTGGCGGACGAACAGCGTGTAGCGGCTACCGGGCTGCAGCGGATGATCGCTGATCTCGACGATCGTCGCCCCGAGTCCGGCGGTGCGTTTCAGGTTGTCCAGGAAGTGCCGGAAAGCCCACCAACCGATTCCGGCAAAGGGAAACAGCAAAAATCCGAGCACCCACCGTGGTGACTGGTGTACGAATCCGGAGATGACGATGGCCAGCAAAACAAACCAGGTGCCATTCCAGAGGAGGGCCAGGCAGGCCGAAGCGGCCACGGTCCGGGCACGCGGGGAGCCTTCCGAGGCGAGTCGATAGGACTCCACCATCCCCGGGCTGTCGGTCAGGCCTCGGCCGGGGGGGACATTCGGCAGCGGTCCCCAATCCGCTTCGGCTGGCAGGGCCGGGGCGATGGCGGTCGCCCGAGTCGCCATCACGGATCGGCGCTCGTCGCTCGCGCCGATCCGCACCAGTCGGTAAGCTAAGCCGCCACCACCGATGACCAGCAGCGCGCAGCCCAGCACCAGCACGATCCAAAAGCCGAGGTCGCTGGAAAACGCGTCCTCCGAGATGAAGCCCTCGGGCAAGCCCGTCGATTCCCGTAGCGACGCGCTCGCAAATCGCCTAAAGCTCACCAAAGCCAAAGTGAAGACGCCGGCCAGGGAGCAGGCGAACAACAACATCGCTTCGCCGACCGCGCCAGAAAAGTTTGCCCCACCGAGCAACCGACCGCCCCGTTTTTTCGTCCACGGTTTGGGTAGTCGCATCGGCAAGTCCCTTGCTGGCTAAGCCCGGTCAGCGGTGCGTGACGGGATGACGAGGCCGGTTCAGCCCGAAATCGGCTCGTGGCCGGGACGGTTGAACCCCAGTTTTTCGAGTGACGCATAGACCTCGTCGAGCGTCTTTTCGCCGAAATTCGAGATGGCTAGCAACTGCTTCGGCGTCGAATGGAGCAGGTCGCGGACGGTCAGGATACCCGTTTCCTCCAGACAATTGGTGGTTCTCACCGACAACCCCATCTCGGCGATGCTCAGATTGAGTCGCTCGCGACGCAACCTGGCCTGTTCCTCGGCCTGACTCAGCGGAATCCGTGTCTTCATCCTGCAATCCTCCGTTTGCGCGATCAGCCTCATGTGCCTAAGCGTTCCTGAAAGCCCGGCATCTGCGAGTCATACCAAGCGGTCGCAAGGTCAAAGATCGCGTTGGGCCGGTCAGGAACCGCTTTCCTTGGTCGACAGGATATCCGAAACCGGATGACCGGCAAACTCCTGGTCTCTTTCCTTGTCAATCAACCGACATCGGCACCACCATCGGCTACAATTTGAAGCTGTGAGCAAAGGGCAGGTCGCTTGCCGGATGGTTTGTTTCCTGCCATTGTGCGTCTTTTGCGGGGTCGGGAGCCACCCACTTCGCTTGCCGTGACTTGCGTCCCACCGATCTTCCTTCTTCGCTTTTGAGGCGTCTCATCGTGAACTTCATTAGCCTCTCTCTCGCCGGCGAGCCTTTTTCGCTGAATCTGATCCTGCGTCGCCTAGCCGTGCCGGTTCTGCTCTTGGTGGTTTGGGGCCCGCTCATCGGCAGCGTCGCTCGGGGCCAAGAAGTCGCGGAACGAATCGTTTGGACGACCGATCGGTTGAGCGACACCTTTTTCTCGGAAGGTGCCACCGCCGGAGATCTCGACGGCGACGGTCACAACGACGTCGTCTCGGGGCCTTACTGGTACGCCGGCCCTGATTTTCAAGAGCGGTTCGAACTCTATCCCCCTAAGCCGTTCGATCCGCATGGCTATTCGGACAACTTTTTTTGCTATGTCGAGGACATCAACGGCGATGACGCGCCTGACGTTTTGGTGATCGGTTTCCCCGGTGCCGCGGCGCACTGGTACGAGAATCCTGGCAAGGCCGGCGTCCGACAACCGGACGCGGTCTGGAAAAAGCACCTGGTGATGGACGTCGTTGACAACGAGTCGCCGACCTTTGTTGACATCACCGGTGACGGGAAACGGGAAATCGTCTGCAGCCGTGACGGCTACTTCGGCTACGCCCAACCCAACCCCAGCGACCCGACATCACCTTGGCAATTCACGCCGATCTCGGATCAGTCGGCCGGTGGTCGGTTCACGCACGGCCTGGGCGTTGGGGATGTGGACGGGGACGGTCGAGCTGACCTGCTGGAAAAGACCGGCTGGTGGCAACAACCCGAATCGCTGGAGGGCAACCCCGTTTGGAAGAAGCACCCGTTTCCTTTCGCGGGGCCGGGAGGGGCACAGATGTTGGTGACCGACGTCGACGGCGACGGCCTGCCGGACGTGATCACCTCGCTGGAAGCCCACGGGTATGGCATCGTCTGGTACCGCCAGCGTCGGCTGGGCGACCGGATCGATTTCGAGCCCTTCACGATCGTCGGCCGCCAACCGCTCGATAGTCCGTTTGGGGTCGTATTTACTCAGCCTCATGCATTGACCCTCGCGGACATCGACGGGGACGGCTTGCCCGACCTGGTGACGGGCAAGCGTTGGTGGGCTCACGGCCCCAAAGGGGATGCCGAAGCGAACGCCCCCGCAGTTGTCTATTGGTTTCAGCTCCGACGCCGCGCCGAGGGTGAGGAGGGGCCACCGGCAGTTTTCGTGCCCCATTTGATCGACGACGAGAGCGGCGTCGGTACCGACGTGCAAACGCATGACCTGACTGGCAACGGGCGTCCCGACGTGGTCGTCGGCAACAAACGCGGCACCTTCATTCACCGCCAACGGGTGGAATCGGTCGACGCCGACCGCGCCCAGAGGCTCGTCCCCACTCCAACCTGGGAGTCCGCGCGGCCGTCGCCTGACATCGCCACGCAGGGCCTGACGCCTGAGGCGGCCCGTGCGGCGATGACAGTGCCGCCGGGTTTCCAGGTCGACCTGATAGCGGCCGAGCCTCGGATTCACCAACCCGTCGCTTTCGCGTTCGATTCGGCTGGACGGATTTACGTCGCGGAAGCCCACACCTACCCGATCCGTGCTGCGGAAGGGGAGGGGACCGACCGGGTCGTGATCCTGGAAGACACCAACGGTGACGGGCAGTTCGATTCCAGACGGGTCTTTATCGAGGGGCTCAATCTGGTCAGCGGCTTGGAGGTCGGCTTCGGGGGGGTTTGGGTTGGCGCCGCGCCCAATTTGCTGTTCATCCCCGATGCCGATCAGGACGGCGTCCCCGATGGTCCGCCGGTCACCCTGTTGGACGGTTGGGGATTTCAGGATACGCACGAAACGCTCAATGCACTCAATTGGGGGCCCGACGGCTGGCTCTACGGCTGCCAAGGTGTCTTTACCCATAGCCTGATCGGGCGTCCCGGCGCCACGGAAGACGAGCGGGTGCCGATGAACGCCGGCGTCTGGCGATATCACCCGACCCGTCATCAGTTCGAGGTCTTTGCTCACGGCACCAGCAACCCGTGGGGAATCGACTTCGATGACCATGGCCAAGCTTTTATCACGGCTTGCGTGATCTCTCACGCCTTTCACGTCGTTCAAGGCGGCCGATACCAACGGCAAGCGGGCCGGCATTTCGATCCCTACACCTTCGACGATCTGAAGACGATCGCTGACCATAGCCATTACGCCGGAGGCATCGCGGATCACGCCTGGTGGGGTGGGCGGAACGAGGCTGTGTACGACGACGCGACCAGCCAAGCGGGGGGAGGGCATGCCCATTGTGGCGCGATGGTTTATCTGGGTGACAATTGGCCGCAAAGCTATCGCAACAGCCTGATGATGGCCAACATCCATGGCAATCGTGTTAACCTCGATCACCTTCGGCGGGACGGTTCCGGGTTCATCGCTAGCCACGGCCGAGATGTGATTTATGCTAACGACGCGTGGTTTCGAGGCATCAATTTGAGGTACGGGCCGGACGGGGCCGTCTACCTGATCGACTGGTACGACCCGAACGCTTGCCACCGCGCCAGCCCTGAGATTTGGGATCGGACGAACGGGCGTTTGTTCCGTGTTCGGCATGGCGAGATCCGCCCTCACAAGTTCGATCTGGAAGCCGCGACCGATGCGGAGTTGATGGAGTTGCACGAGTCCCCGAACGACTGGTTCGTCCGCTCGGCTCGCCGGGTTCTGCAGCACCGCCACGCGGCTCTGTCGGATGCGGAGTCCGCCCGTGTGCTGCGGTCCGATTTGTGGGCGCGGGCCGCGGATCCCACGCGTTCGACGGACCGACGGTTGCGGTACCTCTGGACCGCTCACGTCGTGAGCAGCCTCGACGACTCCGAGGTGGTGAAACTGCTGGAGGATCCCGATGAAGACTTGCGTGCTTGGACGCTCCAACTCATGACCGATCGGCCTGTCGAGCGGACGAGTGCCCCGTCTGGGGGTGGCGTCCCGTTGGCCGCCGGGGTTTTGGATGCCGTCCGTGAACTCAGCCGGTCCGAGGCATCGTCTCGGGTCCGCCTCTATTTGGCATCCTTGAGCCAGCGGATCGCGTGGGAGGATCGCTGGGAATTGGCTCCGGGTTTGCTCCAAGACGGTGACCATGCCATCGACAAGAACATTCCGCTGATGGTCTGGTATGGGATCTCGCCGCTGGTGTCGCAAGATCCGCCACGAGCGCTCCGTTTGGCTCGGCAATCCCAAATCCCGATCGTTCGGCAATTCATCTATCGCCGAGCCGCGATGGACCCGCGTTTGTTGCCTTACCTGGTTGCCGAACTCGCTGACGGGGTCGAGTCGCCGATCGCCGAAATGATGATTGCCGAACTGCGCCAAGGCGCGGAACAATGGGGCCGGATCGATGCCCCGGCACGGTGGTCCGAAGTCGTGTCGCGTTATGCGGCGTCCGAGCAGGAGCCGATCCGGCAGGCGGTGCAATTTCTGTCGATCACCTTCGGCGACTCATCGGTCTTTCCGGCCTTGCGACAAACGGTCCGCGATGGTGAGCGGCCATTGCCAGTCCGCCGCGATGCCTTGTCCGCGTTGGCTCAAGGCCGCGATCCCCAACTGCTGGACGTCGCTTTGGACTTGCTGACGGTCCCCGAAATCCGTGCTGATGCGCTCGCGTTGCTCGCCCGTTTCGATTCCCAGCGAGTTCCCGACACGTTGTTGGCCAGCTATTCCCAGTGGCCCGCCGAGCATCGTCGGGGGATTCTCGACGTCATGGTCTCTCGGCCGCTGTTTGCGTACCGACTGTTGGACGCGGTATCGCAAGAGGCGATCCCGCGAACCGAACTGACCGCGCTGCACGTCAGCCGCATCAGCCAACTGGGTGATGAGAAGTTGGTGAAGCGTCTGAGCGAAACTTGGGGCGCCGTGCGGACGAGTCCGCAGGCGGTCCGTGACCAGATCGATCAGTTGGTGGGCCAGTTGACCCCCGCAACCGTGGCCGCAGCCGATCGTTCTCACGGTAGGGAGCTGTACGCGAAATCCTGCGGTCAATGCCATCTGTTGTTCGGCGAGGGTGGCAAACTCGGGCCCGACTTGACCGGGGCCGACCGGGGAAACATCCCCTACTGGCTCGAAAATATCCTCGATCCCAATGCCGTGGTCGGCAAAGATTACCAGACGCTGACCGCGTTGACCGACGACGGTCGGGTGATCACCGGACTGCTACGTCAGGAAACCGATGTCGCGATCGTGCTGGAGGATGCCGAAAAGCGGGTGACGTTGCCCCGCAGCGAAATCGAATCGCTCGCGCCAACGTCGCTGTCCCTGATGCCGGAGGGGTTGCTGCAAACCTTTTCCCCCGAGCAGATCGCGGACCTGATCGCGTACCTGCAAAGTCCCGCGCAGGTTCCCTTGCCGGGGCAATTGCCTTCGATCGACCCGCGGACCGGTCGGGTTCCGGGCGCGATCGAGGCGGAGGAGTTGGAGGAGTTTCAGGTCACCGCGGGACGCGTGCAGAGCCAAGCGATGGCCGGCTTCAAGGCAGATCGTTGGAGCGGGAATTCGCAATTATGGTGGGCCGATGGCAAACCGGAAGCGGAATGGGTGCTCGGTTTTCAGGCTCCGAAGGACTCTGTCTACGAGGTGATCGTGGTGTTGACCAAGGCGCTGGATTATGGGGTCGTTTCGCTTGACATCAACGACTCGGCTGCTTCCGCACCGATCGATCTGTTTCACAAGCCTGGTGTCGTGACCACCGGGCCGATCTCGTTGGGGAAACACCCCCTGGCGGCCGGGATCAATCGACTGCGGTTCACGCTGGGGACGCCTAACCCGGCCGCTATCCCCCGCAACATGGTCGGCATCGATTACATTCTGTTGATACCCGTTGACGATCCCCAGTGATCGTCTGCGTGACCTCGAACGGACGCCGGCCGGTTGCCCCTCTGGACCGGCCGCGCCGGACCCTGCCTGTTTCGTTATCCATCCTCGCCTTCGAGAAATCCTGCCATGCGACCCACCCGCGCCCAACGCCGCAACTTCCTAACACGCTCGTTGGCCATTTCGGCTTCCGCGGCGGCTTGGGGAGGCTTTCACATCAATCCTGCACCGGCCATTGCGTCCGATTCGCCGAATGAAAAGTTGAACTTGGCTGCGGTTGGCGCGACGGGACGGGCGGGGGCGAACATCGCCGGCTGCAAGTCACAGAACATCGTGGCGATCGCCGATGTCGATGCGAACCTGCTCGACAAGGCCGGGGCAGATTACCCGTCTTCGAAACGTTACCGGGACTTCCGCGTGATGCTCGAGCAGGAGTCGGATCGCATCGACGGGGTGTTGGTCGGAACGCCAGACCACACCCATGCGCCCGCCGCCGCCATGGCGATGCGAATGAAGAAGCACGTTTACTGTGAAAAGCCGTTGACGCACACGGTCCACGAGTGCCGGGTTTTGTCCGATTTGGCCAAAGCCAATTCGCTGGTCACCCAGATGGGCAATCAGATTCATGCCGGAGCCAATTACCGGCGGGTCGTCGAGTTGATTCGGGCCGGTGCCATCGGGCCGGTGGAAGAAACTCATGTCTGGGTACCGACCGAGTATTCCGGAGGCAAGTTTACGTCGGGTTCACCCGTGCCCGCGGGACTCGATTGGGACCTGTGGCTGGGACCGACTGTCGAGCGTCCTTATTCGGAAGGGGCACACCCGTTCCATTGGCGGAGGTTTTGGGATTTCGGAACCGGGGCATTGGGAGATTTCGGCTGCCATTACATGGATTTGGTTCACTGGGCACTCGACCTACGGGCACCAACCACCATTTCGGCTCGTGGCCCCGAAGTCGATCCGGTTTCACCGCCAAGTTGGGTTATCGTCGACTACGATTACCCGGCCCGTGGCGATCAGCCGCCCGTCCGAATGACCTGGTACGACGGCGGCAAACGGCCCGAAGCACTGCTGGGGCTGAAGGACGCGGAAGGAAAGCCGCTCGATTGGCGATCCGGCCAACTGTTCATCGGTCGGGATGGGATGCTGATCTCCGATTACGGACGCCACCTGCTGCTTCCCGCGGACAAATACGCCGACTTCCAGCGGCCGGAACCGACCATCCCGGATTCGATCGGTCACCATGCCGAATGGATTGAAGCGGTGCGAACCGGCGGGCCGACGACCTGCAATTTCGATTATGCGGGGGCCTTGACCGAAGCGGTGTTGCTGGGGGTGGTCGCCTATCGGAGTGGCGAAAAAGTTCACTGGGACGCCGATAATCTTCGCGTCACGAACTCGCCGGCCGCCCAAGCTCTGTTGCACAAGGAATACCGCAAGGGCTGGAGCCTCTAGCCCATCGTGGTCAAGTGGGACCGGACGACTATACTGGTCGGTGATGCGTTCACCGCCCGCGTACGGGCTTTTGCCTCCTTCACCAGCCAGTCATGTCGATGTCACGTTCCTTTTTGATCGGTTTGTTCGTCTTGTTATCCGCATGGATAAGCATGCCATTCGTGGATGCTCAGCCGCCGGCCACGGTCGGGTTGAGCCCCGACAAGCCTGCCGAGGGGCCGTATGTCGAGGTGGGTGGACAATTCATGGTCCCCTACACCCAGCGGATCCCTGGAACGAATGTTGACTTCGAAATGATCCCGGTACCGGGGGGATCCTTCCTTTTCGGCGCTGCCGAGGATGATCCTGAGAAGCAGGAAGACGAGGGGCCGCAGGTAAAGCTGGATGTGTCGCCGATGTGGGTCGCCAAGACCGAAATCAGCTGGGCGGAATACAAGGAATACATGAAGCTGTATTCGATCTTCAAAGAGTTCGAGGCGGCTGGTAAGCGCCAGGTTACCGCCGAAAACATGGCCGACGCGATCACGGCGCCGACCGAACTCTACGACCCTTCTTTCACGTATGAAAACGGCGAGGAGCCGCAGCAGCCCGCCGTGACCATGACCCAGTACGCGGCTCAGCAATACACCAAATGGCTGAGTTTGCTGACGGGCCAGCAATATCGTCTGCCGACCGAAGCCGAGTGGGAGTATGCCTGCCGCGGCGGCACAACGACCCGCTATCACTGGGGCGATTCTGCCGATGACATCGGGCAATACGCCTGGTATTTCGACAATGCCGATGAGGGGTTGCCGCATGTCGGAACGAAGGCCCCCAACCCCTTCGGGCTGCATGACATGCACGGCAGCGTCGCGGAGTGGACCGTCAACCAATACACCCCGGACGGTCACGCGGGGCTGGCCAAGCTGGTCGCCGAAAAGGGGAGTCTCAATGCCACCGAGGCGGTCGTTTGGCCGACGGAGTCTTCGCCTTGCGTCGTTCGCGGGGGGAGTTGGGAGATGGATGCCGACGACCTTCGTGCGTCGGTTCGGCTAGGTTCCGACGACGAACTCTGGAAGGAGTACGACCCGAACTTTCCCCTCAGCCCCTGGTGGTTCACCTCGGACCCCGCTCGTGGCGTTGGCTTTCGACTGTTCAGGTCCTACGATGCCTTGCCGGCGGAACAGATCACCAAGTTTTGGGAGCCTTCAGCCCCCAACACGATCAACGAAGTTGAAACGCGGGTGCTCAGCGGTCGCGGCGGCTACGGGCTGGTCGATGCCGAACTGGTCGATGCGATTCGCAAAGCCGGCAATTAGGCGGCTCGGTCGCCTCATCGCGTCATTCCCGTTCTCTCCAAGTTCCCTTCATTCATCCGATTAACCTCGTGTACGAATCTGTCGCAGTCGTTGGTGCCACGGGAGCGGTGGGCCGCATCGTTATCGATCAACTTGCCGCTCGAGCGTTCCCCCATCGCTCGTTGCGCTTGCTCGCGTCATCCCGATCGGCCGGCTCAACCGTTCGGTTCGGCGACCGGGAACTGATTGTGGAGCTGTTGGAGCCGTCCGCGTTTCGGGGAGTCGATCTGGTGATCGCCAGCACTCCCGATGAGGTGGCTGCCGAGTTCGTCCCGTGGGCCGTCGAAGCCGGTGCGGTCGTGATCGACGAAAGCGGCTTTTGGCGGATGAATGCGGACGTGCCCTTGGTTGTTCCGGAGGTCAATCCGGAGGCGGCGTTTCGGCATCGGGGGATCATCGCCAGCCCCAACTGCAGCACGACGCAAATGGTGGTCGCGTTGGCGCCGCTCCACCGCGAAGCTCGCGTCCGCCGGGTGATCGTCAGCACGTACCAGGCGACCAGCGGTGCCGGTTTGGGCGGTACGGCGGAACTCTTCAGCGGCACCCGGGCGGCTCTGGACGATCACTCGCCCAAACCGGATGTTTTTCGCCACCCCATCGCCTTCAATCTGATTCCCCAAATCGGTGGTGAGAAAGAGCAGGGCTACACGTCCGAAGAGATGAAGATGGTCTACGAGACCCGTAAAATCTTGGGTGATGAACAGATCGAGGTTTGCCCGACCTGCGTCCGTGTCCCGGTCGCTGTCGGCCACAGCGAATCGATTTTGGTCGAAACCGAGCGACCGATCAGCCTCGAACGGGCCCGCGAGCTGTTTGCCAGTGCCCCCGGTATCACGTTGTTGGATGACCTCGCGGCTGGGGAATATCCGATGCCGCGGGATTCTGAAGGTCGCGACGACGTCCAGGTCGGCCGGCTCCGGAAGGACCTCAGCAGCCCCAACGGACTTGCATTTTGGTGCGTCAGCGACAACCTTCGCAAAGGGGCGGCGACCAACGCGGTCCAAATCGCGGAGTTATTGATCCGGCAAGCGGCGACCGCTTGACGCGTTCCCCCGTGATTGCCAATCGCGTCCCGAGTCAGCACCGGACGTTCCGGATGACGCTCGCTTACGACGGCACCGCTTACGCCGGTTGGCAGGTCCAACCGCGGAAGCAGACCGTTCAGGGCATGTTGGAAAAGGCGATCGCCCAGGTTTGTCACCAACGGGTTCGCGTGACCGGCAGCGGTCGCACCGACTCGGGCGTGCATGCGATCGGGCAAGTCGCCACGTTTTCTCTGGTCGACTGGAAAGCAGGGGCCGACGCGCTAGCTAGGGCGCTGACCAGTAAATTGCCGCCCGACATCAGTATCCGCGAGATTCTCGACGCGCCGAGTGATTTTCACGCGATCCGTGATGCGGTCGGAAAACGTTATCGCTACCAGATTCAAGTCGGTGGCCCAAGGGATGCCTTTGCGCATCGCTATCATTGGCACCTCTCCAGGTCAATCGACGTCGACGCGATGCGACGGGCTGCGAGTGAGCTTTGCGGCCGCCATGATTTTGCCAGTTTCCAAGCCGCCGGAAGTGATCGCAAAACGACCATTCGCCACGTTCGCGATTTGGCCATTTTTGATCGACTCCCCAACGTCGATTCGGGTTTCGCGGCAAAAGGCGAAAGTGTTCGCGACCGGTCGGACGCCCCATCAAACGCGTCGCCGATCGGCGGGGCAGGGCAGGGGGGGAGTTGGCTGCCCGGGTTCCGTCAACTCGCGATCGAGATCGAAGCCGATGGTTTCCTTTACAACATGGTTCGCAACATCGTGGGCTCCTTGGTGGAGGTCGGCTATGGCAAACGCTCGCCAGCGTGGTTAGCAGAGGTTCTGGAAGCAAGAGATCGGACGGTGGCTGGTCCCACGGCGCCGCCACATGGTCTGTTTTTGCTGTGGGTCGCCTACGCCGAATCCACGCCGTGACTGAACGCTCGTTTGACCCATTCGATCAACCCGCTGCCACTTGGCCTGCCGAGGATCGCTTGGCAGAAGTCGCGCAGATCGACCCGCCACACCCCGCCGTGCTACCGGCGGAGCGACTGGTGGCCGATTGCAGAATGAGTCAGTTGCGACGAAGCGGCCCAGGGGGGCAGCATCGGAACAAGGTCAGCACCGCGATCCGATGGCTGCACATTCCCAGCGGGATCGCCGCCGAAGCGAGTGAGAGTCGGGATCAATCTCGAAATCGTGATGAAGCCCTGCGACGCTTGCGTTGCCGCCTGGCGATCCGGTTGCGGTCCCGGCGGTGCTCCCCTGCGTCCGCGGCCCAGCCGGTCGACGGGTCGGAAACCCAGCTTCGCCGGCTCTGGGGAGAACGACGCCTGCGGATTTCTGCGAGGCACGTCGATTACCCGGCCGTGTTGGCACTCGTGTTGGACGACTTGCACCTGGCAGGGGGGCAGCCCAGCCTGGTGGGGTCGAAGTGGCAAGCGTCGACGACCAGGTTGGTTTCGCTGGTCAAGCAGGAAACGGAGGCCCTGATCGAAGTCAATCGGTGGCGGCAACACCATGGCCGTGGCCCGCTCCACGGCTAAGTGGGCGAATCCTATTGCTGACGCCGAGTTCCGCCAAGATCAATCGGTAGCCGCTACCGAGGACGTGTTGACGAGCGGTGGCCGACCACCCACGGCGAGTTCCATGATGCCGGATTCTGTGATCGTATCGCCTGTCAATTCGCCCGTGAGGAGATGATCGTGCATCACCAATACACGGCTCGCTATCCCGATGACCTCTTCCATGTCGCTGGAGACGACCAAGATCGCCACACCGTCTTCGGCCAAGTGACGGAGGGTTTGGTAGATCTCATGCCTGGCGCCGACGTCGACCCCGCGGGTCGGTTCGTCCAGCAACAAAACGCCAGGGGGATCGATCAACCACTTCGCGATGGCGATCTTTTGTTGGTTGCCGCCCGATAAGCTGCCAACGCGGATTTCCAAAGATGCCGTTTTGATCGCTAACGCTTCGACCTGTTTCTGGGCACGGCGGGCTTCCCATCGCAAGTCGATCCAAGGCGCTGCCGGCGACTTGCCTAGAGAAACCAGTGTCAAGTTCGACGCCACGGAAGTATCCAAGTGCAGGCCGGTCAGTTTTCGATCCTCGCTGACCAGAGCCAAGCCAGCGGCGATCGATGCCCGGACCCTGCCAGGCGGAACGGGCTGTCCGTCCACCCGAACCGTGCCTCGTGGGGCCCGTCGCAATCCGAAAATCGTCTCCAACAATTCGCTCCGCCCCGCCCCCACCAATCCTGCCAGCACGACGATTTCGCCGGCACGGACCTCCAGGCTGATGTCGGCGGACGTTTCGGGTACTCGGAGCGAATCGACCACCAAGCGTGTCGGGCCCAGGCAGCGCCCTTCGCTGGGCATCCGTGGTTGGGGGTCACGACCGATCATGGCGCGAACCATGCTGTCATGGTCGATCTGACTTCGCCGCAAGGAACCCGCGTTCCGACCGTCGCGCAGGACCTCGACACGATCGGCCAAGCGATCGACCTCGGCCAAGCGATGAGAGATGTACAGGACAGCGGTGCCGTCAGTCCGCAGTGAGTCGACCAGTTCGAATAGCCGCTCGGTCTCGCGGTTGGACAAGCTGCTAGTCGGTTCGTCCATGATCAGCACGCGCGCGCCGGTCGAAACCGCCTTGGCGATCTCGACCAACTGCTTTTCGGCGACCGACAGCCAACTCAAGGACGTCCGCGGATCGACACTCAGGCCGACCCGCTCCAGGTAGCTGACGGAAGCGTCCGCGAGTTCCTGGCGACGTACCCAGCCGAAACGCTGGGGCTCACGCCCGAGAAACAGGTTCTCGGCAACGCTCAGATTGTCGACCAGGTTCAATTCCTGGTGAATCAGCGAGACGCCTCGGGCGATCGCTTCCGCGGTCGAACGGAAGGTGATCGGATCGCCCTGCCATGCCAAACTGCCGGTGTCCGGGACAATGACACCAGCCAGGATCTTCATCAAGGTGCTCTTGCCGGCACCGTTTTCGCCGATGACGGCCAAGACCTCACCGGCGGTGACACCCAGACTGACTTCATTCAGCGCCACCACCCCGCCAAATTGCTTGCTGAGTCCGACGGCCGCGAACAGCCACTCCGCCGTGGGGTTGTCGCGGTCTTGTTGGGTGTCGCCTGGCGGCAAAGCGGACATGGGCAAAACCACTAATCCGAGCCAGATTCGAGGATTCTCATCAGCCCGGTCATCACCAGATCGTGATAGCTCACGATGCCCAGCAAACGCCCCGCGTCGATCACGGGTGCCATGGTGATTCCGAACCTTTGCATCAGTCGAGCGCAGTACTTGATGTTCATGTCGCCGGGAACGCCGAGTACCGGCTTGGACATGATCTCGTACAGGTTCACCCGATCGGGTGAACGGTCCGCCGCCAGAACTTGCTTGGCGATGTCGCCGATCAGGACGATGCCGTATTCGTCATCGTCGTGCCGCTTGTCGATCAACAAGGCGCGGGTTTCAGGATGCCGGAGGCCCTGCAGGGCCTCCTTCACCGTCAACATCCCGTCAAGCAGGTCGAAGTCCTTCGTCATCACGTCACGGACCCGAACGATCATCGATTCACTCACAATTGCTCCTCAACCAATTTAGCCAATGTTTCGATCTGATGGGCAACCCCGACCGCGTCTTCGACATCGATCTGAAAGGCGATTCCGGTCCCCGGTGTCGCATCCAGGTTGATCGTATCTCGGATCGTTTCCAGGATTTTTCGACTGAGATGCTCTTCGACCAACAGCAGCACCACATCTCGCTGCGATTCGAGCGATAGCCCGAAAAAGGTGGTGGCGGGCTTTAGGCCTTCGCCGCGGGCATTGCCGATCACGGTGGAACCGGTCGCTCCCGCCAAGCGAGCAGCCTTCATCACGTCGGTCGTTTGGTCATGATCGACCAGGGCGATCACCAGTTTGAAATGCATTTTTCAGTCACCCGCGAGAGTGAGGGGATCGGAATCGGGATGTTCGGGCGGAGGCGTTCGCTCGGCTCGCCGGGTTCGCCACTGCGAAACCTGGGCGTATGCCATCACCGTCATGATCGGAAACAGGACCGCGAAGGCGATCAGGCCAAAACCGTCGATCAATGGGTCCGCCCCTTCGATCTGGGTCGCCAAACCCAATCCCAGCGCCGCGACGATCGGCACGGTCACGGTTGAGGTGGCCACCCCACCGGAATCGAAGGCGATCGGAATGATCGACTTGGGGGCGATCAGCGTTTGCAGAATCACACACAGATAACCGGGCAGAATGTAGGCGGGTAGCGGATGTACCGCGATGATCCGAAAAGTCCCCAACGCGACACCGAAACCGACGCCCAGGGCCACCGCCACTCGCAAGCCCGTTGGCTGTATCGTCCCGCCCGAAACCTCGCTGGCCTTGATCGCGATCGCCAGCAACGAAGGTTCCGCCAGTGTGGTCGTGACGCCGATCGAGAACGCGAACAGATAAACCCAGTGATATCGATACCAGGGGAGGGCAGGGGGGGAGGGGGTGGCGACGGATTCATCGGCGGTCGGAGCGGATGTCGTTTCACTTTTGGACAAATCCGCTGAGACGAAACCCGGATCGGAAAGCTGAATAGCCATCCTTTCACCCAAAGGAAAGAGCGCCACCTCCAGGCCGACCAAAAAGACCGCCAAGCCCAACACGACGAAACCGAATCCCACCAGCCGACGCCGCAATTCGGGAACCCTGCGCCGCAGCACGGCGATCTGAAAGAACGCGAGTACGGCCGCGATCGGCAGGACGTCGACCACCGTGGAGCCGAGCGACTGGAGAACGATTTGCCAAGCATTCAAGACCAAAAGATCCCCAGGGCGAGCACGAAAAGAATCGGGGTTAAGGAGGCGAAGGCGATCAACCCGAAGCCATCCAGCAACGGGTCCCGACCGCGGATACTCGAGGCCAGGCCGACGCCCAACGCCGCCGTGAGCGGGACCGTGATCGTCGACGTGGTCACGCCCCCCGCATCGTAAGCGATCGCGACCATGCTTTTGGGCGCGAAAGCGGTCAGCACCATCACCAAAAAATAGCCGCCCATGATCAGGAAGTGCAAAGGCCAGCCGAACAAAATTCGCAGGACTCCCAGTACCAAAGCGATGCCGACGGAAAATGCTACGGTGGTTCGTAGCACCAAAGCATAGCGTTCACGGTCGGACTTTACGGAAGCGACATCCACATCCACGGAACCGGATTCCGAGGTGATCGTCAATTCCGCGGCCCGCGCCGAGATCGAGATCAATGCCGGCTCCGCGAAGGTAGTGCCAAATCCGAGTGCGAACGCGAATGCCAGCAACCACGCGACATTTCCCTTGCGGGCGAAGGCATGTGCCATCTGCTCGCCCAACGGGAAGAGGCCCATCTGTAGGCCGACCAAAAAGAGCGTGAGACCGATGATCACCGCAGCCAGCCCGAACAGCAGTTGGCCGAGATTGTCGAGCGGTTGCCGAAACACGAAGATCTGGAAAGCAGCGATCACGACCACGATCGGTAGCAGGTCGCGGCAGCTCGACCACAGCAAACCCGCCAGCCATCTCGAAGCGGCCAACCAGGTCCGTGGATCACTCGCTTCGCGGTGAATCATGATTGTCGTCAGTTAGCCGGATGGGGGACACGAATCCGTGCGGCTTGAGCGCCAAGACACCACAGGTAACGGAGTCTAGCAGTTGTTCGGCGGTATTTCCCACGAGCATCCCGGCCAAGCCCGTGCGGCAGATCGTCCCCATCACGATCAGGTCGGCATCGATCCGCGCCGCCACTTCTGCGATTTGCTCGGATGCCCTGCCGCGAGGCAGGTGTACGGTGGCGACGATTTCTCGAGGGACATGCGACGCATGCCAGCGATCGAGCGTCTTGCGAACCCTGGCTTCGGCTTGGCGGATCAGTAGGTCGCAGGCCTCCGCCCCCAACCGGCTTCGGAGCGTTCGCTCCATCGGTAGGCTCCAGACACTCACCAAATGCAACTCAGCCGATTCGCTGTGGGCCAAAGAGCTGGCCAAACGGATGATCTGTTCGTTCAAGCCCATGTGCTCCGGATCATCCGCGAGCGGATCGATCGCTGCCAGGATCTTACGGTAACGCGGTTCGGAGCCAGGCTTGATCGCCCAGACGGGGCAGGGGGACGTTCTCAGCAGTGCCCTCGTGATGCTGCCGAGCAGGTGCTTCAGGCCGGTACGGGTGTTGGCCGTTTTGATAACGAGGTCGTGGCCACCCCGCAGCACCTGTTGGACGATTTCAAAGGCGGGATTCCCGACCCGGACGACGACTTCGGCCGCGATCCCGGTGGAGACGTAATCCGCCACCAATCGTAGCAATTCCTGCCGCCTGGCCTCGCGGTGCTCGGCTTGCAACTCCTCTATGGAATGCTGAGGGGAAGCTGAGAAAAAAGATTGGTGGACCGGGGGGATCACGTCCATCAACGTCAAGGAGGCGCCGTTCGCGATCGCCAGGGCGACGCCGCGGGTCAGGGTCGAATCGTGGGGTTCGCCTCCGATAACGACCAAGATGTTTTTGAAGCAATCCAAGTCCAAATGTCCTCAAGGTTCACACCAAATCCCGCGGAATCATCGGCGGGATGTTCGGCTCTTCTCGATCGGGAAAGGATCTGGGCCGGAAACAGTCCCCCGGGCAAAGCCCCGGCAAGTTTGTTGTCCGAAGAGGCGATAAAACGTAAATCGAACTCTAACGAGGCCCGCGGTAGGGGGCAACCAGTCGTCGGCGGCACGCCTCGGGCGGTGCAGCAGAGACGCTGCCGGCCGGCTAGGGGATTTAGTCATACTGCGAGTGAAATCTGATCTCGGCTTCCGCATCGCCAATCACGATCAGCTCGCTGTTTTCCTCCAAACGCAGGTTCGCATCCGGGTTGATCTCGATTTCTCCGTCTCGCACGACCGCCACGACGTTGCAACCGGTCGTTTCTCGAATCCGGCTGGTGGCCAGCGTCCTGCCGTGCAACCCTGCAGGTGTAGGCTGTCGAAACACGTGCAGGCCTTCCGCCAACAGCAACACGTCGCTGCGACGAAGTAAGTTGAACAGCGAGTTCGCACCCGTCGTGGCGTAGGACAAGACGAAGTCGGCACCCGCGCGATGCAGCGTCGAAATGTTTCGCTCGTCGTTGGCCCTGGCCAGCACCTGAACGTCAGCACGCAACCGCCGACAGTAGAGCGTCAAGTAGACATTCATGTCGTCATCATGAGTCGTGATCACGACCGACGCGCAATCGTCGATGCCGGCCCGCACCAGCACCTCCAACTCCGCAGCATCCCCGAAGACGTAGTACGCCGGGTTGCGAATCCGTTCGGATTGCCTTTCGATGATCCGAAAATCGATCTGTTGGCGGCCCAGAGCTTCTCCGGCCGCACGCCCGACCCGTCCGCCGCCGATGATGATCACCGGTTTTTCGTTGGATCGGTAAATGCAAAACAGGGCGTCGTATTGATCCAACTGCTCTCGGGAGCCCGCGAAGACGAGCACGCTCGTCGGTTTGATCACCGTTTCCGGGGTGGCGATTTCGAACTTGCCGCGATCCCAGACGCCCACAACATTCACGTTCACGTGGGCCCGCAACCCGATCTCTCGCAGCGACCGACCGATCAGTGGGGTCCCGGCCGCGGCGGCGTCCGCGATCAGCAGTTCACCGAACTCGCCGATCACATGGCACTTCGAATCCCGGCCCAAGACACGTCTCGCCAGGGCCTGGCCAAGGATCTCGCCCAGTTGCAAAACCCGACTGCAACCAGCCAGTTCGAGGATGTCGACTGAGGCGGGGAAGGAGGCGGTCGCGACCAACGGGACCGATGGCGAGATTTCACGAGCGGTGAAGGCGATGTTCGTGTTCGCGGTATCGGAGCGGTCTGCGAAGACCAACGCGGCTTGCTCGATCCGCGCGACACGGTACGTCTCTGGGTCGTCGAACGGGCCTACCATCACGCGAAACCCCAGGTCATGCAGCGTCAGCGCTTCGCTCGGATCATCCACCAGCACGACGTAGCCGACGTGGGCCTGATCGAGCATCCGGATAAGCGATCGCTCAAGCGAATCCAGGCGGGTCAGGATCACGTGGTCTCGGACCGAGGTCGGCAACGACCGGGGCGCTCGAGCCGACTCGCGGGCATCCATCCAAGGCAGGAAAAAAAACTGAATGAACGTGAACGGCAACAAGACGAGCAGGAAGATCGTCCCCGAAAGCAGCACGACGACGGAAAAGATGCGGCCGATATCCGACTGAAACGTGATGTCACCGAAACCGAGCGTGGACATCACGACGAAGGTCCAGTAGATCGCCGTCGCCCAAGAATGCGATTGTCCTTCCCGCTCCATCAGATAATGAAACAGAGAACTGAAGCCTGTCAGCAGGGCGGCGAAGATCACGATCAGCCAAGCGAGTACCCGCAGGTTTCGTTGTTGACGTCGGTCGGCGTAAAAAGCGGACAGAACGGAGGAGGTCGATTTCATGTTCGAGATGCCTCGGCGTCTGCAGGCGAAATGTCCCTCATCGTGGTCGGATTTTCGTGGCGAGACAATCCGGCGGAGTCGCTCGTCAGGTACGGTGACGCGTTGAGGGAACGTAGTCTTGGTGAACCGATAATCGCAGGAGGCTCGGGAAGATTCCGGGTTTTGGGCGTTGCCGACCACAGCCGATCATGATTCATGTCATCGAAAAAGTCGCGGTCACTCTTGGCGGATGCCAGGGGCCGTGGGCAGCCGGTCTTGCCTTCGAGGGTCGAGCGTCCCGGTCGGCACGGGCGCCCGGGGGGCGTTCGGTTTCCCCATCTTCGGTGCGACCGACCCCGCGACGGCGAGTTCCGAATGGGGTGTCCCGGCGGGCTCATGACGAGCTGAGGCAACGGAGCAGGGCGGGGGGGAGGTGATGCAGTAAATCGCTCGCGATCAGGCCAGGTTGACCGAGCGTGCTTGCGGCGAGGTCGCCGGCAAGTCCGTGCAGGTGAGTTCCCACGGTCGCGGCATCCAGGGGGGAAAGTCCTTGCCCCAACAAAGAGGTGATGATCCCCGTCAAGCAATCGCCACTGCCGCCGGTGGCCATCCCCGCATTTCCGGTCCCATTGACCCGTTGAACCCGCCCGTCGGTGATCACCGTGCCAGCCCCCTTCAAGACGACCACCACCCCGAGGCGTCCGGCCAATTCCCTAGCGGCATCGATCTGTGCTTCGCGATCTCGCGGTGAAACCCCTGTCAGGCGTTCCAGCTCGCCCGGGTGGGGGGTCATTACGGCCGGGCCGCGAACCGTGAGGCCGGCGGTCCCGGCGACCAAGTTCAATGCGTCCGCATCAAAAACACGGGCAACCTTCGTTGAATCGGCGAGCAGGCGGACCAATCGTAAACTGCCCGCCCCCAGTCCCATGCCGGGGCCGACGCCGATCGCGTCGTAACGCCCAATGCTCAACGCCAACGACTCGGCAGCGTGCATGCCAAAATGGCCGTGGGCATCGTCCGGCGCGGCCACGGTCATCAAGCAGGGCTCAAAGCTGGCGACGGTTTCCAGGCAACGCGACGGGACGAATGCCGAAACGAGGCCGGATCCCGTACGGAGGGCTGACATTGCCGCCAACGCGATCGCGCCGCTCATCCCGCGCGCGCCGCCCACCAGAAGCACTCGGCCATGGTCCCCCTTGTGGCTGCGGGCCGCTCGTTCAGGAAGGCCTGGGGGAGGGCAGGGGGGGGCGTGCATTGGCCTGGCCGGCTGAGGGAGCGACATTGGAGAATTAGTCGGCTACTCGCCGGAGGGAGAGTCCGGTGAGCGATGGGCCGCGAAGTGCTGCCTGGCCAGGTCTCGCAATTGGGTAGCGATCAGCCCGGCGACGTACCCGCCTTTAAAGCCCGCGTCGATTCCGACCACACTGACATTCGAAGCACACGAGGTCAACATGCCGAGCAATGGGGTCAGGCCGGCGAAGTTCGAACCGTAGCCGACGCTTGTCGGCACAGCGATGACCGGGCAGCCGACATGCCCACCTACCATGCTGGCCAATGCCCCTTCCATTCCGGCGACGACCACGATCGCGGTCGCCACCCGCAAGCGAGGAACCACGGCCAGGAGACGTTGCGGCCCTGCGACACCGACATCTTCGATCCAATCGACCGGGACACCCATCCAATCGAGCGTTTCCAGCGCTTCGGCAGCAACCGACCGATCCGTGCTGCCAGCGGTCACCACGCCGACATGCAGATCCGGTTGCTCCTGACCGAGCTGGGGTTCCGTCTGCTGCTTCGCTCGATCAGGGCTGCCGTTTCCACCGATTTTCGGTGCCGGCGGTAGGGGCGGAGTCCACCGGGGAAGCGGGGCAATCGGACGGCGATGCAGCCGCAAGGTACGGGCCTCGGGGTGCCAGCGGTGATGCCCAAAGTGTGCGACCATGCGACTGGCCGTTTCCGGCGCGATTCGCGTCACCAAGACCTCCTGGCCATGGGCCAGCAGCGTTTCGGCGATCTCGAGGATCAGCTCGGGCGATTTGCCTTCCCCGTAGATGACCTCACCAAACCGACAGCGTGCCGCCCGGCCCAAATCGATCGTGGCCCCCGACAGCAGTGCCAAGGCTTGCTCGTCAGCCTGGGACGCGGCCTGCTCGGCGCTGAGCTCGCCAGCGGCGACGGCCCGCATCAGATCGAGGAGGGCAGGGGAGGGCATGGCAGGCAACGAAGGACAGGGGGAAATGTAAGGGAGCGGACGCGAGGACGTGTCATCCCGTCGGCACCGACCGCAGAATATACTCACCCGCGTGACCCGGCGAGCACCGGGTGGAACTCCACTTTCAACGAACCCCGATTCAGACCGTTCCATGAAGAAAAAAAGTTGCGTTTTGGCCTATTCCGGCGGGCTCGATACCTCGGTCATTCTCGTTTGGTTGCAGGAACAGGGGTATGAAGTTCATGCCGTGTACGTCGACCTGGGGCAACCGTGCGAAGACCGCCAAGCGGTTCTGGACAAGGCTTTCCAATGCGGCGCCGCGTCCGCGCAAATCATCGACGTCCGTGAAGAGCTGTGTCGTGATTTTGCCTTCCCGGTGCTCGCCTGGCGAGCCAAATACGAGGGGATTTACCTGTTGGGAACATCGATCGCCAGGCCGCTGATCAGCAAGGTCTGTTTGCAGGTGGCGCGCGAGGTGGGGGCAACCGCCTACGCTCATGGCGCGACCGGCAAGGGCAATGACCAGTGTCGCTTCCAACTGGCGGCCGAAGCGCTTGACCCGAACATTCGGATGATCGCACCCTGGCGGATGCCCGAATTTCGGGCCGCGTTCCCCGGCCGAACGGAATTGATCGCCTACTGTGACCAGAACGGGATTCCGGTGAAGGCGAGCTCCAGCAAGCCCTACAGCAGCGACGAGAACGTGCTGCACATCAGTTACGAAGCGGGAAAACTGGAGGAACTGGCTGTTAACGGGGTCGAGTTGGTCGATTTCGGGATGGGCGTCAGCCCCCAGCAGGCCCCCGATCAGTCCGAGTCCGTAACGATCCGATTCGAATCGGGCGTGCCGGTGGCCTTGGACGGCAAAACCTTGTCCGCCTTGGATCTGGTCCAGCAGCTCAACACGATCGGCGGACGCAACGGGATCGGGCGGATCGATATGGTCGAAAACCGCTTCGTCGGGATGAAGAGCAGGGGGGTCTACGAGGCCCCGGGCATGACGTTGCTCTACGACGCTCACATGTACGTCGAGCAGCTGACGCTGGACCGTGACCTCGCCCACCTCCGTGATCGCTTAGCCCCGGAAGTCGCCGAAATGGTCTATTACGGCTTCTGGTACACCCCGAAAATGGACTCGCTGCTGGCGTTCAATCGAGAGGCCCAGAAGCCCGTCACCGGGGAGGTGACGCTCAGTCTGTACAAGGGAAACGTCTCCGTCGCACGGCGTTCCAGCCCGCTCAGTCTGTACGATGCCGAGATTGCCACGATGGAAGGAGGCGGTAGCTACAATCAGGACGACGCTGAGGGTTTCCTGCGGATTCAGGGGCTTCCCAGTAGGGTTCAGGCCGCCGTTCGCCCCAGAGCTCATTAGGCCGTCGGGCCGGTCACCGGCCCAGCAATTTGTCAGGCAAGGATTCCCCCCCGGCAATGGTTGTCAACGCCATGACCGCGACCGGGGGAGTCTGTTCGTCCAGGAAATGCCCCCGCCCATCGACCGTCGCGACGACCGCCCCGCCGGGAACGACGCCACCGATTTCCAGCCCGGTCGCGCTGCCCAAGGTGCCCCGCATTCGGTCCACTTCCAGATCGAGTGGTTCCGTCCACTGGTTCGCCCACCCTCCCAGTGGCTGAGCTTCGACCACCAGCAGGGTCTGCCCGGGATCGTCTCGGACATCCCCAGGCCCCAAGGGTCGGACGCTGCGGGGTGGGGCAGGGGGGAACAGGGTTCCGGGGCCGGTGATCAGAAAGTAGTTCGACTGGTTGCCGCCCACGGTCGTCGATGCCGAGAAGACGGAGGGCATCTCGATGGCCAACGCCATATTTTGAGGAGCGTCCCAAGGTTCTGACAGATCGAACCTTGCGAACAACGCCTGGTGACCCAAGTATGGCAATAACAGCACCCGCCAACTCTGGAGCGGCCTGCCATCTGGGGTTTCGGTGTAGGGCGGTGGATAACTGCCGTGGTCAGCCGCGTAAGCGTTCATGGCCGCCGCGATCCGCTCGATGTTGCGGATGCTGTGGGAACGTGCCCGATAAGCCTGCAAGGTCGCGACCTGTGGCCAGGCGTAACGGACGAACGCGACCGCACCGCAGCCGATCAGTGCGATGCAAACCGACGCCGCAATCAGTCGCCGTCCCAGGGGGCCGAGCGAGGGCGGTGTGACTCGGACGCCGGCGCGAGGCGACCCCTCGAGAGTCGCCTTGCCCTGAGCAAAAATCGGCAAGCGAATTTCGCTTCCACAAGAAACGCAGTTGCCGGCCAGACCGCTGTATCGGTCGTCCACAAGCGTCTGGGTTCGGCAGTGTTCGCAGGTGAACAAATACGGCACGAGAAGCCTCCGTCGAAAATTCGGCGGTCCGCCGCGGAAGTTGTGGTATCAACCCGATAGGATAACGTCTCGCAAAGGAGCCGACCAAATTGAGATTTCTAGTGCAACGCGTCGCTCATGGCGAGGTCCGGGTCGACGGTGCGATTGTCGGCACGATCACCCGGGGCTTGGTCGTGTTGGTCGGGGTCGGACGGACAGACCGTCCGCAGGTCGCCGATCGGATGCTCGAGAAATTGCTCGGCCTGAGGATTTTTCCGGACCAAGACGGCAAAATGAATCGGAGTGTGGTGGACATGCAGGGCGAGTTGCTGCTGATCAGTCAATTTACCCTCTATGCCGACTGTCGCCGGGGACGGCGGCCCGCCTTCACCTCGGCAGCTCCGCCCGATCAGGCATCCGACTTGTTCGCTTACTGCGTACGGCAAGCGTCCGCATCCGGGCTGCATACGCAGACCGGGATTTTCGCCGCCGACATGCAAGTGACGCTCACGAATGACGGTCCGGTAACGATTCTGCTCGATTCCGATGAACTCGGGTTCGGCAGAGACGGGTCGCAAACCGGCTAACGTCTCACCGGCAACCAGGCCTGCCACGGGGGAGGGGCTTCACGCTGTTCAGCGATCTGAGGCTGGGTCCAGCGTTCCCGCTCGCGCAAGCGATCGATGATGTCCTGGTCGCCCCAAGCCAAGTAGGCGAACAGGATCAGCTTGCCGTAGACCGAGACATTCGCGGTCATGTTATCGCCCCAGAACTTGAGGGCGGTGCCAAAAGACTTCTTCAATCGGAATCGGCCATGGCGGTAATCGATACTCCAGATCTCATCCAGGATCAGGTGCACCATGAATCCCAGTACCACGGCGATGCTCTTGTAAACCCGCTCCCCTTCCGATGGGCTGGGCATTACCAAGTAAGCCAGGATGCCGACCGAGGCTGCCGCGGGGATACTGTGCCACATCCCCCGATGGACGGTGTACCTGCGGAAGATCTCGACAATGAAAAAGCGGATCGCGATGTAGATCAGCATCGCCGCCAAAGCCATCGCCTCCGTGGACAGTTCGAGGTCGCGAAAGCGGTGGATCATTAGCATCGGTACCACTGCCGATGCGAACATGCTGGTTTCGCGCAGCGGCACGCCCGAGTTGCTGTCCAGGTCCGGCAGCATTCCTGCCACCGAACAGAGTCCCGCAGCCAAAAGCCCGCTCTCGATCGAAATCCCTTGGTGGAACGTGCCCCAATACCCATAGCTCGCCCCTACCAGGGTGCTGCCGGTCATGTGGGATTTGAAGTCGGCCAAGGGGTTACCCGTAAAATCCTGGCGGAGGCTGCCGCATTCCGCAATTTGGGTAGGTCATACACGTTTCCCGCGAAGGTCGCCAGACAGATTGTGGAAACCCGTACGGCGTACGGCGAATGCCCCACCCCATTTCCCCCCCCGTTGTGCGTGGCGAATTGGGCTTCGCCCGCGGGGCGGAATCTGATATTTACCGGGTCTTCACGGGATGTAGGTCAGGCTAGACGGAGAAGTGGTTTGGAGACGTATGACATCCTCATGTTAGGCTTGCTCATCGGGACCGCCTTGTTGGGCGCGATCAAGGGGTTCGCTTGGCAATTGGCATCGATCGCTTCGGTCGTGGTCAGCTATTTCGTTGCGTTTCACTTCCGTGAACCGCTCAGCGAGGCCATCCAAGCCGAACCGCCGTGGAATCGCTTTCTGGCGATGCTGATCTTGTTCATCGGCACGTCGCTAGTGATCTGGGTCGCGTTTCGCATGGTCAGCAACACGATCGACCGACTGAGATTGAAGGAGTTCGACCGCCAGATCGGGGCGATCTTCGGTTTGGCCAAGGGGGGGCTGTACTGCGTTTTGGTGACGCTGTTCGCGGTCACCCTACTCGGGGACCGAGTTCGCGAGAAAATCGTCGTCTCCAGAAGTGGCCACTACATCTCGTCAGTTCTGGATCGCAGCGAGGCCGTGATCCCGCCCGAGATCCACGAGATCATCGGTCCTTACCTGCAGCGGTTCGATGAACGCTTTCAGGGGGAAGGCCCGCAGGCCGAAACGCCCGTCGGTTGGCCTCGTGTCGCTACGGATCGCTTCTCGCCAGCCTTTGGGGGCGAGTCGTCCGGGTCATGGTGAGTGTCTCGAGGCGAGCGGGCGCGCTGAGGGCGACAGCCCGACTCAGCCAGTTGACCACCTGAGATCGCCAAATCGAATAATCCGCCGAAAACCTGGGAAAACCCAGGTCTCAATACAACATAAGAAACATTATCGGACGTTGGCGGTCGCGGCTTGGTCCGGCGGCTGACGGGGTCGCGCGGTGGCCTCAGCCCACGCTGGGTTCCTCGATCAGCTCGCCCATCTGACGAAACTTCTCGTATCGGACGGACAGCAGCTCGTCGGTGGGCTGAGTCGTCAGCTCCCCGAGCGTGGCGGAAAGATAGTTCTTCAGCCGCATCGCCATCTGGTGGTGGTCGCGATGGGCCCCGCCAAGCGGTTCGGGAATGATCTTGTCGATCACGCCGAACTTCGACAGGTCCTTGGCGGTGAAGCGGAGCGCCTCCGCAGCTTTGGGGGCGAACTCATGGCTTTTCCACAAGATGCCCGCACAGCCTTCAGGGCTGATCACGCTGTAGTACGAGTTTTCCAGCATCGCCACCCGGTCCCCGACCCCGATCCCCAGAGCGCCCCCGGACCCGCCCTCGCCGATCACGACACAGATGATGGGTGTCCGCAGGCGGCTCATCAGAAACATGCTTTCGGCGATCACTTGTGCCTGGCCACGTTCTTCCGCCTCCTTGCCAGGAAACGCGCCCGGTGTGTCAATGAAACAAATCAACGGCAGGCGGTACTTTTCTGCCATCCGCATCTTCTGCATCGCCTTGCGGTAACCCTCGGGGTGAGCGCAGCCGAAATGACAAGCCGCCCGCTCCTTGTAGGTTCGACCCTTTTGGTGGCCGATTACCATGACCTTGAATCGGTCGAGTTTGGCGAAGCCGGACAGCATCGCCCGGTCATCGCCAAAAAACTTGTCGCCATGAAGTTCGACGAACTCATCGAAAGCAAGATTCAAATAATCCCGAGTATACGGACGGTTTTTATGCCTGGCGACTTGTACCGTCTGCCATGAACTTAAGTTCATGTAGATTTCGCGAAGCCTGTCCACTCGGGCTAATCGCAATTCCCGCAGTCTCGACTCGGCCTCCTCGCTGCGGACGGTTTGCCGTTCGATCGCCGCGATCTGTGATTCCAGTTCCGTAACGTCGCGTTCAAAATCCAATCCGCTCGTGTCACTCATTTCGATTTCCGCATCCGAATCTGTTTATCTCGTGATTTCCAAACCGTCGTAACCTTCCGGTGGTCATTCGGGGTCATCCTGTTTGCTGGGCTTCTTCAGCATGTCGTCGGTACTCTTGATACCCGGCATGTTGTCGAAAACGCTGATTTCCGGAGGCTTAGGACGTTTTTTGAATACCTGCGTCACACGGTATTCTTTTAGGAACTCCCACATCGACGGGTGGCGATCCGAGGGTTTCTTGGCCATCATGCGTTTGATCAGCATTGCGAATTCTGAAGTCACGTTGTCGTTGTAGGCGCTCGCACTGGGGATCGAGGCGGTCAGGTGCTTGCTCAACAGGTCGTTCGGGTTATGGCCCGTGTAAGGCGGTTTGCCGGTCGTGGCCTCGAACAGCACGCATCCGAACGAGTACACGTCCGTCCGTTCGTCACAAACCTTCCCCTGGATTTGCTCGGGCGCCATGTAGCTGCGGGTGCCTTGCACCGTCGAACCGGAACGGTGGAATAGCTTCCCCAAACCGCTCTTTTTCTTCTCCGCGATCGTGAAGTCGATCAGTTTGGTTTCGCCTTCACGGCTGACCAGGAAGTTGTCGGGCTTGATGTCACGATGGATCCAGCCCTTGGTGTGCATGAAGTAAAGTGCCTCCGCCGCCTGTTCCACGATTTTGTCGAGCATGAAAGCGAGCGATTCCGGTCCGCGTCGCAGCGCTTGCTTCATGTTCAGCTCGCTGAACAACTCCATGACCAGAAACGGAACGCCACTTTCGACCCGAAACTCGAGCACCCGGATGATGTTTGGGCTGACCAAATCCTTGGCTACGGTGTACTCAAACTTCAGCGATGCGATTTCGCTCTTATTGTTGCGATGGCGATTGTTGAGGACCTTGAGCGCGTATCTCGCCTGAGACTGCTCGTCGATCGCCTCCCAGACATCGCAGGCGCTGCCTTGCCGGATCAGTCGGGTCAGTCGATAGGGGCCGAGGAAATCGCGGGACTTTGTCATGATGGCTTGGGGGCTCGCCGAGACGGTCTGTTTCGGGTTCGGGTTGGGGAGGTCCCGCCGGTTTCGGTGCCGGTCGGGGACGTGGCTTGCAAAGGTAGCATAATTGATTCATTCGGCACCACGGAAGGTCGGACCCCCCCCTGCCCCGTCTGGGCGGCTAGGCTTGGGCGGCGGTCAAACCCAGTACATCCCGGTACAGCCGGCGGATTTGAGCCGTCATCGATTCGTGCCGAAACCGTTCGGTGAACAGCTGCCGCCCCGCTTGCCCCATTCGCAACCTGGCATCTCCGTCGGCGACGAGTTGGCCGATCCGGTCAGCGAGGGTCGCGATGTCGCCTGCTGGGACCAAAAAGCCGGTTTCCCCATCGAGGGCCACTTCCCGTGCTCCGTCGATGTCGTAGCTGACGACCGGTCGGCCTGCGATCAGTGCCTGCGGCAAGGCCCGAGCCAAGCCTTCGCGGAGCGACGTGTGAACCAGTACGTCCATCGCCCCCAGCAAGCCAGGAACGACGGTCGGGCGGACCAAGCCCGTGAAGACGAAACGGTCTTGCATTCCCAGGTTAGCAATTTGCCGCCGTAGCGAATCGCCGAGGATCCCGTCGCCCACCAGCAGGAATTTCGCCTGCGGATACCGCTGAGCAAGAATCCCCGCAGCCCGAATGAGATCGTCGTGCCCCTTGAGGTGAAACAGGCGGGCGACCTTGCCGATGACGATGTCCCCTTCGCGGAATCCCCACTCGCGGCGGACAGAATCCCGGAGACGATCCGCGGCCAGGAAGGGCTCGACATCCATCCCGCTGTAAATCGTGGTGAATTTTGACTCCGGCGCGACGCCCGCGTCGACCATCAAGCGGGTCATCGCATCGGCAACCGAGATCAGCCGGTGGCACCATCGCGCCGCACTCCGCTCGCACCGCCGAAACAGTTCCCGAGCGATTGCGGACTGGTAGGGGTGAAAGGGGGCGCCATGCACGGTATGGACGATCGCCGGTACCTGTTCGACCCAAGCGGCCCGGCGACCCAAAAATCCGGCTTTCGCACTGTGGGTATGAACGACATCGGGCCGAAATTCACGAATCACGGATCGCAGCGCTCGGAGGGCCCGCAGATCGTCTGGGGGGTAGATCGCGCGTCTCAATTCGGGAAGATACCGGACCGGCAGGTCCCCTGCTCCGCCCTGACGCAACAGGTCGCCTTCGGGACCACCTGCCATGCCGGTTACCAGCAGCACGTCGTCGCCATGCAAGCGTCGGAGGTCGACGCAGTTGTGAAGCGTGTTTTCCTGGGCACCTCCGACAATCATCCTGGTGATCACGTGCAGCACTCTCATCGCGGCTTGCCCGGGTCAAGAGTGCGGTCGAATCGAAAGGGAGCGATCATCAGCGTGACCAGAAATGCCGGAAAGATTGACGACGGCGCAATTGCTCCGCATTCAAACCTTCGACGCGCCGGAGTTGTTCGGCCTGATCCGGCGGTGGGGGGTAGGATCTCATGGAACGGAACGGGAGGGGCTCTGAGCTCTGGCCGGCCAACGTGTTCAGGTCGGCGTCCTTGTCCCAGCCGACACAGTGCAGGACAAAATCCCGTTTCCAACCGGTCGGCGGTGCTGCGAGAGGGGTACGAAAGGTTAGTCGTAATTCGTCGCCCGGCCCCATCACGACCATACGGTCGTCCCACTGCCGTACCAAAGGTAGGCAGTCTCCGAAGATGCTGAACTTGCCTCCCAGGGGGGGCCAGCGAGGTTCGCGACTCACCTGAGAGTAGTCGTACCATTCGGGTGAAGTTTCCGATCGCCGGTGCTTTTCAGAAAATCCTCGGTAGACGAGTTCGGCAGCCGTCAGCTTCAACTCGTGGGTCACGATTTCCGGGCGCCGCGTCTGAACCACCAACGCAGCGGCATCCCAGTAAATCTCTGCCGAAGTACGCACCCGCAACCGCGGGTCGTCACGACGGATCACGTCGCTAACGTCAACCACGATCGTCTTGGACTTGCCTCCCGGGAATCCCATGTAGGGGATCGCCAATTTCCAGCCGTCGGGTGCCTCCGAGTCCGGGACCCACACCGAAGGGAACTCGATCTTTTCCAGGTCGGGATTTTGGTCGATCTGGATATTGAGGGAAGAGTCGGTGGGCAGGATCCATCCGGTCAGGACCAGCAACACTCGGTTCTCGGTACGCCCGTCGGGCCACGGGCCAAAATCGAGATCGACCCAGTGGGGCGGACAAAGTCCCTGGCGAAGCCGTTGCCGGAACCCCTTGTAATGATTGCCATCAACGTCCCTCAGCAGGTGCGTCACGTCCTCACCCGCAGGATCGATAGCCGCGTACAGCGGCAAGACGTCACTGTCCAGAAACGCATGGAGCTCTGGGCCGGCGATTTCAGCCGGACCGACCTTCTCGTGCGTCCAAACCTCGACGTCCGCCGGGTGATCGACAGCCGTCAAGGCGACATGATCGATGTACGCGATTTCCCAAAGTTCCTCGGTGATCCGCAGTTCGTAGTGATCTCCTCTGGGGCGAACCAGATCACCATCCACTTTCAAATATTCCCAAGGTCGATCCTGGGCGACGACGTTTTGGGCCACCTGCAGGCCCAGCGGCGCGGCCCAAAGGCAATCGGTGACGAACGAATACTGCTCTCCGTCCCAGGCGTAGAGGTAAGGGCAGGAGCCCTTCAGGGTTTGTTCTTCTTCGATGATCGAATCGATCGGCGGGTTGCGAATCGTCTGGGTCAAGCCGTTCGGGAAAATCGCTCGTAAGGTGGAGGCTTGCTCAAAACCGTCAAGCCCGAAATGGGTGGTTGGCGAACTGATCACTTCGGCGCGGTAGTGGGGGCCAAAGCGGAGTTCCAAGACCGAGCCGACCGCGTAATGGTTGATCCGCCCGCTGGCTGGGTGATTGTCGTCGATGCCCCGAAATCTCGCTCCCAAGTGGTGCCCGACGGGATCGGTTGTGTTTCGCCGGATCGCCCAACCCCCTTCGACGGCTACGAGCAGGTCGAGGCGGCCGTCCGCATCGAAGTCGACCGCTTCCAGCAACCGCCGGACCGGGTCGAGTTCGCAGGCTATCGGTTCCGAAGCGGTGCCCCCCAGCAATCGCTGCCACAGCGCCCCGCGCGGCGAGGTCACCAACATTTCCTGCCAACTGTCGTTATCCCAATCGGCTACTAAGAAATCGGTCCCCCCATGCTCGATCTCATCCGCCGTCTCGATTTCCCAACGCCCCGCTTCGGGCGTCTGCGTATGCACAAGTCCGACCCGAGCCGGCCCGCCGTAAAGCAGGTCCCACGAGACATTGCCATCGAAGTCGCCGACGCGGATTCGGTTCGCCCCACGCACCGCGGGCAGTTCGGGCAATTCGCGGACACGGAACTGGAGGTGCAGCAGGTTTTCGACCCATCCCACTCGTCCGGATTCACCGTCCACCACCATCAGGTCCAAATCGAGATCTCGGTCGACGTCGACAATCGCAATGGCGGAGACATTCCGAAGCGGGCTTGCCGGATCGTCCGGGCCGATCGATTCCAGTTCGAAAAAGGTCCGATTCCCGCGGTTGATGAACAATCTCAATCCGTGATTGCGGGTCGAAATGATCAGGTCAAGGTCCCCGTCCCCTTCCAGGTCTCCGGCCGCCGCCGTGATCACTTGGTCGACATTTTCGAGCCCCGTCTCGCCATCCGGCAGGCTCAATCGCTCTTCCGGCGGAACGCCGGCGCGACCGTCCACGGCGACCAGGCGGATGCCTTCCGGTCCGTAAACCAACAGGCTCGGGATGGTCGAGTGTCGCGATGCCGAAGCGTGGGCATCGTCTTCACCGCGGGCCAGGATCTGTAGCCGACGAGGGTCCGAGGCGTCGACCATGAACAGGTCCGCAACCAGCAGCCCGGTGGCGGGCATGCCCACATCGAGCTGGGCGACCGAACGCCATTCGGTCGGGTCGTTGGCAGCCGCTTGCCACAACTCCAAACGACCGGCCGACGTCACGCTGATCACTTCCGGTTGCAGATCGAGGTCAATGTCGATCGTCGCAGCGGTCACCATGTCTGGGACTTTGCCGCCGGCCCAGTGCTCAAACTTTAAGGGTGCCTTTCCGATCGCGGCCGGACGCTCTTTCACCAACTTCGCCGACAATTCCCGCAGTGTCACAAAACTTAGCCGATCGAGCGGGTGTGGTTGGATTCGCCTGCGGTCGGTCTTGACCTGGTCGGTCCCGTTGAGGAGGTTGAACCAGAGGTTCAGCTGACTGCTTGCCAGGGCCCAGTTTCGTTCTTCGATCGCATCGACGATCGATTGGGCCAGCTCATCCGGGGTCAAACCGATCGCTTCGGTCAAAGGCCGTAAGGTCGGTTCGATCGCTCGTGCGAGCTCGCGGGTGCGGACGACGGGGGCGTCGGACTGAAAAGATCGGGCCGCAACGCCCAGTTTCGCAGCCCGCAGGGCGAGGTAGAGGTTGTCGGGCGCTCGGTCGCTGAGTTCGCTTAGCGTTGTTGCGGATCGCTCCTGAAACGCTGCGGTCGTTTCAACGTCTGAGGCCTCGATTTCCTCCCATGCCTGCAGCCAAGGGCCGGCCAGGATGCGAATTCCTTGTGGTTCGTCGGACATCGAATCGATTTGCTGGGCAAGGCGTTCCAAGACTTGCTCTCGAATGGCCCGCGCCGCTTCCGTTTCGGCCAGCGTGGCGGCTTCGAGCAGGTCGACCCGGCTCGCGAGCCAAGCCGCGGTGACAGGGTCGTGGCTGAGGGCCTGATATTGCTCGATCGCTTGGCGGGCGGTCGCAACGGCGCGTGTCCGATCCGCAGCCGACGCGTCCAGCGGCGCACCGCCGGCCAAGGCAACCTCCGCCGTTTCGATCGCTTGCTCCAGGTGCAAGGTGCGGTTGAGAGCCCGATTCAAGGCAACCGAGGCGTCCATCGGCAGGTGTTGATACAGAACCTCCCAATCCCGGTCGGCGGATTCTGTCTCCAGATTCTCGGTGGATGCGAGCGCCCGTTGCAGGAGTTCGAACTTCTCGAGGTCACTCAGTGGGATCAAGCCGAACCGATGCCACCCATTACCCAGTGGGGTTCGGAGGACAAGCAGCAATGCCAGCACCACCAACGTTCCGATCGCTATCCCGAGGGTGAGACGCTTCATTTCAAAGCCGACTTTCCATCGCCTTACTCCGAACATCAAAACGGTAGACCTGTTTTTGCTTGGGGTCGGCCACCCAGATCGCTTCGGCATCGCCGGCGATGCCGACCGGGCCTACGAGGGGGGCACCCTCATGCCAGATCTCGACTTCTCCCGAACGAGAGACCTTCCAGATCCGCCGGCCGTACCCGTCCGACACCCAGCCGTGTTCATCTGCCCAGACCAACCCATTGGGGTAGCTGAACGGACGTCCGGTAACAACCGCTTCCGCGGTGCCCATTGTCACGTCGATCCGCTGCACCGCGGCATCGTCCGGGGTTAAGGCCCAGAGGATGCCTGCCGGATCGAATGCGAGCCCGCGGGCGTTGACATCGATCAACTGGGTCGGCTTTCCACCGGTGACAGGCAGCTTGACGATTGCCCGTTTTTCCGCATCCCCCACGTAGAGAACCGATCGATCCGGAGAGACGGCCAAGGCCATCGGAATCCCGATACGGCCACCGCTCAGCGGTATCGGCGAATCGCTTTCGCCGGGGATGTGATAGACCTCGCGGGTGGCCGAGTCGCCGACCAAAACCCCGCCATCCGGATGCAGCGAGATCGAGCGTGGCCGATTCAGCGGCTGGCCGACCTGCCGCGCCCCCCTAACGAACAATTGCCGCCCTGCCCCGTCGATCCGCCAGACTCCGGGTAATTCCAGGTCGACCACGTACAGATCGGGGCCATCCCTGGCGACGGCAATCGGGTACTGAGGGACGGGCCCGTCCGGTGATTCGTCGGCGAAAATTGGCCCGCAAAAAACGCCCGCGATGGCCATTGCGATCGCCATTCCGAGGAAGCACGATCGAAGAAAAGGCCGATCGGTTCGGTAAGCCGGCTCGGATTTGGGTCGCAACATCGCGGTTCGTTGGTTGATTTCGAGGTGTCGAAGGGGAACCCGGCCGTCGGCTCACGCCGTTCGCTTCAACCGGATGGTAGCACACCCCCCTGCCCTCTCCCACCGCGAGCGCGGCTGGTGTCGGGACGGAGCACAGCCGATGCGGCTCAGCGCGACGCCTTTTGGACCACCTCGATCATTTGATTCGGTGGCGGAATCGGAATCGACTCGGAGCTGCCATCGGGCCACTGGACCTGAAGCGAACGGAGTTCGTCGGTGCCGAGACCCAGGGTGATCGGGAGTTCACTTTGAGAGAGGTACCCTCGGGTGGGGGAGACATGTTTGCTGACTCGACGGCCCGACAGGAATTCCGCATCCACTCGGGCGCCGATCGCGTCTCGGTTCGAGGATGTGCCGTTGCCGACCAGGCGAATTCGCAGCCAAGCGTTTTCGGTTTGTTGATCGTTTCGCAGCAATCGCGGCCTTCCCCCGACCGCGGTGATCAGCACGTCCAGATCGCCATCGCCATCGATGTCTGCGTATGCCGCGCCTCGTCCGACCATCGGTTCGGAGAACGACGTTCCCGTCGAATCGGCCCCCAGCGGAATGAACTCGGTGGCCGATTCGGGGCCGGCGTTCCAAAACAGTTGTGGGGATTGCTCATAAGTTTGGCTGGCCTGCACCTTGGCGATGTCGTCTTCCAAATGCCCGTTGGCTTGCAGGATATCATCCCAGCCGTCCAAGTCGGCGTCCAAAAACAGCACGGCAAACGTCAGCACCAACCGGGTGCTCGGCCCTAGCCCATTTGCCACAGCCTGATCGGAGAACACGAAGGACTGCGGCTCCGAAACATAATACGCGGTCATCTCATTGGCAAAGTTGCCGATCACCACGCAGGCGCAACGAGGGTCCTCCCGGGCTCCTCCGACGTCGATTCCCATGGCCCCGCGGGCATTCCCCTCGGTGTCAAAGGCGACACCGGATAGGGTCGCCATTTCCCGAAATGTCCCGTTTCCCAAATTTCGAAACAGTTGGTTCTGAACGGTATCGTTGGCCACCATGACGTCTACGAAACCGTCGCGATCAAAATCGTGAAACACGACCCCGAGCGACTTGGCCAAAGGGTTTCCGGTGGTGGGTGAGACCAGCCGAATGCCGGCGGATTCGGAGACCTCGGTGAACCGTCCATCCCCTTCGTTGCGATACAGTCGTGGGAAAGATCCGCCGAACGCTTGTGGTCTGCCGTACGCCCGGGTGCCACCGGCTAGTCGAAAGTTTTGTCCCAGGTCGAACTCACGTGACCACTGGACATAATTGCAAACCCACAGGTCCAGTTTGCCGTCGTTGTCGAAGTCGAACCAGCCGCAACTGGTTCCCCAATCTCCCGGTTCGCCGCCGACACCGGCGGATTCGGTGATGTCTTCGAAGTGGGTTCCCCGGTTGCGAAAGAGTCGATTCGGTCCGCGACCCGCAGACGCAGTATGGTCGGTTGACGACCCGGGTGAAGGCGCCAGTTGTGACGGAACGCCGTCACCGGCGACGGGCGGTTCCCATACGCCGGTGATGAACAGGTCTGGGAAACCATCATTGTCAAAGTCGCCGATCGCACACCCTTGGCCATAGGTGACCGTGTCCAATCCGACTTCCGAGGTGACGTCTCGAAATTGACCGGTGCCGTCATTCTCGTATAGGACGAGGGTAGATTTTTGCTTGCCCCCCCTGCCCTGCCCCGTTGCGGGCTCGTCGTGGTTCCAAGGTTTGGAGTCGACCAACAGGATGTCCGGAAAGCCGTCGTTGTTGTAGTCGAAGAACGCGCAGCCACCGCCCATGGTTTCGGGGAGCAATTTTTCCCCCGTCGCGCCGTTGCGATGGACGAAGTCGATCCCCGCCTCCTGTGTGACATCGGTCCAGGGGATCTGCGGCATGATCCGGGGCGTCGCCGAACGCAGCGTGGGCAGCGTCACCGGTGACGGGGCAACGGTTTCGAGGGGGCTGTTCCGCCACACGCGATATCCGATCGTCAATCCGAGTGTGGTGCCGATCAGTGAGATCACCGCCAAGGAATAACGCAGCGCGATACCGATTACGGCATCGTCTCGGTCGTCCTCAGGGAGGTCCGATTGTTTGAGGTTCTGGGGCATCGGGTTCAGTCGGATGGGGTCGGGGGTGTGTCGCGATGCAGGGGATAAATCACCAAGGCTTCGGCGGCATGGTCCGCGGCCGGGTAAAGCTTGCGAGCCCGGCCGACGACTTCTCCCGCGATCGAATCGTCTCGCTTGTACCGCAAGTGCAACTCCCCGTGATGTTCGGCCTGGGAAATGTCCCCGAGTTGACGATAGGTCCGTTCCAGGTTGTAGTGCGCCGTGGCATTTTCGGAATCGATCGCGAGCGTCCGTTCGAAGGCGTCGAGGGCCTGTCGCAACCAGCGGTCGCGTTCATCCCGCGAGGACTCGCCTCGGACCTGCTGAGCCCGTTGAAATAAGACTTGCCCCAACTCGTTCAGGACCGTGTAGTCGCGGCTGAAGTCAAATTTCCGCTCCGGCACTCGGGTTTCCAAAACCGACCGAAAGTTCTCGATCGAAACGTCCAAGTGCCCCTGTTGCGAATTGATCACACCCGACAGCCAAGCCAACGTCCAAGGCGGCGGGGCGGGCGAATCATGTGCCGCCGCACGGCCCAACGCCGCCACCGCCTCGTCAAGTCGACCCTCGGCCAAATAGACGCGAGCCAAATTGAGCGGCCCGTCGAATCGACCGAATTTCTCCACTTCTACAAAGGCTTGCTCCGCCTGTTTCAGCCCGACTTTGCCCTTGAGGAGCCAGCCGATGCCATAGTCGTTCCAGCGTTGCCATGGCGGCAACGAGGTGTGTTCACCCGCGGCTGATTCCGGCAATTCCCGACCCACGCCGCGGACCGGAAGCGTGATCCGGTCAGTCGCCATCGTGACGATCGGGAGCGGATTTCGATAAGGTTGACCCGCCACGTAACCGCGGAGCGGGTGATCGTTCGGGCCATGCGCGTCCGCGACGATCTGCATGAACTCTTGGTCGAATTTGCGGTACCGGAGTTTGGCTTCGATCGTGATGTGGTCTGTCAAATCTTCCGGCAAGTTGAGTTGGTAAAGCACGACATTCGCCGCGCCCGGTGGGATCTGATGGTCGTAAAGTGGGGTGCGGATGTCCTGCGCGTTGCGGCGATTGATCCGCTGCCCCGAGGCGTCCAGCATGAACACATTGACAAAATGTGCCCACCGGTCCACTTCTCCAGATTCGTCGATTCGGCCGCTGGCACCGATCGCTCGCTCGCCACTGGTCACCGTCAACTCCAGCCACAATTCGTTCGAATCGGCAGTCCCTTGCGTGAGCGGGTGGCCGAGCGTCAAGGTCCGAATGATCGACTCGATCAAATAACTCTCACCCGGGACCAGTTCCGGTAAGTCCGGCCCAAGCGGCGCGTGGACGGTTCCGTCGATGTCACTACCGTCACGGACGGCAAACAGGTCGACGCGGGCCGAATTTTGCAGCATCTCCGTATGGGCCGCGAGCGCTTCGGGGCAATCCTTCAGCCAGGCGACGCCCGTGTTGGCCCCGGGGAACAGGTGATTGTGAACCTTCAGCTTGCCGGTGTCGTCAAGCACTTTTGCACCAAAGTCACCGGATTCCACGGCCGGCATGTGGCAACCGTTGCAATTGTCTTGGGCGATCTCGGGATAATAAAAGCTTTTCGCGCCATGGCCTGACACCCCCGAGAGCAACCAGGTGTCGTAGTGGTTTTGGCCTCGCAAGAATTCCTTGTAGTCGGTAACCTCCTGCGGCAGATCGACCTTGTGGCAAGTCGAACAAAACTCGGCCGTGTGATGGTGGGGCTTCAGAAACGTCTTCTTATGAAACGCCGGCTTGGCCTTGACCAATTGATGGTTGACCCACCTCAGCCAAGGGTTTTGGCTCGACGCGAACGGGTAGTGGATCGGCTCTTCGATCGTATAGTCAGCGTTGCCACGATTGCTGTTGACGTGTGTGATCGCGTGGCAGGCGGTGCAGGTGATGCCCGCCTGAGAGGTTTCGTGGTGGATGTCGTCGAATGCGGGGTCGTCGAACGCGCCGCTGAAGAACGGGACCGGATCATGGCAGCCCGCGCACCACCGCGAGGCCTGGACCGAACCGTCGCGTTTCATCGCGACATCACGGGTTTCCCTGACGCTCGCCAAATAGACCGGGTTGTTGAAGGAACTGAGGTGGTGGGAGCTCTGTTCCCAGGCCCGATGCACGTCCGCGTGGCAAGCCCTGCAATAATCGTCCATCATCAATGTCTCGGCCTGGATGAAATTACCGGTCGCGGTGCGGGCCAGCGAGGGCCGGAAATAGTTTTCGCCATCCTCAGGACCGGCCACGTTCCAATTCCGTGGGTCCTGGTGATGTAGCATCGCCATCAGGCCGACCGCAGCGACAACCACGCCGGCATAGGTTGCTCCGTATTTCCACTTGATTTTTGGACCCGCTAAGCGGTGCAAAACGTAAAGCCAGACCGCTACCAGCGGACTGAGGACATGTGCCCAGTATGCCCACGAGCGGCCCGTGGGGTGCTTCAGCTCGAAGCTGCCGACGCGAAACAGCAGAAGTCCGGATACCAACACCACCATCGAGGCGACGAACAGAACGTACCCGACGCGGACCGCATTTCGGTTGCGTCGGTTCCGGGTGTTGGCGAGATGAATTGCGGAGAAGGCCAAAAAGGGAATGATCAACAGCAGCCCGATCACCAAGTGGCCGAGGAACATGCATTGATAAAAATAATTTTGGTAGGTTTGGTCACTCAGCCATTCCACCGCGGTGATCGTTGCCAAGTACGCGGAGTTGGCGAACAACAGTGCCAACATCACGAGCACGGTGTACAGCAATCGTCGCAGCTTTGGGCCCACCGCCTTTACGACCTTTCTCGGAGGCGGCTTCGGTGAGGACGGTTCGGTCATGTCGGAGTGCCGGCTACATGCGGATCGGGGGGCCGCAACGGCGATTCCGACTTTCAACAAAGCCGGTCAGGCTCCGGAAAGTCAGTGGCCACAGGCGGCGAAGAGTGGCGATCGAACCCCCGGGCGATCAGTAAATCGCCGGAGGTATGCCTAGCCGCGGGGGGGAGGGGCGTCGATGGCCAGTTCCGGGTTCCCCGGCCACGGCCAATCGGTCGGCGGAAGCCAATTCCCCTTGTCGGCGGCCGCGTGGTCCCCCCTGCCCTGCCCCGCTAGCGCGCCCGCGTCGTGACGCTTCTGCAAGAGTTGGCTGGTAGGTACGGGAGAGGCGGGCGACGATTCGCACCGGCCTTCGTCACAAGGTGACCGGGGGGGCGAAGTCGGATTCGGCGATCCGGTGTCGGCCCGAGAAGCGAGACGCTGCCGATCGCTGACTGGCGGTGCGACTCGCCACGCCCCGTGACGGGACAGTGTGCGTGCGGGGGAAGCAGCCGGCATCGGGGAATGGAGGGTCTCTTCGTCGATCCAGCCGGAGAATGGCCGCGGTTCCCGATCTTGACTGCCCAACGGCCAAGTTCTGTCCTCACCGATTTGAATCACGCTGCCGGGGGCGTGGGTCAAGTAGTCGCCGCAACTGCCTCTAACCGGCTCCGAGAAGGCTGACAACATCAACGACACGCCAGCGAACACGCCAGCGAATCGGACCAACAGCGAGTGGGATGCAGAAAGCCGCATGAAAAAAGGACCGAGGACAAGGTCTCGCGCTCAGACTCAACTATAGGTCGGGGTCTGGATGGGAGTCAAGCAAATCGGCCTTTATCTGTCATGGGCAAGCGAGGTGGGGCACACGCGGGTTCAAACCAGCAATCCCACGAGCCAGAGCACCGCGAAGATGACACCCATGAAAGCGATCAGCCAATACGCCGTGTGCCCCGCATGCCGCAGGATCCGACTGAGGTCCTCGTGTCGGGTCGCGCCATAAACGAGGCTGATCACGACCAGCAGTGGCAGGAAGTAAAGCAGGTAAAGGGGTGAAATCGATAGCATGCGAAAGGACGTCCGGTGCGCGGGTCTAGCTGGCTGCCTTCGGGTGTGCGTCTGACGGGCCTTCTCGTGAACCCTCGTTTGGGCCTTCTTGCGGCCGTTTGCGACCGCTGATCGGTATCCCCAGCGGGCCCGCATAGGCATCGTAGATGATCAGGATGTTTAGCAAGCCGGCGATCATCGTGTACCAAGTTCCCATTTCGAACCCAGCACCGTAACGGGCATACCAGGCCGAGACCTGGTCGGTGTTTTCTTCCGACACCGGACGGCGAGGGGGTGCCATGAAGCCACCCCAGAGCGGGCGATAGTCCTCGCTGGTGACGGCGACGCCGTCTCGGACCTGTTCATGGCTGTTGATGTGCCTGGTTTGAATCAATGCGGGTAGTGCCACTGCGCCGGCACCCACTTGGGCATAGTAGTGCCAGCGGTGGTCGCCCTCGTGACGAGAAGCGTAGACAACATGGGCTCCCCCGACCCAAAAACCGAAGAACCAGAGGGCGAGGATCGAAACCGAGTAGATCGCACCTTTGGCGTACCGTCGTTGATAAAAATGCCCGGCTCCGGGCACCAGCCAAGCCAACAACGCGGCCAAGGGGCGATTCCGCAGGTCGACCAACTGGTCATCGACTTCGATCACGGATTCGGGATGGACAGGCGGATTGGCTGGCATCGGGCATGTCTTGGGGGTCGAAGCGGGAATGCTCGCCAACCGGCGTCGATCACAGCGGGACCGTGTTGTCCCAGCGACTCGGGTGGCGGATTCGCCGGAAGGGGATACCTTGACGGATCGAAGCAGTTTGGCATTGTGAACGAAACCGCGGTTGACCGATAGTCGCGTTGTCACGCCTCCCACCCCGAACCGACCCACGATCATGAGCGATCCGGATCCCGATGTCCGCCAAGAGGTTCAGCGTCGCCGGACCTTTGCGATCATTTCGCACCCGGACGCGGGCAAGACCACGCTGACCGAAAAACTGTTGTTGTTCGGCGGTTGCATCGAGGTCGCCGGGGCCGTCCGAGGTCGGAAGACGCAACGGACGGCGACGTCGGATTGGATGGAGCTCGAGAAGCAGCGAGGGATTTCGGTCAGTTCCACGGTGTTGACCTTCGAATTCGAGGGCAACCGCGTCAATTTGCTCGATACCCCGGGGCACCACGACTTCAGCGAAGACACCTACCGAACCCTGATGGCTGCTGACTCGGCGGTGATGGTGATCGATTTGGCGAAGGGCGTGGAATCCCAAACCGAAAAGTTGTTCCAGGTCTGCGCGTTGCGTCGAATCCCGGTGATGACGTTTGTCAACAAAGTCGACCGACCGGGTCAGTCGCCGCTGGAGATCCTTTCGGAGATCGAGTCGAAGTTGGGGATTGACGTTGTGCCGTTCAATTGGCCGATCGGATCCGGGCATGAGTTTTGTGGCGTCGCGGACATCGCGAGCGGCCAAGCCTACCTCTTCGAAGATCGCAAAGGCGACACACGCACCCCCTATCGTACCGCCGATTTGGACACTCTGGACGATCCCGCCATTCCCAGCAAGGCGGTCGAGCAGGCAAGAGAGGAGGTGGCGTTGTTGCGAGAGGCGGGTGAATCCTTCGACATGGAACTGTTTCTGGGTGGCAAAATCACGCCCGTCTTTTTCGGCAGCGCCCTGTCGAACTGGGGCGTGGAGCATTTCTTGCGAGCCTTCCTTCGCCTGTGCCCGCCACCGACCGATCGGAACAGCGACGTCGGGCCGATTCCGGCCGAACGGAGTGAGTTCTCCGGGTTCGTTTTCAAGATCCAGGCGAATCTCGATCCGCGGCATCGCGACCGGGTCGCTTTCGTCCGAGTTTGTTCAGGCCGCTTCGAGCGGGACATGGAAGTGCTCCATCCTCGGACGGGCAAAAAGTTGCGTCTGCCGCGAGCACACCGTGTGTTTGGTCAGGAACGGGAAACGATGGACGAGGCCTATCCCGGCGACATCATCGGTTTGGTCAATCCGGGCGAATTTTTGTTGGGCGACACGATTTGTGTCGGAAAACCGATCCAGTTCGAGCCGCTTCCGCAATTCTCGCCCGAGTACTTCGCGATGCTCCGCTGCCGACAAACCCTGAAACGAAAACAATTCACTCGGGGGCTTGAGCAATTGCTGGAGGAAGGGGCGATCCAGATGTTCTTGGACCCTAAGTCCACGCGTCGCGATCCCTTGCTGGCGGCCGTGGGTGAATTGCAGTTCGACGTCGTGCGATACCGCTTGGAGAGCGAATACAACGCCGAGACCGACGTCGAGTGGTTGCCCTACAAGCTGGCCCGCTGGGTTGAGGGGACCCCGGAGCAAGTGGCTCAGTTGCATGTCCCCTACACGTCTCGGCTGGTCGAGGACCAGTTCGGCAACGCGGTGGTGCTGTACCAGACGGCTTGGGACGCCGAATACATGCGTCGGGAAAATCCCGAAATGCAATTTTTGGCCATTAGGACGGCGACGAGGCGAGATAATTCGCCCCAAGCTGTTCCGGCCGACAGTTCGGGTTGATTGTGCCGAAGGTTCGGGGGGATAAGGGGGGGCCGGTGAACTTCCGCCGGCGGCCGAAAACGAGTCCTGATCTGGGAAAATGAGCCCTTCTTCATCGTTCGCTGTTCCGTCCGCGCGCCCCTCATCGCCCGAATATATTGCAGAAGGCGGCCGTCGTGTTGCCCGTTTTCCGGTCCTGGAAGGGGAGGCCGAAAGCGAGGCTTTCTCCACCACTTCACCGTGGGAGCCGACGGTTGCGGCGCCCGTCTTGGCCGGTTCGACTCGAGTCTACTATGGCTGGGTGATCCTGCCGCTGGCGATGTTGGCGATGGTAGCCACAGCCCCCGGGCAGACTTTCGGTATCTCGATCTTCAACGAGCCGATGCGGCAATCGCTGGCTCTGTCCCACGGCGAAATGGCAGCCGCGTATACGCTGGGGACGCTGTTGGGTGCGATCCCGATGATGTTCGTCGGGGCGGTGATGGACCGATACGGGTTGCGAAAGACCCTGCTGGCGGTCTTGAGTCTGTTTTGCCTCGCTTGTGGGTTCACTTGTTTCGTCAACTCTTGGGTGATGTTGACAGCGGCATTTTTTCTGTTGCGGATGCTCGGCCCGGGAGCGATTTCGCTGCTCAGCGGCAACATTCTGCCATTCTGGTTCGAGCAACGCCTGGGGATGGTCGAGGGTCTTCGGAGCTTTGCCTATGCCTGTTCGATGGCAACCGTTCCGGCGCTGAATCTGTTCCTGGTCAACGGCTTCGGCTGGCGTGGGGCCTACGCGATTCTCGGATGCGGGATTTGGGTCGCCTTGTTCCCGCTTTATTTCTGGCGGCTTCGCAACAATCCGGCCGAAGTCGGCCAACAGATCGATGGCGGGGTGGCGCCCGCGGGCGTGGCGCGATCTGTGACGGACGGTTCCCGCAGACGCTGTCAGACGGAATCGTCGGTCGGTAGTGTCGACGGCGACCAGTCGGGGGGACGCAGGGAGACGGAAGCTGAGCGTTCGGCCGAACCGGAAGCGGGTGTGGTCGACCTGAGACTGGTCGAGGCCCTCGGCACCTATTCTTTCTGGATCGCCTCGCTCGGGACGGCGCTCTTCGGTTTGGTGATGACCGCAATCTTCTTTTGCCTGGTGCCGATTTGTCAGGAACGAGGGCTGGACGAGCAGCATGCCGCCCAGATGATGCTGGTGTACGCGATCAGTTTGGCGGCGATGCAACTCATCGGCGGGATGCTCGCCGATCGGTTCGCTGCCCCCCCGTTGATGGCTTGTGGGCTGCTGACGCTGGCCGTGGGGGTGACGGTTTTGCATTTGGCGACCCACCCGGCCCTGGCCGTTGCCGCCGGGGGGATCTTGGGAGCTTCGCTGGGAATCCATTCCGGCGCGTCCCAGCCGCTTTGGGCACGTTACTTCGGGCGGCGGCATCTGGGGAAAATTCGCGGTTTCCTGATGACGATGAACATCGGATTGTCCAGCATCGGCCCGTTGGTCGCCGGCTTGGCTCGCGATCAACAGGGTGATTTCGATTCGGCGATGTGGTTGTTCATCGCCCTGCCCTTGCCGTTGGCGATCCTGTCGTGTTTCGCTACCCCGCCCCGCCGCTCCGTGGCAGCCAGCGTCGCCCCGACGGCGGCCTGATCTCGGCCGCGTGAGCCTTCTCGAAGCGCCGATCGGCTCCCCGGCTGAAGGCCCCCCGGGTTGGCGGCCTGGCGTTCTCGGGCTGGCGCCGCCGCGTTACACTCGGGGCCGTTTCTCGAGCAAAGCCCGATTCACCCGTCCCCTACCCTCGCCCTCCGACCACCGTCATGGCCAAGGCTCCCTCCAACGCGATCTCACCCACTCGGGCCGAGGACTACCCCGAATGGTACCAACAGGTCATCAAGGCGGCTGATTTGGCGGAAAACTCTCCCGTTCGGGGATGCATGGTGATCAAGCCTTGGGGCTACCAGTTGTGGGAAAACATGCAGCGGGCGCTGGATGACATGTTCAAGGCGACCGGGCATCAGAACGCCTATTTCCCGCTCTTCATCCCGATGAGCTTCCTCGAGAAAGAAGCCGAACACGTCGAAGGGTTCGCCAAGGAGTGCGCGGTCGTCACCCATCATCGGCTGGAACCCAAGCCGGGCGGTGGCTTGCAACCGGCGGGCGAGTTGGAAGAGCCGCTGATCGTGCGGCCGACGAGCGAAACGATCATCGGCGCGACCTACGCGAAGTGGGTGCAGAGCTACCGGGATCTGCCGATCCTGATCAACCAATGGGCCAACGTGGTGCGTTGGGAGATGCGAACTCGGATGTTCCTGCGGACGGCCGAGTTCTTGTGGCAGGAGGGGCATACGGTCCATGCGACCGCGGCCGAGGCGATGGAGGAGACGGAACGGATGATTAACGTCTACGCCGATTTTGCGCAGGACTGGATGGCGATGCCGGTCACGATCGGCTCCAAGACACCGGACGAGAGGTTTCCCGGGGCGGTCGAAACGCTATCCATCGAAGCGATGATGCAGGATCGCAAGGCGTTGCAGGCCGGCACGAGCCATTTCTTGGGCCAAAACTTTTCTCGGGCCCAGGAAATCCGATTTCAGGACCCGCAGGGTGATCTGCAGTACGCCTGGACGACGAGTTGGGGGGTCTCCACCCGGTTGGTCGGGGCCTTGATCATGACCCATAGCGACGATGACGGATTCGTTTTGCCGCCTCGGCTAGCCGCGACGCAGGTCGTGATCTTGCCGATTTACCGGGATGACGAATCCCGGACTGCCGTGCTGGAATACGTCGCTCAGTTGCGTGAGGAACTCCGTGGGCAGTCCTACGCGGGGATGCCGATCCGCGTCGAGATCGACGATCGCGATGTCCGTGGCGGAGAAAAGAAGTGGTTTCACGTCAAACGGGGTGTGCCGATCCGCATCGAAGTCGGCCCGAAAGACCTGCAAGCTCAGACCCTGTTTGTAGGTCGCCGCGATCAGCCCAAGAGCTTCTCGATGGCTCGGCAAGGGGCAGCGTCTCAGATCGCCGAATTGCTCGCTGAAATCCAGCAGGGATTGTTTCAGCGGGCCGAACAACTGCGCGATGAGAACACGCGCGTGATCACCAATGAGGCTGATTTTCGCGATTTCTTCACGCCCGCGAATGCTGCCGAACCCGAGATTCATGGCGGCTTCGCGCGCTGCCACTTCGCCGATCACGAGGTGGTGCAGCCACTGTTGAAGGAATTGAAGGTGACCATCCGGTGCATCCCGCGCGAGGGAAATGACCAGGAAGGCAACTGTTTCTTGACGGGCAAGCCCGCGGCCAAGCACGCGATCTTTGCTAAGTCTTACTGACAATTCTGCCTCGGCATCCCTGGCGTGGGTGCCCGTTTTGCCTTTGCCGGAAAAACACAACGCTTCGGCCGTGTAGAAAATTTGGAAAAGTGGCTTCGTGTCTTTCTAGGCAAGCGAAGTTTGCCTGTCCGGCTGGTGCATGCTGGCGAACGCTCGCTGTCGCTCCAGCGGCGAGCGTGTCTTGGTCGCGCACCGCGAGGCTTATTGCACCTCACTAACTGGACCGTCTGCCGGGGAAGGCGTCCGTGTAGCCGACTCTTCGAGCTCCAGCGGACGACTAAAGGATTTCACGGAGCACCCGGCCGTGAACGTCGGTGAGCCGAAAATCCCGACCGCCGTAACGATGGGTCAAACGTTCGTGATCCACGCCCAACAGATGCAGCACGGTAGCCCAAAGGTCGTAGACCTCGCACCGGTTCTCGACGGCGTGATAGCCGAGTTCGTCGGTGGCCCCGTAGGCCGTTCCTCCGCGTATCCCTCCACCGGCCAACCAAATGCTGAAGCCCATCGGGTTGTGATCGCGTCCGTTGCCACCTTGGGAAAAGGGGGTGCGCCCGAACTCGCCCGCCCAGACGATCAAGGTTTCTTCGAGCAAACCGTGGTCCCGCAGGTCGCGGATCAACGCCGCGATCGGTTGGTCCACCTGCTGAGCCATGGCCGAATGGCCTTTTTCCAGGTCGCCGTGTTGGTCCCAGGGGTTGGCCGCCTGGCCCGCGCCGATCCCCTGTGACAAGCAACTCAGCTCGATGAACCTCACCCCCTGCTGAACCAGGCGTCGGGCGAGCAGGCATTGGTGGCCGTAGGCGGCGAGTTGCGTATTCGGCGAGTCAAGTCCGTACAGCCGACGAACCCGCTCGGGCTCCCCGGTGATGTCGCAGGCCTCGGGTACGGCGGACTGCATCCGAAAGGCGAGTTCGTAATTCGCGATCGCGGCTTCCACTTGCGGGTCATAGCCGGTTGTCGCCAAAAAGTGGTTGTCCCAGCTTCTCGTTAACTTCAGTCGCCGGCGCTGCCAATCGGTGGGCTCGGGTGGTCGCACGTTGCGGATCGGTCGGTCCCGGTCGGCTTGCAGGATTGTGCCTTGGTGGTTTGCCGGCAAAAAACCGTTGCTGAACAAGGCGACGCCGCCGTGGGGCGGGGTCGCGTCCCCGCTTTGCAGGACGACATAGGCCGGCAAGTTTTCGTTCTCGCTGCCCAAGCCGTAGGCACACCACGCCCCGGCGCTGGGGTGCCCCATGAAGGGCATGCCGCTGTGCATGAAGAAGTTCCCTTGGGCATGCTCGTTGACCGGTGTCGTCATCGAACGGATGACCGCCAGTTCGTCCGCCACTTCGCCAATCTTGGGAAACAGGCTGCTAACGGGCAGGCCGCTTTCGCCGCAACGAAGAAATCGGAACGGGCTGGCCATCACGTTGCCGTTGTTGTTGAACTGGGTCCGCTCCACCCGAACCGGCATCGGTTGGCCGTGCCGCTTTTCCAGTTCCGGTTTGGGGTCGAACGAGTCGACGTGCGAAACCCCGCCCGACATGAAGCAAAAGATCACGTGTTTCGCACGGGCGACGTGGTGGGTTCGCCGAAGACGGGCCCCACCAGGAAGCTCGTTCGAATGGGCGGGTGGTTTCGCCGCCGAACGCTCGTCGGCGTTTGCGTCCGCAGGGCCGCCGAGCAGCTCGCCCAATGCGACCGCCCCGAACCCCATCGAAGCCTGGCTGAGCAGTCTTCGGCGAGACATTGGCCGACGATCCTCGGTCAGCGAGTTGTAGCCAATCCTGTGACTCATCACGTTTTCGCCTAACGGAGGTAAATGAATTCTTGGGTCAAAAACAGGGCCCGGGCAAGATCGCTCCAGAGCTCACGCTCCTCCGCGGCGGCGTCCTCGCTGGCGGCGACGCTCGCGACGGTTGCTCGTTGGGCGTCTCGAGCCACAATGTTGGCATACCAGTCGCGCACCTGGAGGCGTTCGGGTTCCTCTAAATGCTCGACCAATTCGGACTCGGAGAGGAAGCGTGGGACGCCGTGGAAACTGGCTTGCACCTCGTCATCGTTCAATGCCCGGTCATAGATTCGAGCCCTGACAACGGTGCCGCTGATCATCCGATTGCCCGTGGCGGGCAGATGGCGTAACCCCAAGGTGACCACGGCCTCTCCGGGTGAAAACTCGAGCACTCCGCCACTGCGGTAGGCCTGACCGTAGGGGAGCCCTTCTCGGTAGCCGACGATTCGGCCGTCATCGTGATAGGCGATCGCAACATGGACCGGTCGGTCGCTCGCCTCCCGTTCTGCCGGGCCTTGGAAGGATCGGGTGCGAGCGAAATGATCGCTGCCAGCGAGCCAGTGCCCCGGTTGCTGTTCGCCAAAGACGATGGCATCGAAACGATGGCCGTCACGGGACTGCAAGCTGATCACGCCGCCACCCCGTTGCTGCAGCCGATCGAGCTGTACCCAGGCTTCAAGCGTCTTGGCCCTCAGCGGTTGATCGACGGGTAGTGAGACGGCGTACGAACCGCCATCGAGCTTGAGACCCTCGGCGGAGACGACTGCTCGGTTGCGGAGTTCCCACGCAGGCATCGTCTCCTCGTCCGCAGGGTCGGCGGGGAGGGGCCAAGCGAGCAAGGGCCGCACAGATCGGGTTTGGCTCCCTTCCGTATCCACATCACCGGTTGCTTCGAATTGTCGGTTCAAACGCTGGCGAACCGGGGCCAGTAGCGATTCGATCTGTTGGCGATCTCGCTCGTTGGCGAGTTCGAGCCCATGGAGCGTCTGCCGGTTCTTGGTTCGGTAGCGACGCGTTTCGTCAAGATAATCGAGGGCGGACAACACTTCCGCTTCGCTGGCGGGACGGGCAAAGGCCGCCCAATGCATCTCTCGAATGCGACCGTGATTTGAGGGTTGGGCGTTTGGGCGGCTGGGAGCTGCGGCAGATTCACGGTCCGCATCGTCGGCGTGTTGGCCCGGTTCCGCTAGCAGTCGGGTCGCCCAAGACCTGGCCGTGGATACGACGAAGGGGTCGTTCATCATCGTCAACGACTGAGCCGGAACGTTCGTGCTCGCTCGAGCGCCGGTCGCCGAAAAAGGTTCGGGGAAATCAAAAACCCGGAGGAACGGATCGAGCGAATTGCGACGAACCGCAACATACAACGCCCGTCTGCCAGAGTCGCCGGCCGCCGGTGGGCCGAACGGGGTGTCATCGAGTTGACCGGAAACGGCCAGCAGGTTGTCGCGGATCGCTTCCGCTTCCAGGCGACGGACGTGGGCGTGGGATAGCCAACGGTTGTCCGGATCGATTTCGCGAGCCAGTGGGCTCGGTTGCGATGATTGTTGCCACGTTTGCGAGGTGACGATCAGCCGAATGATTTGTCTCAGCGACCAACCTTCATCGACCAGCCGGCTGGCGAGGTAGTCGAGCAATTCGGGATGGGTCGGCGATTCGCCCAACCGTCCGAGGTTATCAGGCGTGCGGACGATTCCTTGCCCGAACAGGTGATGCCACAGGCGGTTGACGATCACCCGACGAGTCAGTGGGTTATCAGGTCGGACAAGGTCCGCAGCCAGGCTTGCTCGGCCGCTCTGAGAATCCGCATACGGAGTCGGATCGATCGCTTCGAGAAACCGACGCGGGACCGTTTCGCCGAATTGCCGGTGATCGCCGCGGATCATCAAGGGCCAGTCTCGGCCGACGGTTTCATCAACGCCAGGGACCCTCGTCGGGATCGGGATCGCCTGTTCCAGGTCTCTGTAGCGCAGCACCAGCGGCTTGACGGCGGGCAGGTCATCCAGGCCGGTTGGCATTAGGCCGTCTCGTATGAGCTCATCAAGCAGAATCGCCTGTGCGTCGGTCGTGCTGCCGTCCCGCCAGGCATTCACGGCGGATCGGACCTGATTCGCATACGCCAACTCGAGCTCACCAAGCGTTTCGTCAGGGGCTCCCACGATCGCGCTGCGGATCGCTTCGATCGGGCTCGTGGTTGCCGCGGGCGGACCGGATCCCTTGGGCGTCAAAACGGCTGCGGTGATCCCGAACCAGGACCGCGGGCCGGGGCTCACCAGGAGTGGCGCATCGGCGGCGGTGGCCAGTTCGATGTGGACCTCATCTCCGGCCCAATAAGCGAGATCGAACCGTTGCCACTGCCACTGCGGTTTCAGCGTCATGACGGGATAAACCGTACCGCTGCGGGGATAGTGTTGGACGACGTAACGCAGGCTTGCGCCCCCGTCTCCGATCACGCGAACCCACAATTCCGATTCACCTTTCAGCTCGATGTCAGGGGACATCAGGCGGCCGGCATGCTTTGTCGAGAGGAGATGAGAGTAGACGCCGGCCGGGTAGATCGCGGCGATCGTGGTTTCGCCTTCGCTGGGGATCGAGAAGTCGCCCGGCGGCCGGGGACGGCTGACCGATCCCGTGCCGAACGCATGCCAACGCTTCGCTTGGGCCGGATCGCTCAGTTCCCACCGTTGGATAATCGCAGGGTTCGGGACGGCGGTTGGTCGCAAACCGCTCGCTGGAGCCAACGGGGCCGCTTTCCAGATCTCTTGTTGCCGCTGCCAACGCCATCGAACCCGCTCGGGAACCAGAGTTTCCTGTTCCCAGTGACGCGTGATCGCGGCTCGGATGTCTTGCTTGAGGTCTGCGAGGTCTTCCTGGTGGAGTTGCAGACGCTCCGGCAAGTCGATCACCGCTCGACCCGGTCGGCACGAGGCCAAGATGCCGAATAGGGCGTAGTAATCTTCTTGGCTGATCGGATCGAACTTGTGGTGGTGGCAGCGGGCGCAGGACACCGTCAGTCCCAGAAACGCCTTGCTAATCGCGTTGATCTGGTCGTCTGTAAATCGCACCCGTTCGTCGAGCGCGTCGGTTGGGGCAAAACCGTGAAATACCATCCGCAGATGAGCCGGTCCGATGACCGATTCGTTGATCCCGGCCGCTTCGTCGACTCGGGGGTCGTCCAGCAGGTCGCCTGCCAAGTGCTCTAGGAGCAAGCGGTCGTACGGCACGTCCGCTCGCCAGGCACGGATCAAATAGTCTCGGTACAACCACGCACGATCGATCGGCGGGTCTCCTTCCGAACCGTGTGATTCGGCGTAGCGAATCCAGTCCATCCAGTGACGTGCCCAACGTTCTGCAAAGGCCATGCTGTCGAGCAGTTCATCGATCAGTTGTTCCACGGTCAAGCGTCTCGCTTCGCCTTGTCGGCTTTCGATCCGCTCCACCCAAACTTGCGCTTGCTCGGGCGTCGGCGGGAGTCCCGTCAGGGTGAAAAAGAGGCGACGGACCAGCACATTCGGTTCGGCCGTATCTGCGGCGTCCAATCCCAAACGCTCCAAATCGGCACGGATGAACCGATCGACCGGGTGGGTGACTGCTGCATCCGCCGCTTCGTTTAGCAGCCGAGGTACCGCGGGGCGTCGGATCGGCTGAAAGCTCCACCAAGACTTGCGGCGGTCGAGGGTCGCCGGCCAGGAGAGCGTTTCGGAAAGCTCGGCCGAGTCCGGTGGGGAGTCACGTGGATCGGCAGCTCCGTCCGCGATCCAGCGCTCGAAGTCGGCGATCACGTGATCGTCCAGACGTGGGCCGCCACTCGGCATTTCTAAGCCCTCGATCTCGTGTCTCAAGATCGCCAGCAAACGACTCGCGGGAACGTCCCCGGGGATGAGCACCGGGCCCCCGTCGCCACCCTCACGAATCCCTTGGCGGGAATCGAGCGCCAAGCCTCCGTCTGTCGTTTCCGCCTGGTTGTGGCAGCCATAGCAGGACGCGATCAGCACCGGCCGAATCCGGCTTTCAAAAAACTCGACCTTTTCCGCGGGCCAGTTCGATCCCGGTGGTTGAGCGGACAAGTGCGGGAGGCTCGTGAGCGAACCGAGCAGCACGACGAAGACAGCACGGAAGGTGGAGGCCGGCCAATTCGGCAAGAAAAGTGCGAGTCCAGTCATCGGTATCCGCAAAGGAAGAGAAGCTACGGGGCCATCGCACGCTCGACTTGGTCCGGGAGTTTTCGGCCGGTCAGGTTGATCGCCGAGACCCGGCCCTGACGGTCGAGTATGACCACGAACGGCAGCGAGACGACGCCGAAGCGAGCGGCGATTTCATGAGCGCCTCCGGGGGACTTGGGTCGGCTGCGAAAGCTGCGAAACGCGACGGGCGATTGTTCGAGGAACTCGTCGACGGGAGCGTCCTCGTCGTCCAGGTTCATGCCGATGATTTCGACCTCGCCGGGCGACTTTTGACGCAAAGTTTCCAGCGTCTGCAGGACGGAAAGCGAGTCGGGTACGGCGATCGCCCAAAATGGCATCAACACCACCCTGCCCTGAAGGTCCGAAAGGCTGAGCGGTGTGCCGTCGGCGCTCGGGAGTTCGATCTCGACGATTTGGCCGATGATCTCACGCCGCGCCTGGGCCGCTTGGGTTGCCAAGCGGATCTCGGCGACGCAGTCCTCATCCAGCCCTACGAAACCGGTCAATTCCTCGAAGGTCGCTTCGGAAAGTTCGGCATTGCCACCCGATTCGAATTGCAGGGAAGCCCCAGCCAGGTAGCGGACCGATGCGATTTCGGGGGCCTCCTGCAGCGTCTGCCGGACGATTTCCCGCCAACGTTGCGTTTCGACCGGTCGGCCTTCCAGGAAATCACCGATCGCCTGATCGATCGCTTCGAACTGAGGAGCACCCGCCAAACTGATCGCCATCTCGGCGACGGCTTGGTTGGGGTGCTCGGCAAACGCATCGAGAATCGCCAGGCGGATCTGTTCGGACCCTTCGTCATCCCCATATCCCCGCAACACCGTCAGGGCTTGTCCCATCACCATCAACGCCGAGACGTCGGGCGGTTGGGGCGACGCGACGATGCGATCGATCAGCGTGAGAAGCTCCCCCGAATCGGTTGTGACCCCGTTTTGAAGCTTTTCCATTTCCAGGCCGGTGAGCACCAGCAGGCTGTCCGAGGCCAAGCCGGTGTCTTCGCTGGTTAGATGTGCCTGGGCCAGCTTTTCGAGCTTCAAGGCGGAGTTGAGATCACCCAGGCCGGCCAGATGCGATAGTGCCTGAAGTTGGCCACGAATCGCCAGTAGTCGTTCGGGGTCGGTCGGTTGGGAGCGTTCCTCCAATTGGGTTGCCGCCTGCAACTTGAGCTGCGAAAGACGTTTCAATTCCGCATTCGCCTCCGCCGCGTCTCGGAACGGTCGTCGTCCGGAAGCGACATTCCGCATTTCGATGTCAACCAGCTTCAGAAAGTCGGCGAGTCGTGGGGCCGGTAGCTGGGGCGCTAGTTGCAACCGGGGCGTTTCGGCGATCGGCGGAGAGATCGATTCGTGCGGCGGTGCGGGTGTGGGATCCACCGCCGCGGAGCGGGCGTCCGGGGGTGAGATCGATGTGGGGTCGGCGGCCAGCGAGGGCGGTGTCATCGAATCCGCAAAGGCACTGGCCCCGGGCGGCTGCGTCTCGGTCTCGGTTGCAGGATCGGCCACCGAGGAAAGGGCGTCCGCTTGTGGCGTTGGCGGAACATTCGACTCAGCGGCTTCTCGCCGACAACCGGTGGAGCTGACCAGGACGATTGCCGCAAAAAAAGCCGTCGCACAGAACCGCCGGTTTGAGTGACGCACGCCGTTCATTCCTCTTCACTGCCATCACCAAGGGGGATCGCCGGGTCTTCCGGCGCTCGTTTTCTTAGTTTCCTCTGCAAGCTGCGGCGGTGGATACCAAGCCGCCGCGCCGCCTCGCTGATGTTGCCGCCGCAATCACACAGCACCCGGTGGATGTGCTCCCATTCGGTGCGGGCGAGCGACGGTGCCGGAAATTCCACCGCGTCGTGCGGTGTTGCCGGCGCGTCGCCTCGGATGAAAGCGCCCAGGATGTCGTCGGCGTCCGCGGGTTTACTTAGGAAGTTCACCGCGCCGCCGCGGATCGCGTCGATCGAGGCCGGAATGCTCCCGAACCCGCTCAGCATGATCACTCGAGTTTCCGGCCGCATCTGGAGCAATCGGGTTAGCAATTCGAGCCCACTGCGTCCGGGCATTCTCAAATCCAGCACCGCTAAATCGGTGGGACGCCGTGAAAAGATGTCGACCGCCTCATCAAAGCTGGCGGCGGTTTCGACCCGGAATCCCCGTTGCTCGAAGGCGATGGACAGTCGCTCACGCAGGATCAATGTGTCGTCAACCACCAGGATGCTGGAAGCCCCGACGGCGGAGTTGTCGTATACGATCGATTGACCCGAACTCATCTCCTCACACCCAATCCTGTCGGCACGGTCGCTTCGCGATTTGTCGATCTTCCATCATAACCCATTGACTAGGCGGACGCGCCCTGGCTCTGGGGCCAAACGCTCGCGATCCGACGGTTGCGGGCCGGCTGCGTGTCACCGACACTGGGGGGGCTGGTACGCTGCCCGTTTTCCGGTCGGTTCCTCGTGGCGCAAGAACGCATGTCCGCTCGATCCCTCGCCGTCGTCTGGGTGTTGCTGCTCGCGATCCCGTTGCTTTCCAACCCACCGGTTGTAGCCCAAACGCCCGAGGTCCTCTTCCAAACGGGACAGTACGACGCGGTGGCTGAACTCGCGGCCCAAGAGGTCGAACGAGGCGTGTGGAACGAGAAATGGCCGCGGCTGTTGATGCAGGCCCAGTTGGCGCGAGGCCGCTACGCGGAAGCGGTCGCGACTTACGAGCAGGCGATCCGCCGATATTCCAGCAGTCTCGTCCTACGCCTGTTGGCCCGCGAAGCTTTGCTTCATGTCGGGGAAACGGAACGGGCCGATCGAGAGGCGGACGAAATCTTTGCCGTTTTGCAGCGTCCCGCGGGACGGTTCGCCAGCAGCGACAACCTCGTCGCTGCCGGTCGTTACTTTTCGCTCCGTCGCGAAGACGCTCGGCAGATTTTGCAGTTGTTCTACGATCGCGTTCGGGCCGCCGAACCCCGTCATTTGGAGGCGGCGATCGCCACCGCCGAATTGGCTTTGGAAAAGGGTGATTTTTCGGTCGCCGCCAAAACCCTGTCCGAAGCCCAACGCCTGGAGTCCGGCGATCCGAGAATCGATTATCTGAACTCTCAGGCCCTCGCGTCGAGCGATCCGCAGGCCGCGTCTGCGGCGCTGTTGCGAGCGCTCGAGCGGAATCCGAATCATGTCCCCAGCCTGCTCGCCTTGGTCGATGCCGCGATCGACCGCGAACGGTACGACGAAGCCGAGGAGCAACTCACGCGAGTGCTGCAGGTGAATCTCCACCAACCGGAGGCGTGGGCTTACCTGGCGGTGATCGCGCACCTGCGGGGGAACTACGAGATCGAGGCTTTGATGCGGGCGGCGGCCCTGAGCACCTGGGCGAGCAATCCCGAGGTCGATCACCTGATCGGTCGCAAATTGTCTCGCAGTTATCGGTTTGCCGAAGGCGCCGCCTATCAGCAACGCGCCCTCGACTTTGACCCGACTCACCCCGCAGCCAACTTTCAACTGGCGGAGGATTGGTTGCGACTGGGATATGACGACGTCGGGTGGGAACTGGCCCAATCGGTCGCTCGTGATGACCCGTATCACGTGGTCGCCTACAACCTAGTCACGCTCTACGACCGCATGAAGGCTTTCGCGACGATCCGTCGGGATGGGGTGCTGGTCAAGATGGACCCCCGCGAAGCGGAGTTGTACGGCGAACAGGTGCTCGATTTGCTCAGTGACGCACGCCGGGTTCTGTGCGAGAAATATCGGGTCGATCCCTCCGACCCGATTCTGGTCGAGATCTTTCCGCAGCAGCAGGACTTCGCCATCCGCACGTTCGGATTGCCTGGCGGCGCGGGCTTTTTGGGAGTCTGTTTTGGGCGGGTGATCACCGCCAACAGCCCTGCGTCCCAAGGGGAGACGCCGGCAAACTGGCAGAGTGTGCTGTGGCACGAGTTTTGTCACGCGGTCACGCTGGAGAAAACCAACAATCGCATGCCCCGCTGGCTGAGCGAAGGCATTTCGGTCTACGAAGAGCGGTTGCGGAATCCCGCTGCCGGCGAATCGATGAACCCGCAGTACCGTGAGATGTTGCTGGATGATCGGCTGACACCTGTCAGCCGCCTCAGCGGCGCGTTCCTCAGTCCGCCGAGCCCCCTGCACTTGCAGTTCGCTTACTTCCAGTCCTCGCTGGTGATCGATTTTCTGGTCGAGCGTTACGGGTTCGATTCCTTGCTCGGGATTCTGGATGCCTTGGCCGATGGGATCCCGATCAACGACGCGTTGGCCCGCTCGGTCGGCTCGATCGAACGGCTCGATCAGGAGTTTGCGGAGTACGCTCGCGGAATCGGTGCCGCTTGGGCCGCTGAGGCGGATTGGTCGCGTGACGATTTGCCCAATCGCCTGTCGAGTGAACAGTGGGCCGAATGGAATCAGCAGCATCCGGACAACGTCTGGGGATTGAGCCAACTCGCCGAGTCACTGATCAGGGCCGGACGGGATGAGGACGCGCTGGCGCCGCTAGAACGTTTGTCGGCACTCGGCGTGGAAACGGGACGCCCGAGCGGTTCGCTCACCATGCTCGCGCAGGTTTACGGGCGACTGGGGCGCACTGATGACGAGCAGCGGGTCTTGAAACGAATCATCACCTTGGCGGATGACGCATTGCCCGCCCTCCGGAGACTTGCCTCGCTGGCTCGCGATGACGGAAATTGGCAGGCCTTGGCTGAGTTGGGCGAACAGATGTTGGCGATCCAGCCCCTCACCGCGGAAGTACACGATCATCTGGCGACCGCTTGGGAACGATCGGAACGCTTCGACTTGGCGATCCGGCCGCTCCAGGCCTTGGCGGCTTCCGAACCCGTCGATCCAGCCGGGATCGATTTCCGACTCGCGTCGGCGCATCACGCGTCGGGTGATTCGGAAACGGCCACACGACATCTGATCCGTGCCCTTCGCGAAGCCCCTCGTTATCGCGCCGCGTTAGATTTGTTGCTGGAGATAGCCGAGCCGCCGCCGGCTGACTCGCCGCATAAAGATCAAGAAACAGACCTGCCAGAAGTGGGTGAGGACGAGAAACCGGAGGCGGCGGAATCGCCGACAGATGAACCAGACGAGCCCGCGGGGGATCAACCTCCCGCAGCCGAGACGACGGAGGATTCGGAATCATGATCGCAAAATTTGGCCGCTCTCGTTGGCTGCTGGTCGCAGCGGCAACGCTCCTGTTGGCCAGTGTCGTTTTGGCGCAGGGGGGCATTATGCGTGGGAGCGGCCGGCGGGGGTTTGACATCAGTCAAGATCGACGCGGGGTGCCGACATGGGAGATCGACGAAAGGTATCGCGGCGACCTGTTTACCTTTGTCCGGGTTCGTTACGACTCCTATGGGCGTGGTGGCGGTTGGGCGACCGACTATCCCGACGCGGACCTGAACCTGTCGCTGCGGCTTCAGCAGTTGACCACGTTCAAGGTCAATCCCGAACCGATCGTGCTCGACCTGACGGACGATCGGCTATTCGATTACCCGTTCATCTACATGGCCGAACCCGGCGGGTTGTTCTTCAGCGAACCGGAGATCGAATCGCTGCGAAAATACCTGCTCAACGGCGGTTTTCTGATGGCCGACGACTTTTGGGGAGACAGCGAGTACGAAAACATTCGGATGCAGTTGGCGAGAGTCTTCCCGGACCGGTCGCCGCAGGATTTACCGTTGTCGCACGAGATTTTCCACTGCGTCTACGACCTGAAGGAAAAGCCGCAGATGCCTGCGATCGAGTGGGCCGTGCGATTCAAGGACGTCGAGGTTCGCACCTGGGAGCCTGCCCGAGACGGTAGCGACACCACCCAGGTGAATTACCGCGCGCTCTTCGATGACGACGGACGCATGATGGTGTTGTTGTGCCACAACACCGATTTGGGGGATGGTTGGGAACGGGAAGGTGAAGACCCTTACTACTTCGAAGAGTTCGCGGTCAAACGGGCTTACCCGATGGGGATCAACATCATCACCTACGCGATGACCCACTGAGCCCATGCGGCGTGCTTGGGGTTCACGCGATCGGATGAATCGCGCTGGGCTCGGATGATGCTGGTCCCCGGGTGGCTTGGCCCGGTCAGCCGTTTGCCACTTCCCGCAAGGCAACCTCGAGGGCGTCCAGCAGGTGGGTGATCTGCTCGGCCGTGTTGTAGCCGTGCACGGCGATCCGGATTCTTCCCGCGTGGTGCATCACCTCGATCTTTTCCCGTTCGAGCCTCTGATAAATCTGCTCTGACCGCGGGTGACGAAACGCGACGATCCCCGCGGCATGCTCCGGGCGGTGGGGCGTCATCGGTTGTAAGCCCAGTGTGACCAAGCCCTCCGCGACCCTCGTGACGAGCGGATCGGCATGGGCTGCGATCGTCGCGATTCCGATCGCATCCAGATATCGCAGCGACGCGTTCAACGCGTAGAGCGACACGAAATTGGGCATCCCGACCGAAAAGCTTGCCGCTCCCGACCGAGTGATGGCCGTACGGAATCGGTCGTCATCAAAGGCGTTGCTCAGGTGCAGCCAGCCGCCCGCGTGGGTGGTCAGCTCTTGGGCTCGATCCTTCGGCACTCCGATCACACATCCGCCGTGGATACCGAGTGTCCATTTGTGTGTACTCGAGATCAGGATGTCAGCTCCCGGACAATGTATCGGGATCCGCCCCAGTGCCTGAGTGATGTCGACCGACAAAATCGCTCGCGGGGCATGGGATCGCACGGCAGTGACCAAGGCGTCCCAGTCGACCCGAAAGCCGTTGAAAAAGCTGACCAAAGAGACTTGCACCAGACGGGTTCGGTCGCTGAGCAGCGGCAGCAGGTCGTCGGTTTGCAGGCTCCCCTGAGGATCGGACTTCCACAAACGCAGTTGCGGCGGGCGGGCTGCCCGCAGCCATGGCGTCGCCCCGGCCGGAAAATCGAGGTCGCTGACGACCACTTCATCCTCTGCCTTCAAATCCAACGCGGATGCCAGCAGGTTGTAGGCTTCGGAAGAACAAGAGCAGAACGAGACTTCGCCCGTGTCGAGGCCGACCAGCTTCGCAGCGATTTCCCGGCACGATTCGACGTGCGCGAAATGACTGTCCCGGCCCGACATGCCACACAACTTGTCCTCCCAATATCGCCGGATGGCATCGCCGACGCAGACCGGGGGAACACTTTCGGCGGCCGTGTTAAGATACGTTCGGCCTTTCAAGGCGGGAAAATCCGAATCCCGAGTTTCGGTGGTGAGCATGAAGGTCTCGTTCGCGACGGCGAGTTGCTGAATTGTCCGGCTTACTTTAGCGGGACTTGCGCGAAAGGCCCAGTATCGCTCGGTAAAGGCGACGAGAAATGAAACTTCATTGGCCAATCCTGTCGCTCAGCCTGCTGATGACGGGAGCGTTTTTTGCTTTCGTTGCACCCAGGGTCGCCACGGCGGAATCGCCTGAACAGGGCTGGCCGTGGGCATCCTGGCAACGCCCTTCAGCCGGATTGGTCCGCTGGCCCGAATTGGATTCGGATGCCTTCGACGCATGGAAGCAGTTCGAGCCCCATTCGGCTAGCGGCGCGATTGGGCCAGCCAGCGAAGCGGCCGGGGCGGTGTATTTGGTCCCAAAACCGGCGTCTCTTCGCCGGGCAGACGGACCCGGCAGGATCGAATTGCCGCGGTTAGACAACCGCGTGCGACGCGTTTGGTGGTGGCCATTGGCCGCAACGATCGATGGTCAGGGGGCGAAATCGGAAACGGCAGCCGAACGACGGATCGCAGACCAGGTCGCGACGCCGGAGAACCGTGGTGACGAATACACGCTCCCCTTCGTTCCGCCCGTTGATCGGTTGCTAGGACTGTCCCAATCGCCAACCGACTGGTTCATCGGCTGGGAGCCCACGGCCGAGGAGGCTTGGCGGTCCGGCCGAGCCGTGATCGTGATCGACCTGCTGGGCGAGCCGTCCGTCAGTGCCGAACCCGAAGTCATCGCGGCTGATTCGGAGGGGACGATCGTGTTGCCCGCCGCTAAGGCCAAAGTCAGCGGCACCAAATTGCAGTATGAGCCTTTGCCGCACAAAAACACGATCGGATATTGGGTTGACGAGGCTGACCGAGCCCGTTGGCGAATGGCGGTTTCTCGGCCTGCGACCTACCGTGTTTCCATCCTGCAGGGCTGTGGCGCTGGGCAAGGCGGCAGCCGGGTTGCGATCTCGATCGGCGACACCACGCTCGAGATGACGGTTGAAGAGACTGGGCATTTTCAGACCTTTCGCCGCCGCGACGTCGGTGTGGTGACTCTCGATCCCTCGGACGGGCTAGCGGTGGAGATTCGCTGCGTTCACAAGGCTCGAGCGGCGGTCATGGATGTTCGTGAAATCCGGTTGACACCCGAGCCAGATCCTGTCGCTTCTGGCCGCCCTCGGGATATCCGTGGGGCGACCCCGGATGTGACGTTGCCACCGCTCACTCATGAATCCCCCGCTCCAGGGAGGCGATCCGTCATGCGGCCGGGACAGGCCGCCGGTTCCCACGCCTACCATCTGTTGACCTTGCCGACCGATTGGCGGCCGGGCCGCCGTTATCCGGTGTTGGTCGAGTGGACCGGAAACGGGCCGTATGAAAACCGCTCGGGGGACAAATTTTCCGGGCGGGTCGAGAACGCCGCCCTTGCGCACGGCCTGTGCGGCGGGGACGGTTGGATCGTTCTCAGTTTGCCGTTCCTCAATCAAGCCGGCACAGCCAATGTCCGCCGTTGGTGGGGGGACCCGCCGGGGTACGATCCGGAGGCGACCCTGCGATACGCCATTTCAGCGATGGAGGAGGTTGGTGAGGAGTGGGGTGGCGATCGGTCTCGGTTCGTGTTGGTCGGTTTTTCCCGAGGCTCGATTGCCGCTTCCGCCTTGGGGCTGAGCAACGAGCAAATCGCTGGCTGGTGGCGCGGGATGGTCTGTTTCAGTCACCTCGACGGCGTCCGTTTCTGGCCACCCCCGGCCACCGAACCGACGGGGGCGTCCCAGCGGTGGCAACGCCTCGGTTCTCGCCCGCTGTTCGTGCTGGCCGAGTCAGCCGCTGCGAGCACGGATGAGGACGCGACGTTGCTCGCTTCAGCCCGACGCTACCTCTCCACGCTGAACCTTGAAGGCGATCTCCGGTTTGCGGAAACCGGTTTTATCAACCACAGCGATCGCTGGGCGGTCTGCCCCTCCCCGGTTCGCGACGAACTCCGTGCCTGGTTGAAGCAAGTCGGCCAAGTGGACGGAACGGATTGAACCGCGACGTGAGCGACAGGTAGGCCGCAACCGAAAGGCTGAGCCGTCCGACGTGCTCGCGAATCGTGTGGGCGGGCGGGAACTGATCTTGTGACAGACTTCGGATTTGACGAACAATCCGGCCCGTGTCGGACCGACCGCGTTGATCCTTTGTCGCATTCCTGAACCCCCGGCCCATGGCTAAATCGATCAGCAATCCGTTTGCGATTCAGCCCGCCCCCAACCGTCAGCGTTGGTTGGCGGCGATCCGTGCAGTGGGCGTGTTGTTGCTCCTATCGTTCGGGCTGATCCTGGCCCAAACCGGTGCCCGTCAATGGTTGTTGGAGCACTGGGCAGAGGGCTTCGGCGAGCTTGCGAGCGAACAGCAGATCGTGCGACTCAATCAACTCGATACCCTCGGGGATGTTGCTATCCCGGTCATCGCCAAGCGTCTGTCGGCGGAGGACGAGTCGGTTGCCCTCGCCGCCTTCGAACTGCTGGCCAAACGACAATCCGAATGGACCGGTCGCTCAGATGACTCGATGGCCGAAGCCCATTCCGAATTGATGGCCGGTTTGGCTGAAATCGTCGACCAACTTCCTACGGCCCGCTTGGCATGGCTGAACCAACTGCTCAACCAGACCCTAGTCGAATGCGTCGACCAGCAAAGCGAACCGGTGCGTGTTGCCTACCAGCAGGCCAACGAACTGGGTGCGATGCTTGCCGCGCGAGCTCGACCCGCCAGGGCGCCGACGAATCATGTGCGGCCGATGGTCGTTCGGGCTCCGAGTTTGGCTCCCTTACCAGTTAGTTTGCAGTTCGACCCCGCGGATCGGGCTGCATTCAGAGAAGCATCGACTCCCGAGCCGGACGACTCCCCTGCCCTGCCCTTGTCGACTTGGAACACCCTCAGCGTGATCGGCCTGCTGTCGAGCAATCGGACTGCGGAGCGCGATCAGGCGACAGCGGAATTGGCGCGACGCGGCCTGACACCCGAAGAAATCCGGATCGCAAATCAGCTCGCGGCTCCCCAGGTCGACGTCCGGCTCGGTTTGCTCGAGTCGATCCGTGGCCGGACCGACATCGACCCCCGCCCCTGGTTGTTGTGGCTCGTGGAAGATGTTAATCGCGAGGTGCGTTCCCGGGCAGTCGATGCCCTTGCCGGACTCGATGACGATGCGGTCCGCGCGACGCTCCGCAAGCGGCTCGTGACCGAAGCCGATGTGGAGATCAGTGAACGGATTCGAAGTCTGATCGATCGGACGCGACTGGCCGATGTCGGTCTGCTTCGTTGATCAGGGCCAGCACCCGCTCACGGATGATCGTCCCCTTGGCCGTCAGCGCTTCGGGAATGTCCGCCAAAGGCTGGGGCATCGGATGGATCGCCCGCGGACGTTGCCATGACGGCAGATCAGCCAAGCAGGTCGCGATCCTTTCCGAAAGTTCCTCGACGCACGTTCGCTGGCTATCGAAGTCGATCCACAGGACGACGTGCCTGTCCCGGCCAACCAACACGGCATGACGAATACCGGCGATCGATAGCACTCGCCGCTCGATCGGTCCCGGATCGACTTTTTTGCCGTTACTGAGCGTGATCCGATCGTCGGCACGACCGATGATCCGAAATTGACCGTCTGTGGCATCGACCTGGACCAGGTCGCCGGTCTCGAGCCAACCGCTCGTCGGCGTTTCGGCGCGATGGGACTGTTGGTTCCAATATCCGAGCATCACGCCGGGGCCACGCACTGACAAGTGTCCTTCCGGATCGATGCGCGTCTCCCAACCGTCAACGGGGCGCCCCACGTGGCCTGCCCGTGAGTTTTCCGGCGTCGCGGAACAGATGACGGGGGAAGCTTCGGTCAGGCCATATCCTTGGATCACGACGACACCCCGTCGGCGAAACCGCTCGAAGGCCTCCGTCGACAAGGCGGCACCGCCGCAACCGATCAGCCGCAGGCGGTTCCACGAGGGGGTGGCGTGCGGTTCACCCAGCAGCCTCATCGCGAGGCTCGGAACCGTGTTGATCAGCGTGGGACGCAGCAGGGGTGCGAGGCGCTGCCAGCTTTCCCACCCTAAGCCGATGCCGAGTGAACAGCCGCTGAGCAGCCAAGTCCCGAGATCACAGGTGCGGGCGTACGCGTGCCAGATCGGCAGCAGGACCAACCGCACATCGGCAACCGTTTGAGGGACCGCGGCCAGTTTGGCGGCGGCATTGGAACTCAGGTTCCCAAGGCTGAGCGTTACGGGCTTGGGGGTTCCCAAACTTCCGCTCGTGAAAAGGATTAGCGCCGGCGCGGCCGAGCGATCGACTTCGGATTGGGCCGGTCCGTTTCGCAATCGTTCCACGACAGCTGACACGCTCGGCAGGGCCGTCGCGTGAGCTGACAGGGCGAAAGATCCTGAAGCCAATGACTCGTAGCCGGGGATGCGACGACCACCGACCCGCTCTGTCAATCGCTGCTGTTCGACGGATGAGAGGGCCGGATCGAGCGGGACTTCGACGACGCCTACGCTGAACGAGGCGAGCATCGCCACCACTCCGGCGGGTGAGTTGCCCAGAGTGTGAACCCAGCGATCTCCTGGGCGAAAACCGCTTAGCCACAGGCCTTCCGCGCAAACCGCAACCTGGCGGGCCAAGTCGGCCCAACTGGTTGCGGCGATGGTTCGCTGGTCCTGAACAGCCAAAAGCGCCGGATGCTCGGGGCGTTCGTCGACCCAACGCAACCAACCCAGCGGCCCCGACTCGGGAAGGGGAGGAATCAGGTCAGACGCCAATCCCGAGGGTCTCGCGGAATTTCGCCCCGTTGCCTGCCTGACCGAACTGGGTCATCCGCGCCACGCAGACCTGCTTCATCGCCTCACGGGCCGGCTTCAGGTAGTCCCGGGGATCGAACTTGGATGGCTCTTCCGCGAGCACCTTGCGGATCGCTCCGGTGATCGCCAAACGGCAATCGGTATCGACATTGATCTTGCGAACGCCGCTCTTGATGCCGCGTTGGATCTCTTCGACCGGCACGCCGTAGGTTTGCTTGATCTGCCCACCGTACTGATTGATGATGTCCTGCAAATCCTGCGGGACGCTGCTGCTGCCATGCATCACCAAGTGGGTATTTGGCAAGCGGGCGTGGATCTCTTCGATCCGCGACATCGCCAACACCTCTCCGGTCGGCTTCTTGGAGAACTTGTACGCCCCGTGACTCGTCCCGATGGCCACGGCCAGAGCATCAACTCCCGTTTCCGCCACAAACCGTTCGGCTTCTTCGGGGTCGGTCAACAATTGGTCTTGCGTCAGTTTGCCGACGGCACCGTGTCCGTCCTCTTGTTCGCCTTCACCATGCTCGAGCGACCCGAGGCAACCGAGTTCGCCTTCGACCGAAACCCCTCGGGCGTGCGCGATGCGGACGACTTCGGCGGTGACCTTGACGTTGTATTCGTAGTCAGCCGGTGTCTTGCCATCTTCTTTCAGCGACCCGTCCATCATGACGCTGGTGAAGCCGTTTTCGATCGCCGACAGACAGGTCTCGGGGCTGTTTCCGTGATCCTGGTGCATCACCACCGGGATGTGCGGGTAGAGTTCGACTGCGGCCAACATCAGGTGCCGCAGGTAAGCATCCTGAGAGTAGGCGCGAGCCCCCCGCGATGCCTGAATGATCACCGGCGAATCGGTTTCCTCGGCCGCCGTCATGATCGCCTGGATCTGTTCCATGTTGTTGACGTTGAACGCGGCGACGCCGTAGTCGTTTTCGGCGGCGTGGTCCAGCATTACGCGGAGCGGCACGAGAGGCATGGTAGAGATCCCTGAAGTTTCGAGTGGCGAAGGGGGTGGCGAATCACAAGTCCTGGCTGGCGTGCCGGTCACCGTGGCAGTTGACCGTCACCCAAGCGTGGTGTGAAAAACCCGATTGCGAATCTTCGGGAAGGCCACCAGACCCCGTCGATTATCCCGACTGGGGGGCCCCCCGCAAGGGTCCGCCGGCAAAAGTGACCGGCCGTTCTGACCGACAAGTGCCGAGTTGCCTCGCGCCGTCCACTTGGACCAACCGCGGGGCTCGCCAGCCCCATCGCTGTCGATTAACTTCTTGAACGAGACGGGCCGAGTTGCCCTCGGTGTCAAATTTGGTTTACACTTTTCGCCATGCTCAAGGGCTCGGTCGACTCGCGCTTCGCCGGCCCGCGTTCGGCTAGCTCATCCGGCTAAGCGGAGCCGATCGGCTGAAATCAAGAAACCGATGATAGCCAAGCAAATCAGTCAATTTACCTGAGACTTCTCCGATGCCACGTTTCTCCCGGGCGGTACCAGTTTGTCTGATGGTTCTGGTTTTAGCTTGGTGTATCCAGTCGGGCAGCGACCGACCGGGGAGCGGAACCGTCGCGGCCCAAGAACTTGCCGTCGACCAGGGGCCTGACGCATCGGCAGCAGACGCTGCTTCCGCGTCGTATGACACGGAACAGGCCGACTCGGTATTGCTGGCGGAACTGAGCGAGCTCCGCACTGCGGTGGAGGAAGCCGCCTTGGCCGGGCATAACGCCTGGATGTTGACCTGCTGCGCGCTGGTTCTGTTCATGACCGCGCCGGGGCTAGCGATGTTCTACGGCGGATTGGTGCGGAAGAAAAACGTACTGAGCGTCCTGATGCAGTGCATCTTTCTGATGGGAATGATGACGGTGATTTGGGCCCTGTATGGCTACTCGCTTGCCTTCGGCGGCGACGGTGGCTGGATCGGCAATGGCGACTACCTCTTCATGCAGAATGTTCAGCGAGGCTGGGACGACGCGGCCGGGGCGTCTTACACGCCGATGGCTGACGGCATCCCGCGGCTGACTCACATGCTCTTTCAGGGGATGTTTTTTATCATCACCCCGGCGCTGATTTGCGGGGCCTTTGCCGAACGGATGAAGTTCAGCTCCATGGTCGTGTTTTCGATCCTCTGGGGGACGTTGATCTACTGTCCGCTTTGTCACTGGGTGTGGGCCGGAGGGCCGCTGGCTTACGGCGAGGAGGGGCTGCTGGGCGGTGCGCTCGATTTCGCGGGAGGCACTGTCGTTCACATCAGCAGCGGGGTTTCGGCCCTCGTCGCAGCGATGCTCATCGGGCCTCGTATGGGCTTTCCGACCGAAACCCATCAGCCGCATAACCTGACTTACACGGCGCTCGGGGCGGCGATGCTGTGGTTCGGCTGGTTCGGTTTCAATGCCGGCAGCGAATTGCTGTCGGATGGGGCAACCAGTAGCGCTTTCGCCGCCACCCACTTCGCCGCCGCAGCGGGCGCCGTGGCTTGGGCGGTGACCGAGTGGTTGCTCAACGGCAAGCCGACGGTGTTGGGCGCCAGCAGTGGTGCCGTTTCAGGGCTCGTTTGCATCACGCCGGCAGCCGGGTTCGTTCAGCCGATGCCGGCGCTGTTGATGGGGGCGTCGGCTGGCGTGCTGTGCTACTTTGCCTGCTCGTCTCTCAAACGCCGCATTAGCTACGATGACGCGTTGGACGCTTTCGGTGTTCACGGAGTCGGTGGCACGTTGGGGGCGGTGTTGACCGGCATTTTTGCGACCCGCGCCTGTTCGGATATTGCTGAAGGGCAGCCGTTGGGGCTGATCGAGGGCAACACGCAAACGATTGTCGGTCAGGTCGTGGCCGTCCTGGTCACTTACCTGTTTGCCGGACTGGGCAGTTTCATCCTGCTCAAAGCGATCGACGCTGTGATGGGCCTGCGGGTTCGTGGCGAAATCGAGCAACGCGGCTTGGATATCGCCGAACATGGGGAAGAGGGTTACACCCTGATCTGAAACGCCGCCTGTCATTTCTGCTGACCGCTCACGGCGCGTCCAGCGAGATCACGAGCACGCCGGTTCGCTGCTTGAGGCATGCCCCCGCGGTCGAATGAGATGCGTTTTGATCGCGGGCGCGGGCATCGGCACTCAGCGTGGTTTGCCCGGTTGTATCAGCGGAATGCGGTCGTCTTCCGGGACCAGTTGGCGGTTGGATCGCTCGGGATCGTGTTGGGTCCAGGTCTCGCGGAACGCGGGGGCATGGATCTGCCTCAAGAGGCCGTCGTCATGCCAGAGGCATTCGTAGCCTGGAGGATTCCAACGCCGCTGAGGCAAAACCGCCTCGTCTTTGACCAACCGCCAGGCGCGGACGATGTAACGCCGGTGTTGGGGTGACCAGTCGTAAAACAGGATCTGGCGGAATACCTCCCGCCCTTCCTTGTCAACGAAGTGATTCAGTTCGATCAGGTCGACCCGTTGGCGAGCGACGGTTCGGCATTCGCCAGCCAGATCCCCCGGGACCATTCCGGCCCAGGCCACGAGCAACCACGGAGTCCAAAATCCCACGACGCTTCTCCCCGTTCATCCTTGACCGGTAGGTCGAAGCGCGATGCCCGACCAAAGCATCTGTGTGGTTAGTCGATTCTGGCCACCCGTTTCAAGGCCAACCACCCCGCAAGCGGCCTCAAAGTTAATTTGGGATGGCCGGAATGCTGCCACGTGCGGCTGGCGGGAACCGCCGGCATCCGTCGCCAGTGCATCGTCTTGGTAGGAGCAGTCGGTCGTGCGAGTGAACGGTTGAACCCGAGGATTCGTGAGAAAAGTGGGGGCAGCGGTTGCGACGGATCGGCGCGGCCGGGGTCAGGAAGCCGGCTCAACGAGTGGCTGGAAATCACCGGGCAACCCGTCGGCGAGCTTCAATAACTCATCCAGCTTTTGCTTCAGATCGGACGTCGGACCGCCCGCCCGTTCGCAGGCCTCGACCAATTGCTCGGACGCGGTGTGAATCTGAGCATATATCCCCTCGTAACTTCCCGTCGGTTTGCCAGGCTTCGGGGCAGTGGCGGAAGCGACGTTGGCGATGTGATCCTGTGGTTCCTTCGATTTCCTCGCGTCCGCAACGGCATTCACGATCAATTCCTTGACGTTTCTCGCCAGGGCTTCGGCGTCTTGCGAATTGTCGGTGTAGGGAACCGAACTGCCACCACAGCCGAGCAAACTCACGGTCAACAAGCACGCGATAACCGCACGAATCATGGGATACTCTGGAACGAGGGAGGGATGCGGGCCGTGGGAACCGGCGATCAGTTCAAGTCGACCGAGTTGCCGTCAGCCATCGCCAACAAATTCAACCAGTTCTGCAGGGTGATCGATTCCGAAATGAATCGCACCGAACCGTCGGCCAAGCAGATTTGAACACCGCCGGGATGGCGACTGCGAGAGGTCTGGAACCCACGAGATCCGCCGCCGACGCACCGCAGGTTCCGGTCGGGATCTCCAGCGTAGCCGCAGATGCCGGGGCGGTCCATCATCAGATCGTCGAGGGCATTTCCGTTAGGGGGGAGCAGGATCCGGGGGCTGGCGGCTGCCGGTTGCCCCCCGTTGATGTACATGCCGGTCGCGTACATCCATGCCCCGCGCCCGTCATTTTGGACGTCGGCAGCGATGATCTCGGCGACCAGAACGGTGTTGGAAAGGCCGTCTCGGATCTCGGCAAACGTTGCGGCAAAGGGACCTTGGGGCAAACCGGCACCTTCGAAGTGAAACGGGCCGCGTTCACGACGAATGCGATAGTCCGTGGTCGAAAAAGCATTTCCGGCGCCACAGTTGATGCCGTAATTTCCGCGAGCCAATCCGCCCCGTGTGCCGTCGGGCAACACCCAGGCACTGGTCGGGCTGAACAACTCCTTTCGACCACCATCGCTGGGGCAGCGATAGGTCTCGATTTCGCGTCCTCCGAGCAACAGGTTGCCAGGGTTGTGTCGGAAGCCTTGGTTGCCGCCCAAATGCCTGAAGTCGTAACGATCGTAAATCGCGTTCTGTTCCAAATAGGGCAAAATACCGACAGCCCAACTTTGGGAATGGCTGGTACTGCTCGCGTTGACGACCACGTCCCGAGCGTTGTAGCCCGGAATCGGCAGGATGTTGAAAGTGTCGTTGTAGTTATGCATCGCCAACCCGATCTGCTTCAGGTTGTTGCCGCAACTCATCCGCCGAGCCGCCTCACGAGCCGCTTGCACGGCAGGCAGCAACAAGCCGACCATCACGCCGATGATGGCGATCACAACGAGCAGTTCGACCAACGTGAATGCGCCCCGCCGCGCCCTGGCGGAAGCGGTGAACTGGCGGTCGAGTGAGTAGGTGAATCGCATGACAGAACCGTTGCAGAAGGAATAGAAAATCAAAACGAACTGATCAGGCTCCGCAGAGGGGGGAGCAAATGAATGACGAAGTCGACGAGGTCTCAACGAATGAGCTGTTCCTTCCCGTCAGGTAAATGCCCGATAGCAACCAATCACCAATGCCAACGTGTTCGAATGCGAGTTGGCAACGAGGGTCGCTGATGCTTTGTCAAAAAAACACGAAAACTTAACACCACAGTTTACCCGCGATCGTTTCGGTTGCCTACCCTCCCCGGACCTGCGCGTGCGTGATCAGTCGAGACTAGCGGTTTCCCCGTCTTGCATCGACAAGGAAAAGAGCCACATCTGCTTCTGGATCGATTCGCTGACGAATCTGACGGAGCCGTAGCAGGGCGAGTTGGACACCTCCCGGGTGGCGAATCCGCGAAGTCTGGAAGCCACGGTTGCCACCGGCAACGCACCGCAAGTGCCGGTCTGGGGCGCCGGTGTACCCGCAGTTGCCGGGTCGATCCGGTTGCGGTCTGTGCGACAGGTCCCGCTCGGACTGGATCGTCTTGGACTATACTGTGGGTCAGCTTGGTTTTCTGAAACCGCCACCCGATTGGAATCGCGCTTTCGATGTCTGTCGCTCTGTTCGTCCCCTGTTACATCGATCAGTTCTATCCTGACGTTGCGGTCGCGACGCTCGAACTGCTCGAGCGTCAGGGGCTCGAAGTCGTCTTTCCGAAGGAGCAGACCTGCTGCGGCCAACCGATGGCCAATACCGGCTGTGCCGCTCAGGCCGAACCGGTCGCCCGCCGATTTGTCGAGCTCTTTTCGGAATTCGACCAAATCGTCTGCCCGTCCGGTTCCTGTGCCGCCATGGTTCGTCACCACTACGCCGAGTACTTTTCGCCGGATGATCAGCGATTTCGGAAGGTTCGCGAATCGACCTTTGAGCTTTGCGAATTCCTGACGGATGTGGTCGGGGTACAGTCCCTCGGGACCCGTTTTCCGCACAGGGTCAGCGTTCATCCGAGTTGTCACGGTCTACGGGAGTTGCGGCTGGCCCCGAGCAGCGAAACCCGGTTTGCCGGCGGCCGCGACAAGCTGCGAGAGTTGCTCGCGTTGGTCGAGGGGGTGACCTGGGCCGAGCCGCAGCGGAGCGATGAGTGCTGTGGATTCGGCGGTACCTTTGCGGTCAATGAGGCGGACGTGTCGGTGGCGATGGGTCGCGATCGGATCGCCGACCACCTCGCGGCCGGCAGCGAGGTGATCGTGGCGGGTGACATGTCGTGTCTGATGCATCTGAATGGCTTGATCCGGCGGGCCGGGCAACCGCTCGGCGTGATGCATATCGCTCAAGTGTTGATGGGACGACCGCTTTCCGGAGCGATCAGACCGTCGGTAGCGGTTCCGGGGTTGGCTGTGGGTGAGTGACGACCTGGCAGTCGTTGCTGTTGCCCAGTCAAATCCAATTTATCCTTACGTCAGACGAATTTCCGGACCATGACAACCACCTCGCAGTTGCCGATCCTCCTTTCCGGTTCGGGAAAACTGGGCCATGCCGACGCGGACGACCAGCGGCCGCATCGGGATCACCCGACGATGGCACGCGATTTCGTGGCGAATGTCCAGCGGACTCATTGGCACGATGGGGCCTTGTGGTTCGTCCGGAACAAGCGGGACGCACAGGCATCGTCGATTCCCGAATGGGAGTACTTGCGGGAGCAAGCATCGGCGATCAAGCAGGAAGCGATCGCAAAGCTGGCGGATTTTTTGGAGCAGTTCGAGGCCAATGCGACCCGCTTGGGGGCTGTCGTACACTGGGCCGCGGATGCGGAGCAGCACAATGAAATCGTGCATGAGATCCTCCGGCAACGAGGGATCGGCAAGCTTGTCAAAAGCAAATCGATGCTGACTGAAGAATGCCACCTCAACGGCTACCTCGAGCGTCGCGGGATCGAAGTCGTCGATACCGACTTGGGGGAACGGATCGTGCAGCTTCGCCAAGAGACGCCCAGCCACATTGTCCTCCCCGCGATTCACCTCAAGAAGGAAGAGGTCGGCGAAACGTTTCACACCCATTTGGGGACCGATGCCGGGGCGAGCGACCCGCAGTACCTGACCGAAGCGGCCCGCGGCCACCTGAGGGGCAAGTTTCTTGCTGGGGAGGCCGGTTTGACGGGAGTCAATTTCGCGATCGCGCAGACCGGCGGGATCGTCGTCTGCACCAACGAGGGGAATGCCGACCTGGGGGCGGTGTTGCCTCCGGTGCACATCGCCAGCATGGGGCTGGAAAAGATCATTCCGCGGTTGGAGGACTTGGCCGTCTTCACTCGGTTGTTAGCCCGCTCGGCAACCGGGCAACCGATCACCACCTACACGTCCCATTTTCATGGTCCTCGCGACGCCGCCAGTGAGTTGCACATCGTGATCGTTGACAACGGTCGGTCGACGATCCGGGAAAGCGACACGTTTCGTGCGGCATTGGGCTGCATTCGCTGTGGGGCCTGCATGAATACCTGCCCGGTGTTCCGCCGTAGCGGTGGGCATAGCTATGGCGCGACCGTCCCCGGGCCGATCGGTTCGGTGCTGAATCCCGCCAGCGATGACGCGCGGCACAAAAGTTTGCCCTATGCCTGTAGCCTGTGCGGTTCCTGCACCGACGTTTGTCCGGTCAAGATCCCGCTGCATCACCAGTTGTTGGCGTGGCGGAAGGAGTTTGGGAAACGGGGGCTGCTGTCGGTCGGCAAGACGCTGCCGATGAGGGCGGCCTCCTTCGTTTTTCGTCATCCCGCGCTCTACCGCCTTGGTGGGCGTCTGGCCCGGATCGCGATGCGGACGCTGCCCCGAGTCTTCTTTGTCAATCGGCTGAATACCTGGAGCCGAGATCGGGAGTTGCCAACGGCGCCGGCAGATAGCTTTTCGCAGTGGTATGCCAAGAACCGAGGGCCCAAGTGATGGTTGCGATCGCGAACAGCCGGCAGGCCATTTTGGACCGCTTGAAGTCGATCCCGATCGAGCAGCCCCCTGCCCCGGTGGTCGATCCGCAGCGGTTGGTGCGTTACGACGACCCGCTCGCGAAGTTCACCGAGGTGTTGAGCTTTGTCGGCGGTCAGGTTCACGTCGTCGAGCGACCTCAACAGGTGTCGGAAATTCTCGGGCAATTCCCGGCGTTTCGCGATGCCCAGCAGGTCGCCTCGTCGGCCCCCGAGATCCTGACCGGCAATATCGATCTGAATAAAGTGGCTGATCCCCATCTGCTGGCCTATCTCGATTGGGCGATCATTCCGGGGCGTTTTGCGGTCGCCGAGAACGGGGCGATCTGGGTCCGCCCCACCGGCCCGATCGAACGGGCGATGTTGTTCTTGACCCAGCACTTGGTGATCGTCGTTCCCAAGACCGAGCTGATCGAACACATGCACGAAGCCTATCGCCGGTTGGGGCAGGATGGCGTTGGGACATCGGGGCCCGAGTTCGGGATCTTCATATCCGGACCCAGCAAAACGGCGGACATCGAGCAATCGCTCGTGATCGGCGCGCACGGCTGCCGTACGCTCCAAGTTTTCCTGATCGACGACTCGAGCGGCCCCGCAGTCGCGACGGACGGCGGTGACGGGCTGGCCGGCACAACGCCGGACCGCCCTGTCGCCGGCGATTCAGCCGGGCGGATCTAGGTCGTCCCGAAGGTGAAGCGATCGCCGTCGTGGTCGACCAGCACGGTGCTGCCAGCCGGGTACGCGTTCCTTAGCAGCGAGGTGGCCAGCGGGTTTTGGATTTCCCGTTGGAGCACCCGCTTCAGCGGCCGGGCGCCGTACGACGGGTCGTAGCCTTCCTCGGCGACCCGGTCGATCGCCTGTTCCGTCCACTTCAGTTGCAGGTCGCTATTCGCCAATCGGTGGGACAGTTCCTTCAGTTGCAATTGGACGATTTGGCGGATCTCGTCTCGACGCAACGGATGAAAGGTGACGACCTCGTCAATCCGGTTGAGGAACTCGGGCAGGAACTTCGCCCGCAGTGCCTCCTGGAGCGCTTCCCGCATTTCCTCTTCGCTGCCGCCCTCCGACGTGACCCGCTGGATCACCTGGCTACCGACGTTGCTGGTCATCACGATCACGGTATTCGTGAAGTCGACAGTGCGACCATGGCCATCGGTAAGGCGGCCGTCGTCAAGGACCTGCAGGAGGATGTTGAAGACGTCCGGGTGGGCCTTTTCCATTTCGTCCAACAGGATCACGCAATATGGCCGGCGGCGAACGGCCTCCGTCAACTTGCCCCCTTCTTCGTAACCGACGTATCCCGGGGGGGCCCCGATCAGTCGGGAAACGCTGTGCCGTTCCATGAACTCGCTCATGTCGATCCGGACCATCGCTTGGTCGTCATCGAACATCACCTGGGCGAGCGCCTTGCACAGCTCGGTCTTGCCGACGCCGGTCGGCCCCAGAAAGAGGAACGAGCCGATCGGACGGTGGGGGTCCTGCAAACCGCTACGGCTGCGGCGGACCGCATCGGACACCGCGCCAACGGCTTCGGATTGCCCAATGACCCGCTGGTGCAACCGCTCTTCCATCACCAACAGCTTGGCCCGTTCGGTCTCCATCATGCGGCTGACGGGAACCCCGGTCCAAACGCTGACCACCTCGGCGATCTCCTCTTCGGTGACGTCCTGACGGAGCAACCGCCGCGAGGACTCCTCGGGTTCGGACTCGGCGGACGAGCGTCCGCCAAGGGCGTGTTCCTCGACCTGTTCCGACTCCTTCGTCTCGAGTTGTCGCTGCAGGCCGCGGCGGTTCTGGTCGAGTTCGTAAAGACGCTGGAAATCGCTCTCGGAGACCGGCTTGCCGGTGGATTGCTTTTCACGGATTTCGGCTTCCAGCGCGCGGAAGGCGTGTTCGGCGACATCGAGCGTTTTACGTAACGACTGCGCGTCGTTGAGTCCCAGCTTTTCGGCTTCCCACTGTTCTCGCAGCGAAGCGAGCTTGCGTTTCAGGGTTTCCATTTCTTCCTCAATCTCCTCGCGTTTGGAGACCGCCGAAAGTTCCGTCTCGTCCGCCAATTGACGGTGGGCCAATTCGAGTTGTCGCAATTGGCGTTGGACGTGGTCGATCGGTTCGGGGACGCTTTCCTTTTCCATCGCCAGGCGGCTGGCCGCCTCATCGATCAAATCGATCGCCTTGTCTGGCAGGAAGCGATCCGCGATGTAGCGGTGGGACAATGTCGCGGCGGCGACGATCGCGCTGTCGGTGATCCGCACGCCGTGATGGGTTTCGTACCGCGGCTTCAGCCCCCGCAGGATTGCGATCGTGTCGTCGACGTTCGGCTCGCCGACGTAGACGGGTTGGAATCTCCGTTCCAACGCGGCGTCTTTCTCGATGTGCTGACGGTACTCATCGAGCGTGGTCGCACCGATGCACCGCAGCGCCCCCCGGGCGAGTTCGGGTTTCAGCAGGTTGGCGGCATCGGCAGAGCCTTCCGCTTTGCCGGCGCCGACGACCAGGTGCAATTCGTCGATGAACAGGATCACGCTGCCAGCGCTGTCTTTCACTTCGCGAAGCACCGCCTTGAGCCGCTCCTCGAAGTCGCCGCGAAACTTGGCGCCGGCGACCAACGCACCCATGTCGAGGGAGATCACCCGCTTGTCCTTCAGACTTTGAGGCACGTCGTTCTCAAAGATCCGCAGCGCCAACCCTTCCGCGATCGCCGTTTTGCCCACGCCCGGCTGACCGATCAACACCGGATTGTTCTTGGTCCGGCGGGACAGCACCTGGATGACACGGCGGATCTCCGAGTCACGGCCGATGACCGGATCGAGCTTGCCCTGGCTCGCCAATTGCGTCAGGTCGATCCCATATTTTTCGAGCGCCTGGTAGGTCGATTCGGCGTTGGGGTCGGTCACCCTGGCCGAGCCGCGCACCTGGGCCATGCCCTTGAGCACTTCGTCCGCCGTGACACCGGAGAGTTGCAGGACCTGCTTGGCTTTCGATTCCGCCATCGTCAAGCCGACCAGCAGGTGTTCGCTGCTGACGAATTCGTCCTTGAGCTTCGCGGCAGACTGGGCGGCGGCCTCGAACGCTTTTTGGAGTGTCGGAGAAACGTGTGGCTGACGTCCGCCGGAAACAGCCGGCAACCGATCCGATTCGGCGGCGACCAACTTCCCGATCTGCTCGGCATCGACGTTGATCTTTTTCAGCAGCGGTCGAGTGATCCCATCCGTTTCATCCAGCATCGCACCGAGCAGGTGGAGCGGGTCGATTTCGGGGTTTCCGGCGGAGGTCGCGCGGCTTTGGGCTTCGGCGACCAAGCCTTGGGCCTTTGTGGTCAATTTGTCGAAACGAAACGACATCGGATGCTCCTTCGAGGATGAGATGAGAGGTGCGTGCCGCTCGGCCGGTCGCCTCAATACTTGGGCCGGAGTTGGCGTCAATGGGGACCGGGGCCAAGTGGGGGCGGCGGGGGTGTGCTTGGGAAGTGGGGGGAGTCCAAACGAAAAGCGGCGATCAGGACCGCCGCTTCATCGGTTTTCCCTCGCCGCGGTCACGGTCGGCCGCGGCGAAAGGGATCAGCTATCTGCAGGAAGGGGGTTCAGTCCTTCACCTCGAATTCGGCATCGATCGCGTCGTCATCGGGGGTGGCCGATCCGTCCGGCTTAGCTTGAGAGCCGTCTCCGCCGGCGTTCGACTTTTCGTAGAGTACCTTGCTGAAGGCCTGCGAAGCCGCATTCAGCTCTTCGGTCGCCTGTTTGATCGCCGAGGCATCGCTTCCGGCGGCTGCCGTCTTCACCTTTTCGATCGACTTGTTCATCGGTTCCTTATCGGAATCCGACAACTTGTCGGCGTTTTCCGTCATCAGCTTTTCGCACTGATAAGTCATTTGGCTCGCCTTGTTGCGGGCTTCCGCCAATTCGAATTGTCGGCGATCTTCGTCCGCGTTGGCCTCGGCGTCCTTCCTCATCTGTTCGATTTCGGAATTGTCCAGGCCAGCGGCTTCCTTGATTTCCACCTTCGCTTCTTTGCCGGTACCCAACTCCTTCGCAGACACGCTCAGGATGCCGTTCTGGTCGATGTCGAACTTGACTTCGATCTGCGGCATGCCTCGCGGTTGGGGCGGGATGCCCTCCAGATTGAATTCGCCCAGCAATCGGTTGGCGGCGGCCATTTTCCGTTCACCTTGGAACACCCGCACCGTCACGGCGGTTTGGCCATCGGCGGCCGTGCTGAAGACGTTTTTCTTCTCGACCGGAACCGTCGTGTTCCGTTCGACCAACGCGGTCATCACGCCCCCTTCAGTCTCGATGCCGAGCGTCAGCGGGGTCACGTCCAGCAGCAGCACGTCCGTCCGGTCGCCGGCCAGAACGCTGGCTTGGATGGCGGCGCCCACAGCGACCACCTCGTCCGGGTTGACGCCTTGGTGAGGCTCTTTGCCGAATACCTGCTTGACGAGTTCACGTACCTTAGGGACCCGCGTGCTGCCGCCGACCAAGACGACTTCGTCGATGTCGGACGGCTTCATGCCGGCGTCTTCCAAAGCCTGGAGCAGCGGTTTCTTGCAACGCAGTACCAAATCGTCGATCAGTTCCTCGAACTTAGCGCGGGTGATCTTTTGCGTCAGGTGCTTCGGCCCCGAAGCGTCCATCGTGATGAACGGCAAGTTGATGTCGGTTTCGGGCAACGAGCTGAGTTCCTTCTTCGCCTTTTCGCAAGCTTCTTGCAGGCGTTGCAGCGCCATCGGGTCGTTACGGAGGTCGATCGCCGTGTCCTTCTTGAACTGATCGGCAACGTGGTGGATCAACGCTTCGTCGAAGTCGTCACCGCCGAGGTGCGTGTCGCCCGAGGTGCTGATCACTTGGAAGACTCGGCTGCTGCCCTCCTCGTCTCCGCTGTCGGCGACTTCCAGGACGCTGACGTCGAACGTGCCGCCCCCGAGGTCGAAGACGATGATCTTCTCGTCTTTCTTCTTGTCGAGCCCGTATGCCAACGCCGCCGCGGTCGGTTCGTTGATGATTCGCATCACTTCCAGGCCCGCGATCTGCCCGGCGTCCTTGGTCGCCTGCCGCTGGCTGTCATTGAAGTAAGCCGGAACCGTAATCACCGCCTTGTTGACCTTGTGCCCCAGGTAGCTCTCGGCAGATTCCTTCAGCTTCCGAAGCACCTTTGCCGAGATTTCCTGAGGCGTGTATTCCTTGTCGCCGACCTTGATCTTCACATATTCGTTCGCCCCTCCGGTAACGCCGTAGGGGACCATCTTTTCTTCGCTTTGCACCTCGCTGTGCCGCCGGCCCATGAACCGCTTGGCGGAGTAAACCGTCCGTTTCGGGTTGGTGACCGCCTGCCGACGGGCCGGTTCGCCGACGATCGTTTCTTCCTTGTCGTTGAAGGCGACGACGCTGGGGGTGATCCGGTTCCCTTCCGCATTCGGGATCACCTTGGGCTCGCTCCCCTCCATGATCGCGACAACGCTGTTGGTGGTACCGAGGTCGATGCCGATGATTTTTTCGCCTTGAGCCATCGCTGGGGGGTGCTCCCGAAAGGTGGTTTGAGTGAACGTGGATGTTGTCGGAGGTCGGCCCGAATGTACCTTTCTTGGCCGTCTGACCTCGTTTCGCGAATCCTGACTGGGCAAGAACCGTGCCAGAATTGAGGGCATTTTCGGCAGTTTCGTGATAAGCTGTTATGGGGTATTGGTTTAGGTGAGTGCTGTTGAGTCGGAAACCGAGTCGTTCGCCAGCCGCAGGGGGGCGAAGTCTCGGAAGTCTGCCAGATTGCCAAGGGGGACCTTTCGCGACTCAGGCCCCTGTTGTCAGAATGACAGTCAATCGTCATTCTCTGGCGTTGTGCCGACGCTGAGTGCCCGAGGTCGGTCGTCGTACTTTGCTTGCTTCGCGAGGCTGTGATTGTCTGCAAGTTCCGATCGAAACGCTTCCGAGCCCGCCGAGTCGGTGGTGACTGCCGATGATGTTTTGCAGGCAACCCGTCAGGTCGATCTGCATCTGATCGAATTGCTTTTCCGGCGTTGCGACCTAGCTCGGCAGGCCTTCGATTCCCTGCCTCGGGAGGAAGTCGCGGGGCTGATGTTCGCCCATGGGCGACAGATCGAGGAGACGGTTGCCGCCACCGATTCGACGGCGTTTTCCGGAGCCGCCGAGGGTTTGACGCCGGATGCCGTGGCCGCTTGGCTAAGACACGCGGCGTCGATCGGGTTGGCGAACCTGCACTCCACCCGCATTTCCTTCCTCGGGCCGTTGTACAGTTACAGCCACCTGGCGGCGATCAAGTATTTCGGCGAGGCGCCGCCGATGGCCGCCGTCGCCACGATCCCCGCCGTTTTCGAATCGATCCTGCGGGGTGATTCCCGTGCCGGGCTGGTCCCGATCGAAAACAGCACGGACGGGCGGATCGTCGATACCCTCGGCATGTTCGTGCGGGTCGATGTCAAAATCTGTGGTGAGGTGCTGCTGCCGATTCACCATAACCTGCTCAGTCGGACACCGCGGGAGTCGATCCGAGAGGTCCACAGCAAGCCGCAGGCCTTGTCGCAGTGTCGCACTTGGCTGGCGAATCACCTGCCGGGGGCGAAATTGGTCGAATGTGCCAGCACGGCCATGGCGGCCGACATCGCGGCCACGACCCCCGGGGTCGCGGCGGTAGCGAGCATCGAGGCCGCTCGGCAGTACCAACTCGATGTGATTGACGCTTCGATCGAGGACAATCCGAACAACGTCACCCGATTCGCTGTGTTGGGACGGCAAATCGCAGCCCCCAGCGGCCAAGACAAGACGGCGATCCTGTTTCAGGTTCGGCACCAGCCCGGCTCGTTGGCCGATGCGATGGCCTTGTTCAAGCAGGCGGACTTGAATCTGACCTGGATCGAGTCGTTTCCGTTGCCACATTCGACGGCGGAATACCTGTTTTTTGTCGAAACAGACGGGCATGCGACGGACGATCGGGTCGCCGGGGCGCTCGAGCGTCTGCGAGCCATCACGCTTCGATTGGAAGTCATCGGCTCTTACCCGAAAGCTACCCGGCCGCCCCTCGAGGCCGCTGCGTCGCGATGACAAGGAATCGTTGCCGGTGAAAACCGTTGCTGGCCTAAATCAGAATGCGGGCGGCGGACGGGCCGGGCGGTACGGCGACGCGATTCGAGTTGTCCTGTGGGTCGGGTTTGGCCTATCGTTTCTTTGAGCGGCCGAGCGATCTACGTCGGGTTTGTCCAAGTTGAAGGTCGCACCGTCGACAGCGATTCGGTGGCCAGTCCCGATGCGGGGCCGGTTAACGCGAGAGAAGCCGGGAGAACTGATGAGAAGTTGGCCGAAATCCGTGAGCTTGATCGCTTGGTCAATGCTGTGCTTGACGGTGCTCCCTCGATTGGCTGTCGTGGCTGCCGAGCCCGCGGTCTCGGTCGAGCCGCCGGACGCGATCGTCGTTTGTCCTGCGATGTTGCAGCCCGCTTTGAAGGTCTGGTTGGAGCGGCGGACGGCCGAGGGGCTCTCGGTTCGGGTCGTGACGCCGGGGGAATCGGCGGAAGCTTTGCGGGAGCGGCTCGCCGGGCTCGCCCGGGTGGGCACGACCCGCTACGTCCTGCTGATCGGCGATCCGCGCCGAATCGTTCGCGGGCAGGTGGTGGGGCCCGGGGCTTTTGTGCCGACGATTTATGCCCAGGCCGAGGCGACCGCAACCTACCAGCAGACCACCCATTTGCCCGGCGATCATCTTTACGGAGATTTCAACCGCGACGGGATCATCGATGCGGCCGTCGGACGACTGCCAGTTCGTTCCTTGCCGCAAGCTCGGGAGGTGTTGAGCCGGATCGCCGCTTATGAGGACAGTCAAGACTTTGGGGCCTGGCGTTCTCGCGTCGAGCTGGTGGCGGGATTGGGAGGTTTCGGGCCGTTGATCGACGGGGCGATCGAAACGGTCGCCGCAGGAATGATCACCGGCGCGCTGCCGGGATCGGTCCGAACCCGGGTGACGCATGCGGGGCCTTCGAGTCCTTTTTGTCCCGGTCCCGAATGCTTCACCGAGACGGTGCTGGCCAATTACGCGGAGGGGTCACGCTTTTGGGTTTATGCCGGACACGGGCATGTCTGCGAGTTGGATCGTGTCCCGGCCACCGCGGAGGGCCGGCCCGTGCTCTGTGTCGAGGACGTTGCCAGGCTGAATCGCCCGAGCGAATCGGCGCCGATCGCGCTCCTGCTGGCTTGCTATACCGGTGCTTTCGACGCCGACGAAGATTGTTTGGCTACCCGAATGCTGTTGGCACCGGGCGGGCCGGTGGCGGTCCTCGCCGGATCTCGAGTGACCATGCCCTATGGCAACGCCGCCGCCGCCATGGCGTTGATTCACGCGGTGTATGAGCATCGTCCCGAGCGGCTGGGCGACGCCTGGATCGCTTCGCTGCTCGAAATGTCCACGTCGAGTGCGGCACGGCCCGAGTTGCAAGCTCGGCGGGGTGTGATCGACAGCTTGGCGACGCTGCTGGGGGGAACCGGAATCGATGCCGAGCGGCGCGAGCACATGCAGTTGTACAACTGGTTGGGTGACCCGACGATGCGGATGACGCACCCGCAAACGATCGAGTTCACTGCCCCTGCGAGGGCGACGGCTGGAGAAACGTTGTTATTGACAGGTGAATCGCCCCTGGCCGGGACATTGACGATCGGCGTACACCGCCGCTTGGCCGCAACGCCGAAGACACTTCCTTCCCAAAATGCCATTCGGCCGCACGCCGGGCTCGCAGACGCAGATGACAGCGCAAGGCGATCGGGAGAGCCGACGACGTCGTTGCCGGGCGCACGCGACCTTTATCATCATGCCAATGAAACCCTGTTGGCCGAGAGTCGGGTCGAGCTGTTAAGCCCCGGCCCATGGGAAGCCACAATCCTCCTGCCGCAGGGCACAACGGGCCCGGTCCGATTGGTGGTCGAAATCGAGGGGCTTGCGGGGCATGCCGAGGGAGTAAAGCAGATCTGGGTTCGTCCTTGAGGGACGAACCCAGTTCGAAGGCCACCGCGGCGCTCTTCAGGGGTTTCTGCACCCCGCCGCGCTGCGGGCCGGCGGCGGGGAGGCGGTGATAGCATTACTGGCCGTTGTGACTCAGACCGACGCGACGGTGGGCAGTTCGTAGCCGCGGCGGTATTCCCGGGTCAGCCATTGGTTGGCAACTGAGTTGCCGACAAAGGTCTCCGACTCGTTGTCAAACTTCAGCACCTGGCCGAGCGAAACCGGGTACTTGTCGAGTTCCACACCGTTGTCGGTCAAGTGCTTCAGTGTCCGTTGCAGGGTCGCCTGGTTGTCATCGAATCGGCTGGCCTGGGCGACGGCTTCGGAGAGTTCTCGTTCGTTCGCGTGGTTGTTCTCGCCGACGTAGTACGAAATGTTGCCCAGGTGGCTGATCGCAGCCGATAGGTGTCCCTCCAAGGCGTCCGCGTTCAGTTCTGCGGAGTTACGGCTGACGACGGCATCGATGAAGTTCGCGTAGTGGGGTTGGCCACCGTTGAACTCTTTGACCCGCTGGAAATCCTTGTCGTAAACGACGCACTTGCCGTAGGTTTCTTGAACCAGGTAGCCGTCGGCCCCGTAAAAAATCACCCCGACTTTGTTGCCGCGGTTCGATCCGAAGAGGCGATTGATTTCGTCGTCGGCCGAATCGTCGACGCTCAGGCCACGGGTTTCGAAGACGATGCACTTGTCGCCGTAGTCGTAAATTGAGACGCAGGTATTCGCGGTGTCGCCGGCGTCGACGTACTTCGGGTCCTTCCGTTCCGCCTGGTAGCCCAAGCGGCCGCCGTAGCTGAGGATCGTTTCCGGGTGTCGCATCAGCCCCAACCCCCAACGGGCGATGTCGGTCTGGTGTGGGCCTTGGTTTCCCAAGTCGCCATTGCCGTAGTGTCGTTGCCAGTGCCAATCGTAGTGAAATTGTTGGCGGGTCACTTTCGGGTCGGTGAAGGAGGCCGGACCGCTCCACAAGTCAAAGTCAACGTTGCCGGGGATAGGGTAATTTCCCAAAGCCCCGATCGACTTGCGACGCTTGTAGCAGAGGCCACGGGCCAGTTTGACTTCCCCGATGCCGCCATCGGCCAGGAACTGCATGGCCGGTCGGAGGGCACCGCTGCTGCGGCACTGGGTGCCCGTTTGACACATTTTGCCGTACTTCTTGGCCGTTTCGACCAAAATCCGTCCTTCGGAAACGTTGTGGGAGATCGGCTTTTCGATGTACACGTCCTTGCCTGCCTGCATCGCCCAGACGCCGCAGAGGGCGTGCCAGTGATTCGGCGTTGCCGTGCTGACGATGTCCACCGAATCGAGTTCGAATGCCTTGCGCATGTCGGTGAAGACTTCTGGCCGACGCCCCTGGAGCTTCTCGACCATATCGGCCCGCTTGTTCGCGACCGCCGAGTCGATATCGACCAGGACCCGGATCTCGGTTCGCTTGTCCGCATGAAAGCCGTTGATGTGATCGCCACCTTGGCCGTTCACCCCCACGATCGCGACTCCCAATGTCTCGTTCGCCGATTGGGCTTGGGCTGTTCGCGGGCTAGCGCCCAGGCCAACGGCCGCCGAACCGGCTGCGAGTGAAAAGTGAAATTGACGACGGTTTAAGCGTTTCATGGTGGCCTCGGTAGGTCTGTGAAGATGGGGGCGAGAGGAGGAAGGGAATCAACGCCAGCCGAGCTCTGGCAGCCGGGTTGAAGAACCTCACCCCTGAATTATGCCCCATTCGCGGACGGAAGTTCACACCCGATCGATTTTTTTCCGATAGAAAATTCGCGACAGCAACCGGCGATGCCCCGACCTGCGGCCCCGACGTGGCGGTGGTCCAGCCGGCCGTTCGGTCGGTGGCCGGACAGGCACGCGGCACCATTGCAACCCAATTAAGGGGAGATAAACTTCCTGAGGATCGTTTTGGCTCAGAAATGACTATCATAAAGTCGCACGGTTAGGGGAAAATTAACGGCCGGAACGGAAGATATCCGATGCGTGACAATGAGCCGTGCGGCAACGCGGGCCTTCCGACAAGAGCGATCGTTTGGCACGCCGATTTACGAAAAGCGGTTCCAGGCCCTTCCGCCGAAAGCCCCGTCGTCCACGGGGGCAATCCTCAGATGAGTGACGCATGAACCTACCTGCGCCCAAGCCGAACTCGCTCAAGCAAGATCTCGAGGCAGTGGCTTGGCTATTTCAGCAATTGCTGGTCGATTCTGGCTCGCCTGCCGATCGGCTCAAGGTCAGGCGTGCGTTGGACGAGGCGTCCGCAGCCTGGCCGCCTGGGATCGAGGACCGCTGGTGGAAATGGATCTACGAAACTTCTCGTAGTCTCGGGTTGCGATGCAAGGTGGTCGACTGCACCTTCAGTCAGTTAGCCGAGATCGTTCGAGAGGGGGCCCAAGTGATCACCCGGGTGGGTGAGACGCAGCAATGGAAGGCTGTCGAGCCCTGCAAGGGGCGGCACTTCCGCTTGCTCTGTCCCTTGATGGACCAGAACCGCGTTCGCCTGACGACGGCGAAGTTGAAGGACGCCCTGGCGATTTCTGACCGCAATTCACTGATCCGCTGCGTCGTGCTCGAGCCGCGGTTGGCCGGGGCAGCCCAATCCGAGATAGATCCCGCCGAGCGAACGCCGTTTCAGCGGATGGTGTCTCTGCTGCATGCCGAGCGTGGGGACATCTGGGTCATTTTGGTCTATGCCTTCGTTGCCGGGGTGCTCGGTCTGGCGACCCCGCTGGCGGTCGAGTCGTTAGTCAGCACCGTTGCCTTCGGACGGGTCCTGCAGCCGATCGTGGTGGTCGCGTTGATGTTGCTGGCGTTCCTGTCGTTCTCGGCGGTGATCGTCGGTTTGCAGACTTATGTGGTCGAAATCATCCAGCGGCGGTTGTTCGCCCGGGTGGTCGCGGACCTCTCTTTTCGGTTGCCACGGGTGGAGACGAAGGCGCTCGACGGGAAAGACGCTCGCGAACTCGTCAACCGATTTTTCGATATCGTCACGGTGCAAAAGGTTTGCGCCTCGATGTTGCTCGAAGGCATTTCGGTCGTCCTGTTCGCCTTCATCGGGATGGCCGTCCTGGCGTTCTATCACCCGTTTTTGCTCGGCTACAACATCGTGTTGTTGGCGTTGCTCGCTTTCGTGATCTTGGTGCTCGGCCGCGGCGCGGTCAAAACTTGCATCAAGGAGTCGAAAATCAAGTACAAGACGGCGGCTTGGTTGGAGGAGTTGGTCGCGTGCCCGACCACGTTTCGCAACGGGGGGGCGGCGGAATTCGCGTTGGACCGGGCGGATCACCTGACGTATGAATACCTGGAAGCCCGACGGGCACACTTCCGAATTCTGCTTCGCCAGATCGGCTTTTCGCTGGGGACGCAAGCCTTGGCCAGCACCGTGCTGCTCGGCATCGGTGGCTGGTTGGTGATTTCCGGACAGTTGACGCTCGGGCAATTGGTCGCTTCGGAGTTGATCGTCGCGGTGATCGTCGGCGCCTTCGCAAAACTCGGTAAGTACATGGAAATTTACTACGACCTGATGGCCGCCGTCGATAAGCTTGGCGTGTTGTTCGATCTGCCGATGGAGCGCCAGGATGGGCTGCTGTTCCTCGCGTGCGACCGACCGGCGGAGGTGATTTTCAGCGACGTCGGCTACCGGGGTTGGCCGGGCCAGACGGGGTTGAGTGGGCTCAACCTGACCGTCCGATCCGGTGATCGGTTGATGCTCTGCGGTCCCTCGGCAGGCGAAAAGACGATGCTGATCGACATGCTGTTTGGCATGCGGAGTCCCGAGTCGGGGCACATCGCGATCAACAATGTCGACCCCCGCGATCTCCGCCCCGATGCGCTGCGTCGGGCTGTCTCGCTCGTCCGCGACGCCGAGATCTTTCATGGAACCCTTGCCGAAAACGTTCACCTGGAGCGGCCCGATGTTTCGACCAGCGATGTTCGCGAGGCCCTGGAGGACGTCGGACTGATCGACGAAGTGCTACGGTTGCCTGACGGCTTGGAAACGGAACTTTTCGACAACGGCTATCCGTTGACACGCAATCAAGCCTGCAAGCTGATGATCGCCCGGGCCATCGTCGGCAAACCGAGGCTGTTGTTGGTCGACAGCACGATCGACGGTTTACCAGACCAGGACGTTCGTCGTTTGACATCTTTGTTGGTCGACGCGCGGCAACCCTGGACTCTGGTGTTGGCGACAGGACGCAGCGATGTCGCGGAGGCTGGCAAACAGTTGCTCGATTTGACTCATCGGCGCCCCAGCGAAAAAACGGCTCCTTTACGGGAGATCACCTTGGCGACCTCGGAACCCGTGGCGGAGTGAAGCGATCATGGCTACCGAAAGAATCCCCGCCGGCCCGCTTGCGAACCGCTCCCTGCGACGTACCCCGCTAGCGCCGGTAGCGTACAGCGAATCGTTGATGCCAGCACTCAGGTTGACCCGGTCTTCCCGGATAGCGAGACAGATTTCGAACGTGATGCTGGTCGGACTCGCCATCACGACGGTGCTGATGACCCTGGCGCCCTGGCAGCAATCGCTCAGCGGCAACGGGACGGTCCTGGCCTACGCCCCCGATCAACGTCCCCAGGTAGTTCAATCGCCAGTTAGCGGTCGCTTCGTCCGTTGGGGCGAGAACATTTACGAAAACGTTCGTGTCGAGGAAGGGCAGGAAATCGTCGAATTGGGAGATATCGACGAAGGCTACATCGAACGGTTGCGGCAGCAATTGGTGAACAGCCAGCGAGAACTCGATGCCACTGGGGATGGGCTCGAGGCGAGCAAGCGGGCGTTGTTGGACGCCAAACGCGTGGTCGACGCCTATCAGGACCAGGTCGTCGCCTACACCACGGTGCGGCGTGAGACGGAGGCCGCCCAAGACGCCTTTGTGGAGATGGCCAGGAAAAAAATTCAAGCGGAGCAGCAGCAGTTGGTCGAGTACCAAGCTGCCCTGCCTCAACTGCAAGCCGAGTACGAGCGAATGAATACGCTCCAGATCGAAGGCAACGTCTCGCTCCAGCGTTACCAAGAAATCCAACGCAAAGTTCAGGAGCAGCTGGCCAAGATTCGCCGCGGAGAAGCTTACGTCCAGTCCGCGGAGTCCGAACTGGAGGGGAAGATTCGCGAACGCGAAGCGAAGATCCAAAAGGCTCAGGTCGATATCGATTATGCCGAGGCCACTTTGAGAAAATCGCGGGGTGACGTGTCCAAGGCCGAAGGCGATGTCGCGAAGATGGAGCAAGCGTACAACAAGGCGGAAAAAGATCTCCGCGATATGGAGACCACACTTTCTCGCCAAGAAAGTCAAGTTGTCAGGGCACCCTTCGACGGATTCCTCGTCGAAATCAATCCGAACGTGACCACGGCGATCCTTCGGCAGGGCGACCCGATCGCGACGATCGTTCCTGAAACGACCGATCGCTCGGTGCAACTCTGGCTTTCCGGCAACGACGCTCCGCTGGTTAACCCAGGGCGACACGTGCGTCTGCAATTCGAGGGCTGGCCCGCGATCCAGTTCACGGGTTGGCCGTCCGTGGCCGTGGGGACTTTCGGCGGGGAAGTCATTTCGGTCGATGAGAAGGACGACGGCCAGGGCCGGTTCCGAGTGCTCGTTCAGCCCGATCTCGACGACAACCCGTGGCCGAGCGAACAGTTCCTCCGCCAGGGAACGCGTGCCAACGGCTGGGTGCTGCTGGAACAGGTGCCGCTGTGGTTCGAGGTCTGGCGAAGGCTCAACGGCTTCCCCCCGATCGTCGAAATGGAAGGCTACGGCAAGGTTCCCAAATCTCCGAAACTCCCCAAGCTCTAGGCTTGAGTCGCGACAAGGCTAATGCGGCGGTATTGAGCCAAGAATCGGATTTGCGAATCAAGCCTTCCCACCGCTACAGTCGATAAACTCCGAAAGGCTGGCAGAGTCGCTCCAGTCCACCCTTGGGGTGGGCGCGGCGACGGCCCGCTTCGAGGCAGTTTCTCGGAGTGGCGGGCTCGAAGCATTCGACCTGGCCAAGGATTTAGGCAAGCACCTCGCCATGGAAGGCTGATCGTTTTGATGCGTCGCGTAGCGATCGTTCTGATGATCGCGACGGTGGTGGGATGTTCATCCTCGCCGCCGCGGCGACACGTTGCCCAGCAGCAATCGGTCCGGCCGGCGGCCGCGCCGGCCGATCCGGGAACCGTTCGGCTGACGTCGGCGATCGACTTGACGGAAGATTCCCTCCCGCCGGGCGAGGACTCGACCGGGGTCGAATCGGACGCCGATCCGAACGAACTGATTGCGCCCGACTCGACTTCGGCCGACGCGGATTCGCGCGAGCCGGCGATGCCGGAACCGGAATCACTGCCGCCACCGGTCGGCACGCCTGATCCCGAAGCGGGCAGCTTGGCGGAGGCCGCGAAGTCAGACCCGAACGAAACGCTCGCGTTTGACGAAGTGATCGACTCGGTCTACCGGGCTTACCCGCTGGTCGCCGCGGCCATCCAGCAACGCGGCATCGCGGCCGGGGACCGTTTGGCGGCCCAAGGCAACTTCGATCTTGGGCTGAACGCGTCTACCGAGAACGGGACGGTCGGTTTCTACCAAACCCATCGGAACCGGGTGGGGTTGAGTCAGCCGCTCTACCAGGGCGGCGAAGTCTTCGCCGGCTATCGCATCGGCCGGGGCTTTTTTGAACCCTGGTACAAGGAACGCGAGACGAACGACGGGGGCGAGTTTCGCGCCGGCTTTGCCGCGCCTTTGGCACGCAACCGGCAGATCGATCCGCGGCGGGCGGAATTGTGGCGGGCGAACGTCGGGGTGCAGGCAGCGAATCCTGAAATTCAGGCCGAGGTGATCGCGTACGTCCGGCAGGCCGGCTACGCCTACTGGCAATGGGTTGCGGCGGGTGAGAAGGCTCGCATCACCGACAGGATCTTGGAACTCGCCGAAGACCGCACCGAAGGGATTCGGCGTCAGGTGGAGGAAGGGTTGGTCGATCCTCCTGTCCTGACCGACAACTTGAGGCTGATCGCCGAACGCCAGGCGGCGCGAGCGGATGCGCAGCGCCGGCTACGTCAGGCGGCCATCGAATTGTCGCTGTACTATCGAACTCCCGAGGGCGATCCGTTGATCCCGGGGCCTGGGCGCCTACCGAGATTTCCTGAACCTCCTGCCGTCCAGGAGGAGCGAATGAACGACGATGTGATCGAGGCGATTCGCCAACGTCCCGAGATCGCGGTGTTGACGTTCATTCAGCAGCAATTGCAGATCGATTTGGCCCAAGCGGGCAACGAGTCGCGGCCAAATTTGGATGCGGTGGTCTCTGCGGCCCAGGATGTGGGCGATCCGGCTACGCCGCTGAATGACAAGGGGCAGTTCGAGTTGGACGCGGCCTTGTTCTTCGATGTGCCCGTGCAGCGTCGCAGAGCCCGCGGGAAGATATTGGCGACCCAAGCGAGGATCTCGCAAGTCAACTCCCGACGAAGGCTGGTGGAAAACCAGATCGTTGCCGAAGTCCAAGCGGTATACGCCGGTTTGGAGGCCGCCTTCGAGCGGGTACACCTGACCAGGCAGGCGCTGGAATATGCGGAGGATCTGGCCCGCCGAGAACGTCGCAACTACGAACTCGGGTCCACCGACCTGTTGACCGTCGCACTTCGTGAGCAATTCGCGGTCGAGGCTGCGGAAAAGGCCGTGGACGCCCTGCTGTTGTACTTCTTAGCACAGGTCGACTACCGGGCAGCCTTGGCCGCTGACCAAGTTCCCTGATCGCCCCATCGATTATCCTCGTTTTTCGATCTCTTCCGGAACAGAACTACCGTGTCCGATTCGAAGCCGACGTTGAGTTATGCGATCATTGGCGCGGGTGCTTTGGGTGGGCTGTACGGCGGGATGCTGGCCAGGCGAGGGGCTGATGTTCATTTCCTGATCCACAGCGGGATCGACATCATCCGTCGGGACGGGTGGGACGTGCAAAGTAAGTGGGGGGACTTTCACCTGCCCGGCGAAGCGTTGAATTTGCACGCTGCGGCGGAGTCACTGCCCCCCTGCGACGTCACAATCGTCGGGATCAAGACGACGCAAAACCATCTGTTGCCAGAACTGCTAACGCCGCCGACCCGAGACGGAGGCCTAGTGCTCTGTTTGCAGAACGGTTTGCACAGCGAGGCCGACTCCGCCGCCGTGGTCGGTGGCGACCGCGTGTTGGGAGGTTGCTGTTTTCTGTGTAGCAACAAGGTCGGCCCGGGGCGGATCCGCCATCTCGATTACGGCCGGATCGTGATGGGCGAGTTCACTTCGGCGAACCGACCACCGGCCGGGGTCACCCCACGATTAAAACGGGTCGCGGATGACCTGCTGGCGGCCGGTATCGATGTCGTCGCGACCGGCGACCTGTGGCAGGCCCGCTGGCGCAAATTGATGTGGAACATCCCGTTCAACGGCTTGTCCGTCGCGCTGGACGCCTCCACCGAAGAATTGATCCACGATCCGGCCGCCTCAGGGCTGGCCGAGTCGATCATGCGGGAGGTGCATCAAGCGGCAGCGGCGTGTGGCCGGACGCTGCCGGCCGATGCGATTCGGGAGACCCTGGATCACACCCGCCAGATGGTGCCCTACGACAGCAGCATGAGATTGGACTATCTCGCGGGGCGTCCGATGGAACTGGCGGCCATCTTCGCGGCGCCGTTGGCGGCAGCGGCGGCGGCCGGCGCCGCCATGCCGCGGGTCGAAATGCTCCATCAGGAACTCGCGTTCCTACAGCAGCGGGCGGTTCGGGTCGATCGTCCCCCAACCTGACCTGTCGCGTCGACCGATCAGGCCCGCGGATGGAATTGGCGATGCACACGTTGCAACCGTGAGTGCTCCACGTGCGTGTAAATTTGCGTCGTCTGAATACTCGCGTGCCCCAGCATTTCTTGCACCTGACGCAAATCCGCGCCGCCCGCCAACAGGTGCGTCGCGAAACTGTGTCGCAGCGAGTGGGGGCTGATCAACGGATCGATCCCGGCCCTGGCCGCGTAAAGCTTGACCAGACGCCACAGCATGATTCGGTCCAGCGCCCGGCCGCTGCGGCTGAGCAGCAGCTCTTCGGCCGGCTCCGGGCGACGGGCCGCCAGTTGCGGCCGGGCTGCTGTGAGATAGGCTTCGATCGCGCTGATCGCGCGGCCGCCGATCGGCACGATCCGTTGCTTGCCACCTTTCCCTTCGCAGCGAATCCGCCGTTCGGCCAGCGACACATCGGGCAACCTCAGTCGACAGACTTCGGAAACCCGGCAGCCGGTGGCGTACAACAATTCGAGCATCGCCGAATCGCGGAGGTGGTAGGTGTCGATACGCCGGGGCGCAGACAGCAGTCGCTCGACCTGGTTGACCGTCAGGACCCTCGGGACCCGCTGCCACATCTTTTGCGAAGCCAGCCACTCCGCCGGGTTGGACGACACCAGCCCTTCCAATTGCAGGTAGCGGAAGAACATTCGGACGGTGACGACGCATCTCGAAATCGAAGACGGGGCGAGTCCCTCGGTTTGCAGCGTCGCGATGAAATCCGCCAATTCGGCAACCCCCAACGACCCGAGCGGGCGGGCATCGACCCAGGCGAGAAATCGGCGCAGGTCTCGGCCATAAGCCTCGATCGTGTTGTTGGCGAGATGGCACTCGCCACGCAGGTAAGCCGAAAAAGCCTCCGCCAACGTTTGGCCACCACGGGCCGTGGTCGGGGCCGCGGCGGCCGTCCATTGTTGGAGTTTGGTCGGTCGGGGGGCCACGTCTTCCTGTCTGGGGCGGGAGAAATCGATCGCCGCAGCCGGATGACGCGAGCGAACTTTCAATTTATTCTTGTCTTACCTATCGGTTACCTCGACCACTTCGGATGACCCGGGCAGAATCTTCGCCGAGAAGTCGGGTTGCGAGCTCCTTCCCGTACGGTCGAACCGGTTGTGCCGGGGGTGCGAATCGTCCCTTTTGTCGGGAGTCCCATGAACATTTTGGTTGTCGGCGGTGCCGGTTATGTCGGCTCCCATGCGGTGCGTCGGTTGATCGGGGCGGGCCACTGCGTCTGGATTTACGACAACCTGTCACGGGGGCATCGTGGTGCGGTTCCCGAGGGACGCTTGATCGAAGGTGAGGTGGCTGACGGACCGCGGTTGATCGAGGTGATGAAGGAGCATCGGATCGACGCGGTGATGCATTTCGCAGCCTACGCGTTGGTCAACGAATCGGTAGTTGATCCCGCGATGTATTACCGAAACAACGTGATCGCCACCTTGGAATTGCTCGACGCCATGCGGCAGGCGAAGGTCGAGCGGTTCGTCTTCAGCAGCACCACGGCAACCTACGGCGAACCGGGGCTGTCACCGATCCCCGAAACGACCCCGCAGCAGCCGATCAATCCGTATGGGTTCACCAAGCTGGTGATCGAGCGAGCGTTGGCCGATTATGCGGCCGCGTACGGCTTCGCCTACGCGGCGCTTCGGTACTTCAACGCCGCCGGCGCCGACCCCGCGGGCGATATCGGCGAAGACCATGATCCCGAATCGCACCTGATCCCGATCGTTCTGCAGGTCGCGCTCGGGCAACGAGAGCAGGTGACGATCTTTGGAGAGGATTACCCGACTGCCGACGGCACGTGCGTCCGGGATTACATTCACGTCTGCGATTTGGCGGACGCTCACCTGCTGGCACTGGAACGACTTCAGCCGGGCCGAGGGCTCTGTTTGAATCTCGGCACCGGGCGTGGGACGAGCGTGCGTGAGATCATCGAGTCTTGCCGTCGGGTCACGGGGCATCCGATCCCCGCTTCGATCGGGCCACGTCGCGCCGGCGATCCCCCGGAACTGGTCGCCGACTCGCGTCGCGCCAAGGAGGAGCTCGGTTGGGTCCCTCAGTTTACCGAGGTGGACGAGATCGTGAGCACCGCCTGGCGGTGGCATCGCGATCATCCGCGCGGCTATCCGAACTGAGGCTCGATCCAAGCCCGTTCCGCGACCGAACGGAGGCCGGCTTCGGCTAGTGCCACGCCGGCGGCTCCCCGCCGGATCGACCAAGGAAACTCCCCCTCGCCGGCGCAGTGCCGCAGGAACAATTCCCACTCGATCTTGAACGCGTTGTCGTAGTGGGTCGCGTCGGGAACCCGTTGCCAACCTTCGTAGAAGTCGATCGGCTGCGGGATATCGGGATTCCAGACCGGTTTGGGTGTTGCCGCCAACGATTGAATTCGGCAGTCCCGCAATCCGGCGACGGCGGACCCGTGAGTCCCGTCAACCTGGATGGTCAACAGGTCATCGCGGCGAACACGGGTGGCCCAAGAGTTGTTGAATTGGCAGCTCACGCCGTTGTCGAGCACGAAAATCGCGTAAGCGGAATCATCGGCCGTGCAGGCGTAAGGCCGACCGGACTCGTCGACACGTTGGTTCAGATCGGTGGTGGCGTGCGCCAAAACTCGCTCTACCTTGCCGAACAGATCGCCGATCACGTACTCCCAGTGACAGAACATGTCGATCATGATCCCGCCACCGTCCTCACTGCGATAATTCCACGACGGTCGCTGGGCCGGTTGATCGGGCTCGTCGCCGCTGAACACCCAGTAGCCAAACTCCCCGCGGACGCTCAGGATCCGCCCGAAAAAGCCTTGATCGCGAAGCATTCGTAATTTGCGGATGCCGGGCAGCCACAGCTTGTCCTGAACGACACCGTTTTTGACGCCCGTCGACTCGACCCAATCGGCCAGGGCGTAGGCTTCTTCGGCGCGGGTGGCGATCGGCTTTTCGCAGTAAACCCCCTTGCCGTTGGTGGCTGCCCGCCGGATCACTTCGGCCCGCTGCAGCGTGCTGGAGGCGTCGAACAGGATGTCGACGGCGGGATCCGACAGCACCGAGTCCAAATCGGTGGTCCAGGCGAGTTGGCGTCCGATCTCCCGGTCCGAAACCGTCTCGGCCAGATGCCGAAGCTTGCTCTCACTCCGGCCGACCAAAATCGGCTCCACGGCTAACCGCTCGCCCGACGTCAGCGTGACACCGCCTTGCCGGATGATCGCCAGGATCGAGCGGATCAGGTGCTGGTTCGTTCCCATGCGTCCGGTCACCCCGTGCATGGCCACTTTCAAAGTCCGAGGGGGCGCATTCATGGGGTCAATCGCTCGAGGATTTCACGGAGGATCGGAAGGTCGGAATCGGGACGACGGGGACTATCCGGGTGCGTCTGGTCGCTGCGAATCCAGCCGCGGGCATGCAGGAACTGGGCCGCGTTGTGCTTGTAGGCCGGCACCGGATTGCGGAAGGCGAAAAAACCGAGGTACTGAAGCAAGTCATTCAGTTCGAAGAAGCCGGCGTCACCCGCCAGCCACATCGCGTCCCGCTTCGCGAAGGCCTCTGGGGCGAAGGTGCTCAGGCCCAGCAGGTAATCGCTACCGTACATCACCATGTCGATCGCCAAGTCGTTCCCGGTCAGCACTCGAAAATCGGGACGCAGACGATCGCGCAATACCAACCTCTCCCATTCTTGCTCGCGGCTCAGCGAGGAGTGTTTCGCCCCCAAGCAATGCGGCAATTCCAGCAGGCCCTGATAGGCCTCCAAGCTGTAGATGCTGCCGAACGGGGCGAACATCTTCCCCAGTTCGAACCCGTAAAAATCACCGATCTGCTCCCCAATGCGGGCGTAAGCGTCGACGATCTGGTGGTCACTTTGGCCCGTCAATCCGTAACTTTGGAAGATCACGGGCGTGCCACCGGCGGCGACGATCTCCGAGCCGACTTCACGATACGTGTCCAAAGCGAAGGGAGCCCCAGGCGAATCCTTCACGAACGCGCCGGCGACGAACGGACGGCCCGCCAAGCAATCTGCCGTCTGGCGCAGCACTTCCAACCGTTGCTCGCGGGTCAGCAGGTTGATGTAGCCGGTGTCCATGTTGACCGCCGGAATCAGGCCGGCATTTGCCGTCCGGTTCACGTGGTCACGAAAAGAGTCCCAGTCGATCCGAACCGATTCGCCCGGGCTGGGGGTCAACAGGGGCAACAGGATCGCTGACATCCCGGTGATTCTTCGCCGGGGGCGGAGGGGAGGGACCGAATCGATCATCATGAAGGGACCTTTGATTTGCACATCTCGAAAACCGTCCGGCGGATGCCGAACGCCACTGGTCATTGCGGTTGTCAGATCCTAAGGGTTGGCCCTTGCTCGGTCTTGGCGATTCGAGCATGATCGATTTGCGTTTTGGGCAAGGTGGGGCTTGGAGGGCGGGCATGAACGGGGAGCAGGTTCGAACGGGTGGGGCGGGCGAGTTATCCCGGCGGATCCAGCCGGTCGAGGAACGACTGGATACCGCCGGCATTTGGGCTTTTGAAAGCCATCATGGGGATGCCTTCACGATGGACTTCACCCGCCACGATTTCTGGAAATGGCTGTTGCTGACACGCGGTGGCGGGGTGCTGGACGGGGATTGGGGGCAACCCATTTGCGAAACGGGCGATTTGGTGGTGATCCCGCCCGGTTTGCGGCACCGGATCGTCGATCACCCGCGGCGAGCGATTTCGCTGTACGGTCTGGGCATCGCCCCCTCCGTGCTGGCCGGCGTTCCCGATTTGACCGAGTATCTGCCTAGCGGCGTCTTGTCGGCTGCCGACTTGGCGCCGTTGCGATTGAAACGACGGATGCGGCGTCTGTTGTACACCCACGCTCGGCAGGACCCGTTGCACCGGTTGGCCACGGTCGCGGCCGCGGTCGATCTGGTGGCCGAGGTCTCGCTCGCCTGTGCCGACATCCGCAGCACTGCGTTCGATCCGGGCCCGGTCGGGACGGCCGAGGTCGACCCGATGCTCGAGTCCTACCTCGCCTGGTTAGAAAATCATTTTTTCGAATCGTTGCGACTCGACGACGCAGCGGCAGCTTGCGGGATGTCGCGTCGGGGTTTTACTTCGGCCTTTCGAAAACGGACCGGTCGAAGTTGGCTGGATTACGTGAACCGGTTGCGGGTCAGCCATGCGATGGGGCTGTTGCGGACCACCGATCGCAAGCTCGCGTCGATCGCGTTTCGGTCCGGTTTTGACGACCTGTCGACGTTTTACCGGGCCTTTCACCGGATCACGGGAAAACGCCCGGGGGACTGGCGAAGGGCCGACGAGCCGCGATTGGGGCGGACGATTCCGGGGACTCAGACTTGACCCTTGATCGTCCGTTGTGCCAGCGGCCAGGCCTGCTCCAGGTGATTCAAGTAGGCGTCGACATCGAGCAGGTCGGCGGTCCCCTCGGGGGTGATTTCGAGTAACCATCCGGCGGAGTAGAGGTCGACGTTGATCAGTGACGGGTCAGCCAAGACGGCGGCGTTCAACCCGATCAGTTCGCCAGCCGTCGGAGCGAACAGATCACTTTCGGCTTTCTTGCTTTCGATGGAACCGAGCGATTGGCGTCGGGCGATCTTGCTCTGCGGTTCCACGACCCAATCGAGGAAATAGACGTCCTGCAGCAGACGCACCGCATAGGCCGTCAGCCCAAATCGATAGATTGGCGGGGCACCGGCGGCCTCGCCCGGTAAGGCCTCCGCCCACATGTGGTTCGTGGTGTATCGCAGCCGTGAGGGAAAGTCCGCGCGGAACTGGCCCATCAGGAAGGATCGCGAATCCTCACCCTCGGACGGAGGCGTGGTCATGTGTAGCGGACCCCGCGATGTTCCGGCTCGAAGAACACCGGCAACAGGGCGTCGGCGCGCAGCAGCCCCGCACGGGTCAAGCGGATGGCATCCCCTTCGATCGTGACGTAGCCGTCGGCCACGTGGGCGGCCCATGCTTCCGACCAGTGCTCCAGCACGTCCACACCGAACTTGCTGCGGAAATACCCGGCGTCCAAGTAGCCGCGTTTGAGCAACAGGATCAGCTCGCGAACCAGCAATTGATGAGGTGTCGGGATCAGGCCGCGTCCCAAGGGAAGCTGCCCCGCGTCGATCGCCTCATAGTACTTTTCCAGTTCGGCGAGATTCTGATAGTGGACGCCGCTGGCGTGCCCGAAGCTCGCGATTCCGGTCGCGATCAGATCGGCCCCTTGCCAGAGGTTGTCGCGATAGGAAAAGTTCACCTTGGACGAGTCTTTGACCATCGTGTAGGCGCTGCTGACACTGTAGCCGGCCGCCTCCAATTCGGTGAAGGCGTAGTCGACCCACTGGCGTTTCGTCGGCCAGTCCGCCACCGGGGTCTCGATTTTGTTACCCAAGATGTCCTTGCTGTAGACGGTGTTGAACGGCAGTTCCATCTGGTAGATCGTGACGCTGTCCGGGCTCAGGTCGATGGTCCGGCGGATGTTCTCCCGCCAATTGTCCCACGTCTCCCCGACCATGCCCGAGATCAGGTCGATGTTGACGTTGGGAAACTTGGCGGCTTGAATCCAGTCCCACGCCTCGAACACCTGTTTCGACAGGTGCGCCCGACCGTTCTCTTCCAGCAAGGAATCGTCGAAGTTTTCCACCCCAAGGCTCAATCGGGTCACGCCCATCTGCTCGCGGAGGGTTTTGACCTTGGTTTCGCTCAGGGTGCCCGGTTCGCACTCGAACGTCACCTCTTCGGCACCGTCCCAAGTGATGTGTTCGCGCAGTCGGTCTCCCAGCGCGACCAACTGTTTCGGCGCCAGGAAGCTCGGGGTCCCGCCGCCGAAGTAGACGAACCGGAACGGGCGGTCGCCCATCACCGGGAGGCTCGCGACCAGTGAGATCTCCGTCGACAAGGCGTCGACGTAGCGTTGGACCTCGGCCGCCTTGACGTCGGTGAAGACCTTGAAGTAACAGAATTTGCAACGTTTGCGACAGAACGGGATGTGCAAATAGAGCCCGAGCGGGGTGTCGACTTTCGGGGGCGATTGGAGTGCCTGCCGAACCGCCGGCAGCGCTTCGCGGTTCCACTGGCTGTAGGGCGGGTAGTTCGAGATGAAGTAACTGCCGACCTCGGTTTTGATATCCACCGTTGGCACTGGGGTGGTGCTCATGCTTGACGACTTCCGAAGGGGGTGGGTCCGCGGACCGCGGACGGAGGGATCAGTTGTCTTCCGGGGATGCGAAACAGCGGACGATCCCTCGACTGTCGGCGATCACCAACCGTCCCTGGGCGATCCCGGGGGAACTGGTGAATTGACCGCGAATTTCGAACTGCCATTTTTCACTACCGTCGGCTAGTGACAAGCGGGTGAGCCTGCCGTCGGTCGAAGCGATCCAGACGTCGTCAGCCGAAATCACCGGTGACGCGTCGGCGCGGCGCCGCAGCGTGTACCGCCATTTTCGCTTACCGGTCTCCAAATCGAGCGCATCGACGTGGCGATTCTGGCTGGTCACCACGACGACCTGGTCCTTGACCGCGGGGCTGGTGCGGTATTCCTGGGAGCGTTCCTCGTCGACGTACCGCCACAACTCGCGGCCCGACTTCCAGTCGATCGCGACGACGGCGCCGTCCATGATCGGCAAAATGGCTCGATTACCCGTGATCGCCGGCGTGCTGCCGGTCGGACCGCCCAGCGGCACTGGGTCGGCAGCCGCGGTACCGTCACGGACCGAGACGGCATGGAGGTTGCCGTCACAGCCACCGAGGAACGTGCGGTCGTCCGCTAGCGATGGGTTGCACTGGATCTGGTCACTCGTTTCGTATTTCCAGAGTCCTGAGCCGTCGGCGCGGGCCAGGCCGTACAAGTTGCCATCCTGAGAGGCGATCAAGACGTTGTCTTCGAAGAACGCGGCATCCGAACCGATTTCTCCGCCAACTTCACGCTCCCACCGCAGTTGTCCACTGGCGACGTCGACGGCGTAAACCTTGCCGTCCAGGTCACCGATCACCAACAGGTCACGATCGACTGCGGGGCTGCTGGCAAAGCCGATTCCCGTCTCCAACCGCCACAGCTCCTGGCCGGACTTAAGGTCGAGGCAGTACAGCATGCCGTTCACGTCGGCGAGATAAACCCGGCCATCGACAATCAGCGGGGTAGCGTCGATCGGTTCCTCGGCGGAAAATTCCCAACGGATCTCCAGATTTGCGGGCAAACGTTCTGCCGTGGCTCCGGTCGATTGGGCATCGCCGCGGGAGAGCGGCCAGTCGGCACCGACGGCCCGCGTCCCCAACGAGCCAACCCCGAAAACGTCGGCGAACGCGACGGCCCAGCCGATCACCAACCCGGCGAGTGCCGACCAGGAGTCAGTTCCTCGGCAAAGTTGGCGGAATCGGGACGCGTGGCCATGCAAGCGAGACCGGCGGCCGCCGATCGGGCTACCGAGGCGATCGGTTGTAGGCAATTTGATCATGCCACGTATTATATACGCCGCACCCGTGCGGTTGGTCCCCCCATCGGCCACTCCGTTCTCACCCTGATCGACACCGTCCCGACTCGATTGGCATCATGATCTGCGTAAGCCTCGGAAGAACTCGCCACAAGCACATGATCGCCGAACATCGGCACTTGGCCGAAAACGGGGTCCAATTGGTCGAATTGCGATTGGACTACATCGGTCGCGCGATCGATTTGACCCGTTTGCTGAAGGACCGACCGACGCCGGTTGTGGTGACGAATCGGCGACGCGAGGACGGTGGCCGCTGGATGGGCACCGAGGCCGAGCGTCAGATGGTGTTGCGATCCGCGATCGTCGCTGGCGTCGAGTACGTCGATTTGGAGGCTGACATCGCCGGCGATATCCCGCGGTACGGACAAACGAAACGGGTCGTCAGCTATCACGATTTCGATGGCACCCCCGATGACTTGCCGGGGCTGCATGCCGAAATGGCGACCATGGATGCGGACGTCGTCAAGATCGCGTGCCAAGCGACGACGATCGCGGATACCGTTCGAATGATGGAGATGGTTCGGCAAGCCAAACTGCCGACGATCGGCATTTGCATGGGCGAGATCGGCATGATGACTCGGATCCTGGCCGGTCGGCTCGGCTCCCCGTTCACCTTTGCCTCCTACAGCACCGATCGCACGCTGGCCCCGGGGCAGTTGAATTACAAGGTGATGCGGGACCTGTACCGGTTCGACGAAATCGACGGTCAGACCGAATTGTTCGGCGTCGTGGCGGACCCGGTCGCCCATAGCCACAGCCCGTTGATTCACAACCGGGCGTTTCAAGACGCCGAAATCAATGCTCGGTACCTTCCGTTCCGAGTGCCCGCGGACGATCTGAACGTGTTCATCGATGCTTGTCCGCGCTTGGGCATCCGAGGGATCAGCGTCACGATCCCGCACAAAGAGCGGGCGCTAGCCTATTGCACCCAAGCGGAACAGGCCGCCACCGGCATCGGCGCGATCAACACCATGATTTTCGATGAAGAGGAGCGAATCGGCTACAATACCGACTATCGGGCGGCGATGGACTGCATCAACGCCGTGTATCAGGCCGGACGTCCGGCTGACAGCCTGCCGGTGTCTCACCAAAGCCGGCGGGTGCTGATCCTCGGGGCTGGGGGTGTCGCCCGGGCGATCGCGTGGGGGATGAAGCAACGAGGGGCGGAGGTCACCATCAGCAGCCGCACCGAAGAACGTGCGGTCCAGTTGGCTCATGAGATCGGCACACGATCGGTCCCGTGGGAACAACGCCACGAGGTTCAGCCCCAATTGCTCGTCAACGGAACCCCGGTGGGCATGCACCCCCATGTTGACGATTGTCCCTACGACCCCGGCAAGCTAAATCAGTTGATGGTCGTGTTCGACACCGTTTACAACCCGGAAAGCACGATGCTGATCAAACACGCCCGCAACGCCCGCTCCAAGATAATCACCGGCGTCGACATGTTCGTCCGCCAAGCCGCTTATCAGTTCAAGCTGTTTACCGGGCGCGAGGCACCGTCGAGCCGGATGCGGGAGGCGATCAAGGAAGCGACCAGCCCCGTCAGGCTCAACCCCTAGAAGATGCCGGATGAGCTCCCCTGACCCTGCGCACCCGCAGCACGGCCTAAGTGAGACCGAACCGCCGGAAGCCGACTCGCCATCGGGCCGAGACGCTTCTGAGGCGATCACTTACCGCCAAGCGACCCCCGAAGATGCCGACATGATCCACGCGATCCTGCGGCCCTACGTGATGAATCGAAAACTCTTTGCCCGCACCGAGGCCGAGGTGATCGACTTGACTCGCCACGGATTTGTGGCCGAGGCGAACGGACGCCCCATCGGTTTTGCGGCCGTCGAGGTCTACAATCGGAAATTGGCGGAGGTCCAAAGCTTGGCGATCCGGGTCGAGTATCAGGGCCGCGGCATCGGTCAGGAATTGGTCGCCCGCTGTGTCGAGCGGGCCCGCGAACTGGGGGTTTGCGAGGTCATGGCGATCAGCAGCAGCGAAGACTTTTTGAAACGTTGCGGGTTCGATTACGCGTTGCCTGATCAGAAACGCGCCCTGTTCTATCAACTGAAACCGCGCAGCCTCGACTGATGGCGAAGAAACGGTCCAAACTGCGAGCCGAGTTTCGAAAAAAACACCAGGGCCGGGTCCGCCAAAGCGACTTGACCCGAGGGTTTCGGTCGGATCAGAACGACAGCCGGATCGAGGACGCCGTCCAAAGCGAGCGGCTGAGCGGCAAGGGCGAATTGACCCGCAAGCGGACCGTGATCGGGAACGACTCCGATCCGGACCCGACCGCCGGATTGCAAGTCCGCCTGACCGATCACGACCAACAGATTCGGTTCGGGCGAGTGATCAGTGTCCACGGACTTCGCAGCCGCGTGTTGGGGCCCGACGGCCAAGTGCATGCCTGTACCGTTCGACAGTTGCTCAAGTCGCTCAGCACAGACCAGCGGAATGTCGTCGCCACGGGTGACTTGGTCGGCTTTCGACCTGACCCGGGGGGCGGGGGCGTGATCGAAACGGTCGAGCCTCGGCATGGGCTGCTCAGTCGCACCAGTCGCGGAAAGCGGCACGTGATCGCCGCCAACATCGATTATCTGCTGATTGTCACCAGTTGCGGCGAACCGGGGATCAAACCGGCGTTGATCGATCGCTACCTGCTGACCGCAGAGCAATATGGGATCCGGCCACTGATCTGCTTCAACAAAGTCGATCTGATCGACCCGGCTGCTCTCCAACCGCTGGTCGGCGTCTACGCCCAATTGGGCTACCTGACGCTATTCACGAGCGTCAGTCGGATGACCAACATCAACTTTCTGCGGGCCCTGTTGGTCGGCAAGCAGACGGCGCTTGCGGGACAAAGTGGGGTTGGCAAAAGCAGCCTGCTCAATGCGATCGAGCCCGCCCTCGGGTTGCGTGTCGGCCAGGTCAGCCGTGAGAACGAAAAGGGCAAGCACACCACGACCAACGCCAGTCTGATCCCGCTGGACGGCGGCGGGGCGGTGGTCGATACCCCCGGTATCCGCCAATTCCAGCTTTGGGATATCTCGGCGGGAGAAGTGGCCGGTTTGATGCCTGACCTGAGGCCATACGTCAGTCAGTGCCGTTATCCAGATTGTTTGCATTTGAACGAAGAGCCCTGCGCGGTGAAGGATGCCGTCGCCGATGCCAAGATTGATGCCCGGCGGTACGACGCCTACTGCCATTTGTTGCAAGAGGAACTCGGGAACTGACCGATCGGCTATGCTAAACGTTGCGGTCTACGCTCGCGTCGCCCGGGGATAAGCAATGAGCGGTAAGAAAGTGTCCGGAACCTTTTGTGCAAAGCACCCGTAGGGCGAGTTCCTCGCAAAAGGTTCCGGACTCTTTTTGCTGCACGATCCTAAGTCGCTGACGGCTCGGTCGATGCCGCGTGCCCGTCGGCGCCGTTTGTCAGTTCGCTATCTGCCCTGCCCTGCCCTGCCCTCACCGTCCCCGCCCCGGTGTGGCCCAGCCCGATCACGAACCGGCCGCTACGGCCTTTTCGCTACCCTGCTCTCCACTCAGGAACATGACCATGTCGGCTCCCCAATCGGCCTCACCGTCCCCGTATCGGCCTTCCCGGCGTGCCTGGATGAAGGCATCGGCCGCCGCGGCGATCAGTGCCCCGGCGGTGTTGCATGGTCGCAACCTGAATGAGAAATTGCGGATTGCGGTCATCGGCTGCGGCGGCCGTGGCGGGTCCAATCTGCGTTCGGTCGAATCAGAGTCAATTGTGGCGCTCTGCGACGTCAATCAGGAAAACCTTGCCGCCGCCGCAAAACGCCACCCCAACGCCCGCACCGAAACCGACTTTCGCCGGTTGTTTGACCACGCCGGTGAGTTCGACGCGGTAGTCGTCAGCACCTGTGAACACACCCACGCCTTCGCAACCCTACCGGCGTTGCAATTGGGCAAGCACGTTTATTGCGAAAAGCCGCTCACCCACAGCGTCTGGGAGGCTCGGGTCATCCGCGAGGCGGCCTCGCGAGCCAAGGTCGCTACCCAGATGGGGACGCAGATCCATGCCGGCGAAAACTATCGCCGGGTCGTTGAATTGGTTCAGTCGGGGGCGATCGGCCAGGTCAACGAAGTGCACGTTTGGGTCGGGCGCGCCTGGGGTTGGCAGGCGACCGAGGCCGAAGCTCGCGCCGGCGGCGACATCGTGTTCGTTCAGGAACGGCCGCGAGAAGCCGAACCGGTCCCGGCGGGGCTCGATTGGGACCTCTGGCTGGGCCCGGCACCGAATCGCTCGTTTCACAGCGTCTATTTTCCAGGGCCCAAATGGTACCGCTGGTGGGACTTCGGCAGCGGCACCATGTCGGATCTCGGCAGCCACTGGATCGACCTGCCGTTCTGGGCGCTCCGGCTCGATTTCCCATTGACGGTCGAGGCCGACGGCCCGCCGCCCCACCCGGAACTCGCCCCCGCATCGATGTCGGCCACCTACGAGTACGGCCCACGCGGTGAAATGCCACCCGTCCGGCTGACTTGGTATCAAGGCGCTTTCAAGCCGCCCGCGTTGACCGCAGGCCGCATCCCCGCCTGGAACAGTGGAGTCTTGTTCGTCGGGGACCGTGGCATGTTGTTGGCCGATTACGGCAAGCACCTGCTGTTGCCCGAAGACCAATTCGTCGATTTCCAGGCCCCGGAACGCTCGATCCTGCCTTCGTTGGGGCATCACAACGAATGGATCCATGCCTGCAAAACGGGTGACCCGACGACGTGCGATTTCGAATATTCCGGCAAATTGACCGAAGCGAACCATCTGGGAAACGTCGCCTACCGGACCGGCAAAAAGCTGGTCTGGGACGCCAAAAATCTGAAGGCCGTCGGCGTCCCCGAAGCCGACCGCTTGATCCGCCGCGAGTACCGCAAAGGTTGGTCGCTCGAACCCTCGGCGTGACCGGTGGGCACGGAGCAGGCCTCTGCTCGACCAGGCGTCGCAACCGCAGACGACCGAAGTTAATCGCCACGGTTGCCTCTGCATGACCCTGTTGGGTCGACCAGGCGAATGGGCTGGCCACAGCCCTCCGTCAGTTCCGCCCTGCCCTTCAAGACTGCTTGCCCATGTTTTCGAGCGGATGGTTATACTCCGAGTGGCGTCCCGGGGTCCGTCGGGGCGGTCGAAGGTCGTTGATTTCGGCTCTGCGACCGCGACCGGCTTTGGAATCGGCCTCGTATGGTCCTGCTTCATTCTCCCATAGTCGATCTTCTCACCCATGCACCGCCTGTCGCTTTCCGGCTTGGACGGACTCGTCTGCCGACTCGTTTTCAGCGTACTGATCGTCTCCTGCCTGGCTACCGGTAGGGCTTTTGCCCAACGGGATCTGACGGAGATCCCGGCGCCCGATCCGGTCGCCGAAATGGCCGCGATGAAGGTTGCCGACGAGGCGGTCGTGAACCTCTTTGCCGCCGATCCCGACATCCGCAAGCCGATCCAAATCAACTTCGATTCCCGTGGCCGATTGTGGGTAGCCAGCAGCGAGGTCTACCCCCAAATCAAGCCGGGCGAAATTGCGAATGACAAGATTTTGGTTTTGGAGGATACCACCGGCGACGGGGTTTGCGATGTCAGCACCGTCTTTGCGGATGGGTTGTTGATCCCCACCGGGGTGGTCCCCGACGAGCAGGGCGGCGCCTACGTCGCGGCCAGCACCGAGTTGCTCCATTTCGCCGACACCGACGGCGACGGGGTGGCGGATCAGCGGCGGGTCGTGCTCAGCGGTTTTGGCACCGAGGACACCCATCACCTGATCCATACCTTGCGGTGGGGGCCGGATGGCTGTCTCTATTTCAATCAGTCGATTTACATCCACAGTCACGTGGAGACCGCGTTCGGGACACGGCACTTGGACGGTGGCGGCATCTGGCGTTATCGTCCCGATACCGGCGAGCTGTCGGTGCTGTGCAAGGGATTCGTGAATCCTTGGGGGCACGTGTTCGATGCCCATGGCGAATCGTTTGCCACGGACGGGGCCTATTTTGAAGGGATCAATTACGTCTTTCCCGATTCCGTGTTCGTGAAGTCGCCGGGCGAATTGCGTTGGTTGGGGGGGATGAACCCCGGCAGTCCTAAGCATTGTGGGTTGGAAGTCATTTCCGGGAGCCATTTTCCTGAGTCTTGGTGGGGCGATTTGGTGACGAACGACTTCCGCGGGCAGCGGGTCTGTCGATTCACCGTCCGGCCCGCGGGTAGCCATTACACCAGTCGCCAGCAGCCCGAGGTCTTGACCAGCAGCCACATCGCCTTTCGGCCGATCGATGCCCGCATGGGTCCCGACGGCGCGTTGTACGTTGCGGACTGGTACAACCCGATCATCCAACACGGGGAAGTCGACTTTCGTGACGAACGCCGTGACCGTGAGCGGGGGCGGGTGTGGCGGGTTCACATGCCCGGCCGCCCCTTGGATTCTCTCCCCGATTTCGAGGCGGCTTCCACGGACGGATTGATCGAATTGTTGGAGCATCCGTCCTTGGCGGTTCGTCAGTTCGCCCGACAACATCTCTGGTCTCGGGTTCGGCAAAACGCCGGTGAAGTTCTCGAGGCGGTCAGCCTTTGGCGTGACGCGGCTACCGACGAGAGTCGACTCGCCACGAGGTCGCTGGAGCATCAATGGTTGGGCGAGGTCGCCGGTCAGTTTGCCCTCGACGCCTTTGAGATCGTGGCCGGGATGCAGCCCGGTAGCGTGGCCCGGACTTCGCTCCGCAGCGCCGTTCGGTCCGGCGGTCTGGAACATCCCGCGGTAGCCGCTCGTATCACCGCGTCGGCGCTGGGCGACCATGCCGCTAGCCGATTGGAGGCCGTCGTCGCGTTGGGGCAGGCCGAGTCGGGCGCCGCTTCGATCGAGGCCACGAAAACCCTCTTGGAGGTTGCCCAACGGTTCGGCGAGGGGGCTGACGACCCGCTGCTCGATTTCGCCCTCTGGCAGTCGTTTCGCCGGCTGAGCGGTTCCTGGATTGAGGCGATCCGAGAAGACCGGTTGGCTTGGCAACCGCATGCAGCCGGACTTGCGTACGCGGTTTCGGCGGCAGCCAGCAGCGCCGCCGCCGATGCGGTCCTGCCTTTGTTGCAGCAGCGGGAACTGGGGGATGCCCAGAAGCGTCCTTTGATCGCCGCGATAGCCGCCTCCGGCGATCCCGCGACGCTCGGCAAGTTGTTGGCTTTGGCACTGAAAGCTGCGGTGGCGGATGGCGAGCCTTGGGAAGACACCTGGGTTGCCACGTTGGATCAATTGGTGCAGCGGTCCGGGCGTGACCGTGTCGTACCCCAGGATGCCGCGACGTTGCTCAGCGAACGCTTTCCCGCTGCCGATTCCCTGCCAGCGGAACCAAAGCTCCGCCACCTGGTGATCACCGCCGCGGGGCTCTGGAAGGCCGAGTCGATGTTGCCTGCCTTGCTGGCGATCGCCTCCAGCCCCGCGCCGGGCGAATCGCTCCTCCCCACACTGCGGGCTTTGTCGAACTTTGAAGCTGCCGCCGCCGCTGACGAGTTGAACCGCTGGGCAACTCGTGGCAACGGGCTCGGTAACCCCGCCGCGGCGATCGAGGCTGCCGTCGCGCTCGCTTCCCGCCGCCCGAACTTGGCGGCTCAAGCGGTGGTCGGCTTGCTCGACGAATTGTCGGCAGACCAGGATGCGAGCCGCCTGCTGTTAGCGCTGCGGACCAATCAGGCGGTCGCGGGTCAGGTCGCCGAGCGATTGAATCAAGCGGAACTGTCCCGCCCACGTGCACAATCCTTGCTCTCTGCGGTTCGCAACGCGGGCGGTAGCGAACTCTTGGAAGCGGCGATTCACGCTGCCGGCAGACTGGACAAGGCGGGGTGGGAGCCGACGCCAGAGTTGGCGGCTGAGATCCTGGCTGCCGCCTCGACCCACGGCGATCCTGCCAAAGGTGAGTCGATTTACCGCCGAGCGGCGCTTCAATGCGTCAACTGCCATGCGATCGGTCCCGCCGGCGGATTGGTCGGTCCCAATCTGATTTCGCTCGGCAGCAGCTCGCAACCCGATTACATCCTGGAATCGTTGTGGTTACCGGATGCCCGGTTGAAGGAGGGCTACAACACCCTGAGCGTTTTGACCGACGACGGCCGAGTCACTTCGGGCATCCCGATCGGACGCGGCGACTCGAACCTGAGATTGCGGCTCGCGGATGGCAAGGAAGTCGATCTGCCGATCGATGCCATCGAAGACGAGCAGCCGGGTAAATCGTTGATGCCCGCCGGCTCGATCGATTCACTCACCCGCGACGAACTGATCCATCTGGTCGCCTTTCTCCGAGCGTTGGGGCGTGACCCCGCCTACACGGTTTCGGCCGATTCGATCGTCCGCGAATTCGAGACGCTAAGTTTTTCCAAGGAGGCTCAGCAGCGGCTGAATCGCACCAGCACCGATTCGGTCGCGGTCGAGGACCCGGTGTTCCAGTGGCGTCCCGTCACCACCTTGGTCAACGGCTCCCTGCCGATTTCCGAACTGGATGGTTTTCGTCAACACGCCACGACGCCACTGCTTTCATTCGTTCGCTTTCACGTCGTCGTGCCGGAGGGGCAGGAGCCGCCACGAATCGAATTACCGACCGGCGAAATCGACCTATGGGTCGATGGGAAACCGACGCCGCCCGCCGAGTTGGCCTCGTTGAAATGGTCGCCCGGGACGCATGCGATCGTCCTCGCCATCAATCGCGATGCGTTTCAAGGTGACTTCATGATCCGTCTCGGCCAAGCCGATGCCGCAAAGCCCTAAGCAATGAGCGGTAAAAAAGTGTCCGGAAC